>JBMNQO010000035.1:0-13042 GCA_050944195.1 Methanomethylophilus sp. | reverse complement strand
GCATCGACCTCGACACCGGCGAGCCCGCCGACATGAAGAAGAAGAACGTCGTCGAGCCCCTCAGGGTCAAGACCCAGGCGGTCAGCTCTGCCACTGAGGCCGCCAACATGATCCTCAGGATCGACGATGTCATCGCCGCCCGCAGGGCGCCCCAGCAGCCTCCCCAGGGAGCGCAGGGCGGAATGCCCCAGGGCGGAATGCCCGGGATGTGAAAACCTCTCCGTGAAAAAGGGGGCATCGCCCCCTTCCGGCCCTCCGGGGCCGGTCTCCTTTCTCTCTGATTTCAATATTGATTTCCGGACCGCTGGGTCATTGATCTCGGAAGCGTCTCATCTGTCCCGGAAGAACTCGGTCTGTATATCGATCGAATACCCGTACTCATGGGAGCCGTCATGGTACACGACTGAGAACGTATCGGTGCACCAGTGCGCGCCAGTGTCATCGTAACTGTAGATCGCGATGAGGGCCGCCGGTCGAGATGATCACGGTGCCCTAGTCGAACAGGTCAGCGACCTCATCGATGTTCCAGGAGATCGTCTGGGGAGATAGGAAAGCCACAGTGCTGGGGGCGATGTCCGCGACATCGGCGCTGGACATTTCGCCAGTGCAGAAACCGCCGACGGAATCGGCAAGGCCGGTCAAGTCGGTGGAATCGACGTAGACCGTCGTATCGTAGGCGATCGTCCCGATGTCCAGCGGGGTGCTCCCGCTGCTCTCATAGATCTCCGAATCCTGCTGATTGTCATCGTCCGACAACGTTGCCAATAAATAGCCGATCGGCCGGCCAACAGCAACGCAACAAGAAGCACCCCTGCAACCTTCATCCCCGTGTTCATAAGGCTCCCGGATAACAATCGGGGGAGAGCCTGCCCAACGTATCATTCCATACTCTCCATATCCCGCATCGAGGAGTACATAGGCTGTCTTCTGCCGCTGTTCGTATCATACGTGAAAATTGTAAAGTGTTCCACAAACTTAGTTAAGCGCGGGGCTTAACTTTATAAGACTGGAAACCCCATAGAGTTGCGGGATAGGATGCAGTCGGAACAGCTCCGCGTAGCGCTCTACGTGAGGGTGTCGACGGAGGACCAGGCGAGAGAGGGGTTCTCCCTCGACGCGCAGACGAAACGCCTCAAGGCCATGTGCGCAGTGCGCGGGTGGACCGTGGCGGACGTCTACCGCGACGAGGGGTACTCGGGGCGGAGCACCGACCGCCCCGAGTACCGGCGCATGTTCGCCGAGATGGACCGGTGGGACGCCCTGCTCGTCCTCAAGATGGACAGGATCCACCGCAACAGCGTCAACTTCGCGCGCATGATGGAGACCCTCCGCGAGAGCGGGAAGGACTTCATCTCCCTCAACGAGAAGTTCGATACCACCACCGCCATGGGCCGCTTCGTGATGGACATCGTGGAGCGGATGGCGCAGCTGGAGTCGGAGCAGATCGGCGAGAGGGTGAAGCTCGGCATGACCAAGAAGGCCAAGGCCACCGGCGAGCCGATGGGCTCCCCCGACCCCTACGGGTACACCTACCGGAACGGGGAACTTGTTGTTATTGAAGCGGAGGCGGAGACCGTCAGGAGGATCTTCGCGATGTCCGCCGAGGGAAAGTCCCAGACTGCGATTGCAGAAGCGCTCAACGAGGCCTACATCCCCTCGAAGAAGGGCGGGAAGTGGAGCCGGCAGGCGGTGCGGAACATCCTCCGCAACCCGCTGTACGCGGGCTACCTGCGCTGGGACGGCATCGTCCGCCCGGGGACGCAGGCCGCCATCGTCCCGCGCGACACCTTTATCGCTGTAAACGGGCCCGAAGCGCTATGACCCGGGCCGCCGTCTACTGCCGCGTTTCCACTGAAGAGCAGGCCCTGGAGGGCTACTCCATCGCCGCCCAGAAGGAAGTTTTGGAGAACTACTGCATCGCCCAGGACTACGAGATCTGGCGGGTCTACGTCGACGACGGCTACTCGGGGAGGAACACCAACCGCCCCGGCTACCGGCAGATGATGGAGGAGATCGACAGCTGGGACATCATGCTCGTGCTGAAGATGGACAGGATCCACCGGAACTCCCGGAACTTCATGAACATGATGGACCTGCTCGGGCGGAAGCACAAGGAGTTCGTCTCCGCCACCGAATCATTGGACACCACCAACGCCATGGGGCGCTTCGTGATGGCGATGATCCAGAACATCGCCCAGCTGGAGTCGGAGCAGATCGGCGAGAGGACCTACATGGGCATGAAGCAGAAGGCCGAGACCATGTCCAACACCGAGCGCGAGTCCCGCACCATGGGCATGAACCCGCCCTACGGGTACGAGCTCGAGGACGGCGTCGTGCGGAGCATCCCCGAGGAACTCGAGAGGGTCCGCGGGGTGTTCATGGACTATGCGAAGGGAATGTCCCAGACGGACATCGCCGAGGAGCTCAACCGGGACGGCGTGCGCACCCGCCGGGGGAAGAGGTGGACGGCCTACAGCGTCGGCACCCTCCTCCACAACCCCGTCTACGCGGGCTACATGCGGTGGAACGGCGTCCTCTACCGGCATTACGCCGGGACGGCCGTCAGCCCTACTGATTTCAACGAGGTCCAGAAGCTGGCCGTCTCCAAGGAGAAGGACCCCTCGAAGCGGAAGGAGCCCCTGCTGGTGCCCGAGGACGATTTCGAGCGACCGAGTGTTCTCCGGGCTTCATGATTCGCCCGCCGGGTTTTTCTTTCCCGAAACGGCCTCGATGACGTCCCCGATGTCGGCGTCGATGCAGACGCTCCTCCCGGCGATCCCCTCGGGCGCATAGGCGTTACCGAGGTTCACGCAGGCGTAGAAGGCCTTCCTGTTGGCGGCCGTGCGCCTCCACATCGGCCATTTGATGATGACGGGGGTGTTCTCCCCCACCCCCAGCTCCAGGTACAGGATCCTCCCGTCCCCGTGGTCGTAGGTCCATTCCGTGTACCGGCGCTTCGCCTCGTTCCATCCCTTGTCCTCGACGAAGCGCCCGTCGCACCGCAGGTTCATCATCATCGGGCGCCCGCAGACCGGGCACCGGGGGAGCAGGGAATCGGGGACCTTCATCGACAGCCCCTTCTCCGGCGGGACGAAGATGCCGTTGGAATCCCTGACGAACCCCTGCGCCTCCATCATGGCCGCTATCTGCTTCCCGTTCTCATAGGTATAAGGGCTGCACGGCTTGGAGCACTGGAAGAGGCCGTAGTCGCCCTGGGTGTAGAACAGCCTCTCCTTGTCGAAGCCCGCCTTCTGGAAGCAGTGGTCGACGTTGGTGGTGATGACGAAGTAGTCCTTCCCGCGCAGGAGCTCCAGGAGCTCCCGGTAGACCGGGCGCGGCGGGTCGACGTAACGGTTGAGGTACACCGCCCTCGACCACCAGGCCCAGAAAGTATTGTCGTCCGGATACCGCCAGAAGCCCCCCGAGTACATGTCGCGGATGCCGTAGGCATCGCGGAAGTCGGCGAAGTAGCGGTCGAAGCGGGGGCCGGAGTAGTCGTATCCGGCGGAGGAGGACACCCCCGCCCCCGCCCCCACGAGCACCGATTCGCACTCATCGAGCTTCGCGCGGAGGAGCTCGACCTTCTTTTCAAGAGGATCATCCGAGGGCATGTGCCAGCGCCTCCCTGTAGAGCGTCTCGTCCCGTTCCGAGAAGACGTCGAAGACAACGCGGTCCACGGCCTCCGGGCTGTCCTCCAGCCAGCCCGCCACGGTCTCCGCGGCGAGCTCCGCGGCGAGGTCCGCCGGGAAGCGGTAGACGCCCGTCGAGATGCAGCAGAAGGCGACCGAGCGGATCTCCTCCTCCGCGCAGAGGTCCAGGGTCCGCAGGTAGCAGTCCCGCAGGTCCCGCACATGGGATTCCCTCAGGGGGCCGTCCACCACCGGCCCGACGATGTGGACCACGTGCTCCGCGGGGAGGCAGTAGCCGGGGGTCAGCATGGGGACGGCCGTCGGCCATCCCGCGCCGGGATGCCCCTTCTGATAGGCCTCCATCCGGCGGGCGCAGTCCTCCCTTAGCTCCGTCCCGGCGTAGGTGTGGATGCAGTTGTCGATGCACGAGTGCATGGGGACCCAGCAGCCTGTCATCCCGGGGTTGGCGGCGTTGACGATGGCCCCGATCCTCAGCCTCGTGATGTCCCCCCTCCACAGAGAGATCTTCGTTGCGGCGGGGCCCTCCAATCCCAGGGTCCCGCGGACATTGCGGATGTCCTTCCAATCGACGATCCCCTTCTCCTCCGCCCTCGCGCGGAGGTATTCGTCCTGGACCCTCTTCGTCTCCGGGTCCAGCGGCCCCGGCGGCCTGACGTTCATCATCGAACGCAGCGCCGTCCTGAGCTCTTCCTCGTTCCCGCCGATGCCGACACCGGCCAGCTCCGGCCTCTCCTCCGAGAAGGCCCGCACCAGATACCTCAGACGTTCCGACTGTTCCATCTTCGCTCCTTTGCTATCCTTTGTATAGTTAGTTTCGCTTATATACCAGCCAGTAACCGGGCGGTAACGGGCGACGGTTTTTTTGCCGTAACCCGCCATGCAGTGCATATGAAGCGCGGGAAGGAGCACTATCTCCGGCATTTCGAGAAGGCCATGAGGGAGATCTCCCGCGGGCTGTTCCTGGCCGGCTACGACGACCTCGACGACTGCCTCAAGACGGGGTACTTCGACGCCGAGGAGATCTACCGCGACGTGGTCTCCGCCGCCGCGGGCGCCATCTGCGAGAGGCCCGGCCGGGTGGACGGCGCCCAGTACCGCGGGCTCGTGGGCATGGACTACACCTTCGAGGAGACCCTCGGGGCGGACGCCCTCGGCTTCGCCCCCTCCGACGACGTCTGCGACATCGTGCTCGGAAGGGCCCGCTCCTTCCCCGATACCTACGGGCTCCTGGCGCTGCTCTACTCCGCGGAGCGGATCTGCATCGAGCAGGTGGTCGCCGGCGACTGCACGGCGGACTCCGACGCCTGGCGGCTGAAGGCCCGCTCGGAAGTCATCGAGAACATCCTCCGTCTCCGCGAGAAGGACTTCGCCGAAGAGCCCAAAAAATTAGTGCTGGCACATAACGTCGCCAAGTTCCTCGCGGACGTCTCCGCGCAGATCTCCGAGGGTCTCAAAGGCCTCTCCATCGAGCAGGTCTACGAGGTCGACACCTGGGAGGGCGACCGCAACGAGTACGCCGAGGCTCTCTACAACGCCGAGTCCGACCTCTTCAGCCGCGAGTCGCCGGAGGAGGTCGATGCCGACGTGAAGCGCTTCGGTGTCGAGTTCTTCCGCCCCGCCCGCGAGATGACCCCCGAGCGGAAGGCGGAGATCGCCGGCATCATCGCGAAACTGGGCGCGGAAGACGATTCGGACGCTGAATCCTGAGCGTTCCCGATGTACTCCGTACATCCTCGATTGCCCGTTACGAATCACATATAAGTCGCTCCAAGGCCCATACCCCCTACCAGAGAAGGCGGTAATTATGGCGAAAGTCGAGAAACTGGTCGCAAAGGCCTCCGAGGCCCTCGCCGAGGGGGATTTCCAGGAGGCCGCGGGGAAGATCATCGAGATCGCCGGCACCAAGGACGACGACAAGATCGCGAAGGCCTACCCGGCCATCGAGGAGGCCATGGTGGACGCCCTCATGCGCCCGGGGGACCTCGACCGCGAGGCGGCCTCGTGGATCTGCCAGGCCGACGCCGTGCTGGCCGGGCGCCTGCCGGAGGGCACCGGCTTCCTGTCGATGGAAGTGGTCAACAAGTGCTTCGAGAGGCTGGGCACCTGCGACGACCCCGACGTCTGGTTCAACGTCATCTACTACACGGTCTGCATCACCGACAGCCAGATGGGCCTGGGGATGCTGAGCCTGCAGGGCTGCCAGGAGGCCTGCCGCAGCCGCTCCGACATGATCTACGGGTACTGCGCCCGCTTCCGCGCGAAGTTCGCCGCCGATTACAGTGAGGAGGACCTGGACGACATGTACGACCAGCTGGTCACCGGCGGCGCCTACCTCAAGATAGCCGCCGAGTACCTGGACTCCCAGTGGGGGGCCCACACCCGCCGCCAGCGGTTCATGGCCGACCGCCTCGACCAGGACGAGATCGAGGGGAGGGCGCGGAGGATCTACCGCGCCGAGAACTCGCTCTTCGCGCTGCTGGACGCCGACACCGACAAGCAGCGCGCCAAGCGCGCCGACAAGATGGACCGGAGGCTCTCCAAGTTCGCCTCCGAGTGCTACGCGCCGCTCGACACCCTCTCCCCCAGCAAGCGCCGGAAGCTCAAGAAGGAGTACGAGGAGTGGGAAGAGGAGCAGCGGGCCGGCAAGGATGAGGAGAAGAAGGACGACTGAGGCCTTCACGGCGGTCACTTTCAATTATCGGAACGCCATGGGGGAGCGATACCATGGCAGGCAGGAAGGAAGAGGCGGAAGCATTTCTCAAATGCATTGAGGAAGGGAAACTGGAGGATTCCCTGGCCCACATCGACGCGTACGCGGCCAAGGCCCGCGCCGACGAGATGAAGTCCCTCTATGCGAAAGCGCGCACCGCCCTCGCCGACCTGCTCCTGTCCGGGAAGGATTTCGACTGGGAGGACCTGAGGCCGATCTGCGCCATCGACGCCGCCTTCTGGACCAAGCTCGACCGCGAGCACTACTTCCTCTCCTTCGAGGCCGTCAACGACGCCCTCGCCCGCCTCAAGGGCATCACCGAGCCCGTGGCCTGGGCCTCCGCCTGCCTCTACGCGGCGTGGATCGCCGGCCTGACGGTGGCCTCCGGCCGCCTCGGGCTCCGCCCCGTCACCATCCTCCTCAAGGGCCGCTCGTTCGACCTCAAGGAGTGCGTGGGGAACTTCGACCGCAAGTTCCCCGACGCCGGGGAGGTGCGCGACGCCGTCGGCTACTCGATGTCGTGGATCACCGACCTCTGGTACGTTTTCGACGGCGCGGTGTCCCGCATGGAGGACCGCGACGTATACATCTTCGATTCCGCCCGCAAGGAGAATCCGAGTCCTCTCGACCCCGCCCCGATGATCGGCTCCGTGATGGCGCTCATCGCGGCGCCTGCAGACAAGAAGCAGGAGGCAGTGGACGCCATGGACCGCGAGGTCAAGGGCTTCGTGCGGGCCTACCTCGCCTTCGGCGATTCGATCACCGGGGAGCAGAGGAAGAAATACGGGGAAGGATTCGATTCGGTCAAATCAGCGGTCGAGGCGCAGCGGAAGGGGGCATCGATATGAAGGAGATGACAGAGGTAGAGAAGCTCAACGCGGGGCTGGAGTACGACTTCACAGATCCCGCCATCTTCGAGATGAAGAAGAACGCCGTGCGCAAATGTGCCAGGCTCAACGCGATCGACCCCGGCGACAAGGAGAAGCTCGAGGCCGCGATCAAGGATCTGTTCGGCTCCGTGGGGAAGAACCCCTCGGTCTTTCCGACCTTCCACTGCGACTGCGGCTTCAACATCCACGCCGGCGACAATTTCCTCGCCAACTACAACGTCAGCATCCTCGACGTCGGCCCCGTCAACATCGGGGACAACGTCATGATCGGCCCCGGCACGCTCATCGCCAGCGTCAACCACCCGCTCAGCCCGAAGGGCAGGCGCGAGAACCACGGCATCATGAAGCCCGTCAACATCGGCAACGACGTGTGGATCGGCGGGAACGTGGTCATCGTCCCCGGTATCACCATCGGGAACAACGTCGTCATCGGCGCGGGAGCGGTGGTCACCAAGGACATCCCCGACAACTCGCTCGCCGTCGGGAACCCGGCGAAGGTCATCCGCACCATCCCCGATGACACGAAGGAGTGAGGGCGTCCAGGGGCGTTCGGACACCCCCTGATTTCCATATCAGTCGGTTTATATTGACGAATCAACTCCGTGTCATAATACTCTTTTATTGGCTGGACGGCAATACCCAATCAGAAAAACAGAACGGAGAGTGTCTGTCAATGAAGATCTTCTTTTTCACCGGAACAGGGAACAGCCTGTCGATCGCCCGGAAACTGCAGCGCAAAGGGGACGAGCTCATCTCCATCCCCCACTCGCTGAGGTCCGGCGCCAGCCATTACATCGACGACTCCATCGGGATCGTCTGCCCGGTCTACGCGGGCTCCGCCCCCAAGATGGTGCACGACTTCCTGTCCAAGACCAGGCTGGAGGCGCCCTACCACTGGATCGTCTTCACCTACGGCAAGAAGCCCGGGAACCCCCTGTGGTACCTCGACCCCATCACCGAGAAGCAGGGCTGGAAGTTCGACTTCGAGGGCTGCATCGAGATGCCCATGAGCTACCTCCCGATGGCCAACCTCGAGAAGGAGACCAAGAAGGAGTGCCTCAACTGGGAGGACGACAGCGCCTGGTACATCAGGACCTGCATCGGCCACCAGCAGAAGCTCCGCTGGACCAGGTACCCCGGCGACACCGCCTACACCACCGCCATGCGCGGGCAGTGGGCGAACATCGTCAACTCGCGCCTCATCGAGTCCTTCGAGGTCACCGACGCCTGCATCGGCTGCGGCATCTGCGCCAAGGCCTGCCCCGGGCACGCCATCGAGATCGTCGACAAGAAGCCCGTATGGCAGCCCCGCTGCGAGGGCTGCTACGGCTGCATCAACCACTGCCCCAAGCAGGCCATCGTCTCCAAGAAGGCCAAGAACAAGGGCAGGTACATCAACAAGGACGTCACGGCGCAGGACATCGCCGCGGCCAACGAGTGAAACCCCATCCCGCCCCCGAGGAGGGGGCGGGACACTTTCTCCCGTTCCCGCGAGGGAACAATATAATAACGAGGACCCTTCCAGAGGGCTTAATGGACTGGGAATACGCCGTAGGGCTCATCGTCTTCGTCGTCACGTACGCGCTGATAGCCCTGCGCAATCCGAAGGTCAAGGCGTGGATGGCCGCCATCATCGGCGGCTGCCTGATGATCCTGCTCGGGGTCGTGGCCTTCGACGACGCCCTGGACTACATCCACTGGAGCGTCCTCTTCCTGCTGGTCGGCATGATGATGCTCGCCTCCGCCCTGGGGGCGTGCGGGTTCTTCGACCTCGTCACCGACTGGATGATGCGGAGGTTCCCCGACCGGCGGAAGTTCCTGGCCGCGGTGATGGTCATCACCGCCTGCCTCTCCGCCATCCTCCTCAACGACGCCGTCTGCCTGATCTTCGCCCCCATCGTCCTGCGCTGCTGCCAGAAGATGAAGGTCAACCCCGTCCCCTACATGATCGGGGTGTTCGTGTCCGCCAACATCGGCTGCATGGCGACCACCGTCGGCGCCCCCCACAACGTGGTCGTTGCCTCTATTGCGGGCATCGACTTCATCGATTACGCGGTGATTGGCATCCCCATCGCCGCCGTCTGCCTGTTCGCCGCCGTGCACATCGTCCTGCGCCTGGTCAGGGACGACCTCAAGGGGAACGACCTCTGCCTCGCCGGGCACGACTTCGGCGAGGAGACCGTAGACCGCCCCCGCATGTACGTCCTGCTCGCCATCCTCGTCATCACCGCCGTCCTCTTCGCCCTCTCCGACTTCATCGGGGTGGAGCTCGGCACCATCGCCATCTGCTCGGGCGCGGCCGCTCTCCTTGTCACGATCCCGCGCGGGAAGTCCGAGGTCAAGCAGGTCATCGCGGGGGTCGACTGGTCCATCCTGATCTACTTCCTGGGTATGTTCTTCCTCATCGCCGGGGTCGACAGCTGCGGCATCGTTGACGGCCTCGCCGACCTCTTCGGCATGGACGACCCGTCGGTGGGCTCGCTCGCCGCCTTCACGGTCATCCTCTCCAACCTCGTGAGCAACGTCCCCTCGGTCATGCTCGAGGGCAACATGTTCGAGGCCAACGCCACCACCATCCTCTGGGCGACCCTCGCTGTATCTTCCTCGCTGGCCGGCAACCTCACCATGATCGGCGCCGCCTCCAACACCATCGTCCAGGACCGCGCCGAGATGCACGGCGTGCGGATCGACTTCGTGCAGTACCTGAAGATCGGGGTCCCGGTCACGCTCGCCACCACCGTCATCGCCGTCGTCATGCTCTACGGCTTCGACCTCATCATATGAGCCAAACGGGGATTTCCGACTGGAACTTATTTATCCCCCGACCGCGGATAGCGGTGCCGATGAAGAACTCGACCAAGAAGAAGCTGGAGGCCATTTTCATGGTAGTGATCATGGTCCTCGTCTGCGTGGTCGTCGCGGCGGCATGGCTCGCGGACAATCTCTTCTGAGCGTTCCTGAGGCAATGTGCCAGACAGCCGAAGCGGAAAAGAGGCTTGTAATTTCTACATTCAATATAGGCTGCGGAGGGGATGGGTCGTTTCCGTATTCCTCCATAGATTGTTTACCCTCATTTCAATTAACAAACAGAAACTGTCGAAAATAGCACATTTCGGAGTTTCTGCACATAAAATTCTTACATTTGATTACATGTTTTCGATACATATTAAATACTCCTCCTTTATTATCTGGCATATGACTCGCGCGAAGGTCGTGAGAAAAGCCTACCTCAAAAGGCTCTTCGAGCTCAGCAGTCAGCGTGATTGCATCAAGATCGTCACCGGCAGCAGGTACTGCGGGAAGTCCACCCTCCTCCGCCAGTACCGCGATTACCTCGTCCAGAACGGGGTCCCCGCGGAGCAGATCATCCTCATCGGGCTCGAGGACCACACCGATGACGTCGTGAACGCTGTGCAGCTCGAGTCCTTCGTGAAGTCCCAGATCAAGGCGGATGACAGCTATCTCCTCATCGACGACATCCATCTCGTCCCCGATGCGGACACCGCCCTCGCGAACCTCCGCGACCGCTCCGGGCTCGACATCGTCGCCGTCCTGCCGTACGCGGACGTCGAGGCCTACCAGCCCCGCCTGCAGGCCATCGGGAAGCACGAGCTCATCAAGATCCTGCCCTTCTCGTTCAAGGAGTTCCTCGCCGCCTACCCGGTATCGGACGAGCACGGCTACGGCGAGCGCTTCGAGCAGTACATCTCGGCCGGCGGGAGCCCCTTCACCGACGTCGGCGGGGACCCCAAGGACGCCTTCATGGTCTCCGAGGGGGTGTTCAACCTCATCCTCAACTGGGACATCGGCTCGCAGACCAAGATCGACATCGCCGCCATCTCGCGCCTGGCGATCCACATCTTCAACAACGTCGGCACGACCACCACCCTCTCCGCCCTCCGGCAGAACTCCAACGTCACCGACCAGCGGACGGTCGAGAAGTACCTCAAGTACCTCATCGAGTACGGCACCGTCATGCGCGCCGACTCCGTCGACATCACCGACATGCACCGGCTCGGCGTGAAGGCCAAGTACTTCGCCGTCGACATCCGCGGGAACCGCGGGATCACCCCGCGCGGAGCGATTTCCGCCCCGAGGCAGAACGTCATCGACAACATCGTCTACCTGGAGCTCGTGCGCCGGGGCTACGAGGTCTACGACGGCTTCTACCGCGGCAGCGACATCGGCTTCTACTGCCTCCGGGGGAACGAGAAGCTGGTCGTCAAGTCCGTGCTCTCGGTCTCCGACGAGCGCGCCAAGGGCAAGGAGTTCAAGACCTTCGCCTCCTGCCCCGGCAAGAAGCTGCTGCTTACCACCGACCGCGGGATGAACGGCATGTACAACGGCGTCGAGTACAAGAACGTCATCTCGTTCCTGCTCGAATAAGCGCTCCAGGGCCGCGATCTCCGCCGCGTACTTCTCGCGGAGGTCCCTCCGGTAGCCCGCGCCGTCGCCGTCCAGGAAGACCGTGCGGGCGGGCAGCCGCGCTTCTATCTCCGCTCCGGGGATCCTTATCAGGCAGTCCGAGGACACGCCCTTCACGGAGATCCCCTTTCTCCCGCCCGAGAGCGTCCCCTCGGTGCGGAAGGACACCGAGCGGTCGGGGGAGCGGTAGCGGAGCCCGCAGAGCAGGTCGGAGGAGTTCTCGGGAGGCCATCTCGAGGGGGCGACGCCCGCCTCGAGGAAGCCGTTCCTCAGGACCTCTCCCCGGCGGTCGGGCAGCTCTGTGCGATACGCTAGATCCGCTAAGCGTCTCAATCCCTCCCCGAAACCCACCACCGTGCCCCCTTTGTCCGGGGAGCCGGCGTAGGGGACGGAGGGGTCCTGCATGGGACGGCGGGGAGGGACCTTCTCGTAGATCCCGTAGCCGTGCCTCTGCCTCGGCGGGAGGGGGAGCCCCGAGGCCCCTCCGAAGAGGAGGTCGGCGCGTGTCTCCCCGTCACGGGAGACGAGATGTGCCAGGCAGGCCTCGACATCCTCCGTCACGGCCACGGAATAGGGCCCTGAATCGACGACGAGCTCCCCCTCCGAGGCGAGCATCGTCCCGCGGGGCCCGCGGACGATTGAGAATCCGTGCCCGAGCTCGATCGAGAAGATCTCCCCGCGCCGCTCCCACCCGCTGTAGTCGTTCTTCGCGGAAGCGCAGATCCTCCCGAAGATGCGCACGTCGAGGCTCACGGCGACCCCCTCAGCGATTCGATGCATACCCTCAGGACCTTCCTCAGCGTCTCCTGCGAGGCGCCCTCGTCGGTGTACGCGTCCCTCCCGTTGGGCCAGAAGACCTCCAGCCCGGTCGGTTTGAAGACGAGATTGGGGCGGTTGCGGTAGGCGGGCTCGGCGAACGGGTTCCTCCAGCTGCGGATCCTCAAAGAGAACAGCGGGGTGTCGCAGTCCCATCCGTCAACCTTCTTCTGGTTCTGGACTAGGCGTTTCAGCACGCGCCATTCGGGGGTGGACAGCAAAGAAGGCTCCGTCCTCTGCCTTCCGCAGAAATACTCGACATAGTCCATGGCCCCGCGGTCTTTCCTCCGGGCCGCGTCCATGAAGCATCTCAGCGCCCTCTCGTCGTCTCTGCCCGGCCCGGAGAAGTATCCAAGGCCCTCTGCGAACATCGTCTCCATACTGCATCCCGGCTCCCTCCTATCCCATTGAAATCAATGGATTTCCGAGTATAAACACTTATTACAACATAACAGAAATAAATTAACCCAGATTTCCCAAACAGGAAAAGACCCAGCAGTCAGGTTTAAGTAAGAGTGTAAAAGAGTATAAACGAAGCAAAACGGTATAA
>JBMNQO010000034.1:0-13070 GCA_050944195.1 Methanomethylophilus sp. | reverse complement strand
GAGTTCGAGGTGTTCGGAGTCTCCTCCAATCTGGGAGAGATCCTGTGGATCATCGTCTCGGCCCTGTTCCTCAAGGTGACCTTCGCCTTGTTTGCTTTCCGGAAGTTCTGCAAACCGATCCAGGACGACCTCCGGGAGGGCCGCCTCGACGACGCCGCCGACAAGACCCAGATGATGGTAAACAGGAAGACCCGCGGGATGGACGAGGCGCACATCTCCTCCTCCTGCTGCGAGACTATCTCGGAGAACCTGGTGGACAGCGTCATCTCGCCTTTGTTCTACTACGGCATCTTCGGGCTCCCGGGCGCCATCGCCTTCCGCTGCTCCAACATGATGGACGCCATGTGGGGGCGCCGCACCGAGCAGTACAACAAGCTCGGCCACTTCCCCGCGAGGCTGGACGACGTCCTCGGGTTCATCCCCTCCCGCCTCTCGCCGCTCTTCGTGGAGCTGGCGGCCTGGTGCATGAGGATCAAGGGGAGGAAGTCGGCCATAAGGGCCGCTCTGAAAGAGCACAAGAAGACGCCCAGCCCCAACAGCGGGTGGCCGATGACGGCCTCCGCCGCGGCTTTGGGAGTATCGTTCGAGAAGGAGGGCGTGTACGTGATGGGCGAGGGCCCCCTGCCCTCCATCGACGACATATCCAGGTGCTATCACCTGATCGAGCTGACGTCGATACTCTTCACGATCATCCTGGTCTTCCCGCTCTGCGCCCTCCTCGGGGTCCAGGTGCAGGTCATTGTAGAAGATTTTATCCTTGGATTGCTTGGGGTGGAGTGACATGAAATACGTACGCAGCGTCGCCGTCCTCGATGAGGAGGACGGAGGCGCCACCGCCGTCATCCGCCTCTCCGAGAAGATGGAGGTCCTCAGCAGCGCCCCGCTCAACGGCGGGGAGACGCTGGCCGACACCGTCTTCATCATGCAGGTCCCGCATGACTACGACAGCACCGACTACCAGGCCGACCTGGAAGCCGTGCGCCGGAGGCATTCCCTGCCGGAGGGCTCGGTGGGATTCATGACCTCGGCGGAGGTGAAGTACGTGTTCTCCGTGTCGGAGGACCGCTGCGGGGATGCGGCGACCTTCGTGGCGGCCACCGCGGGCGCGACCAACGCCGTCGAGGCGGGGGAGCCGCTGGACCGCTGGGAGGAGCGCAAGGCGAGGTCCCTGGAGATCTCGCGGAGGCTGACCGCCGGCACCATCAACATCGTGGTGGTCTCCTCCGAGCCGCTCGACACGGCCGGGAAGGTCAACCTGATGATCCCCCTGGTCGAGGCCAAGACCCTCGGCCTGCGGGACGTCGGGTACCATGAGACGGGGACCACCTCGGACGCCATGGCGGTCATCACCCCCGTCTCGGATTCCAAGTACAGCTTCGCCGGCACCGGCACGGACGTCGGGCTGGCGGCCGCGAGGGGGGTCCGGAAGGCGGTGGCGGAATGCCTCCGCAAGCGCGGGGAAGGGCCCGAGCCGGAGAACGCCCTGCAGATGCTGGCACATTGCAAGATATCGGACGGCATGCTGTGGGACTGCGCCTCCGCCCTGGGGCTCGAGGACGACGCCAAAAGCAAGTTCTCCGAAACCATCCGGGCGATGGCAGAGGACCCTGACATCTGCGCGGTGGTCCGCGGGATCCTGGCGGCGGGGGAGGCCTCCGATAAAGGCATCATCTGCGGCCAGGACCCGGACTACCCTCCCGAGGTGCTCACCGACGGTACGTGGGGGATATTCCTGGCGGGGAAGATCTCCCAGGACCGCGGAGGCGACTCCACGGTGGACCTCCTGCGGATGCGCCCCCTGAAAGGAATGAGGATCAAGGAATACGCCGAGGCCGCCGCCTACGGGCTCGTGGGCGGCGTGGTAGGCTACATGACGGGGTATTCAGATGAGCGAAGATGAGAAGCCCCCGGCCGACAAGCCGGAGGAGAAGGAAGAGACCCAGATGGCCGAAACCGGGACTGCCGAAGAGGCTCCCAAAACGGCCGGATCTGAGGCGAAGGAGGAGACCCCCATGCTCGATTCGGACAAGACGGAGGACGCCAAGGCCCTCCCGCCCGAGGAGGACAAGGGGACGAAATCGCTGCCCCCCGAGAGCGGGGAGAAGGCGAAGGAGCTCCCGCCCGACAGCAAGGAGAAGCCCGAGGAGATCGCCTCGGACGGGCGGGAGAAGAAGAAAGCATTGCCGGCCCCCAAGGGCACCGGCCTCGGCGCCGCCCTCAAGGCGATGCTGTCGTTCTTCACGATCATCCGCCTGGACGTCGGGGAGAAGGAGGCCAAGGCCATGGAGAGGAACTTCTGGGCCGCCCCGGTCATCGGCTTCCTCAACGGGCTGGTGGCCGCCCTCGTGGTGGTCATCCTGATCCTGTGCGACGTCAGTACGCTGGTCATCGCGGCCGCCGCTTTGGCCACAGTGTTCGTCTTCTCGAAGTTCCTGCACTTCGACGGCCTCGCCGATTTCGGCGACGGCATGATCGTGTCCTCCGGCAAGCAGGAGGACCACATCCGCGCCCTCAAGGACAGCCGCGTGGGGGCCGGCGGGGTCGGGGTGGCGCTGACCGTCACCCTGGTCTCGTACGCCTGCTACGCGGACCTCGGCGCCTACTGGCTGATGGGGCTGGCCCTCGTCGCGGTGCTCTCCGCCGAGGTGCTCGCCAAGAACGCCCAGGTGGCGGCCGCCGCCTACGGCAAGCCGGGGAACGGCATGGCCGCCGGGCAGGTCGGCTCCACCGACACCGACGCCGCCGTCAAGTCGACGCTGCTCTCGGCGCTCCTCCTGGTCGTCTGCTACGCGATCTACTGGGTGGCCGCCGAGCTCGGGGACTGGAACGACGACATCGGGCTGATCGCGGTGATGATGATCCTGGGCCTGGTCGTCTCCGTCCTCGCCGGGTTCCTGGTGGCCCACGTCTCCAACAAGACCTTCGGGTTCGTCAACGGCGACGTGCTCGGGGCGGCCAACGAGATCTCCCGCGCGCTAGTGTTGCTGGTCTTCTGCATGACCGCAGGATTGTGGTTCTGAATGGAGGCCCTCGTCAACGCCGGGGGCAAGGGGACCCGGATGGGCCCCCAGGGCATCGAGAAGCCCATGCAGATCATCGGCGGGAAGCCGGTGGTGCAGAGGGTGGTCGACGCCATGCTCTCGGCGAAGGGGGTCTCCCGCCTGCTGGTCTCCGTGAGCCACAACACCCCGGAGACCGAGAAGTATCTCAAAGACCAGGGGGTGGAGACCATCCGGACCTCCGGGGAGGACTTCATGATGGACCTCCACGAGTCCTTCTCCGTCCTCGAGGGCGATTACGTGATGACCTGCCCCTCGGACATGCCGCTCATCACCAACGTTGCAATAGACGAGTCCCTGCGGGCGTTCCGCCCTGAGATGGAGTCGATGATCGTCCTGGTGGACGCGGACCTCGTCCGCAGCATGGGCGTGCACCCAGTGTACATGCGGGAGATTGAGGGGAAAGAATGGGTGCTCTCCGGCCTGTCGGTGATGGACCGGAAAGGCATTTTGGAAGGGCGTTACCTCAACGAGTACTGCCTGAGGACCGACTGGCGCGAGCTGGCGGTCAACGTGAACACGCCCGCCGAGCTCGCGCTCGCCCGGGAAATATTTTCCTGATCACTCGGAGGGTTCCTCCTCCGCGCTCTTCTTGGAGCGGGAGGAGGCCTTCTTGGTGCCGGTGGTTTTCTTCGCCGAAGAGGACTTCTGGGTCTTCTTCGCCGGTTTCTTGCGGTCGGGGACCACGACGGTCACGACCTTGCCGACGCGCCCGTCGGACGAGGAAGAGGAGGTCGAGGACCGGCGCTTCTTCCTGGTGGGGCAGTCCATGTTGATGCACTCCCGCACGTTGCCCATCTGGATGATGGGGGCGCCGCACTCGGGGCAGGCCTCGCCCGTCGGGGTGATGGTCCCTCTGGGGCGGAGCGGGTAGGTCTGGGTGCACTTCGGCCACTCGGAGCAGCCGGCGAACCTCTTCCCGGAGCGGGAGTAGGTGATGCGGATGGTCCCCTTCTTGCAGGTGGGGCAGAGGCCCAGGTCGTTCTTCTCGGTGTTCGACTTGCACTTGGGGTCGATGCACTGGAGGACGGGCGGCATGCCCTTCCTGATCACCTTGATCTGGGCGAGGCCGCACACCGGGCAGACGGTGTCGGTCATCTGGATCATCGCCCCCTTGGGGAGCGGGTAGGCGCGCTTGCACTCGGGGTACCCGTTGCAGCCGATGAAGTTCCCGTTCTTCGACTTCTTGATGGTGATGGCGTTGCCGCAGCTCGGGCAGATGCCGACGAACTGCTGCTTCTTCAGCGCCGCCTTGATCTCGTCGCCGATGGCGTCGGACTCCGACTCGATTTTCACGGCCACGCCGTGGAGCATGTTCTGGGATTCAGCCACAACATCGCCCAGCTCCCTCTCTCCGCTGGCGATGGAGAGCATGTCGCGCTCGAGCTTGGCGGTCATCTCGGGCTCGGTGATGCCCCCTCCGTGGCGCTCCAGGGCCTTGGTGAGGGCGATCCCGGAGGCGGTCGGGACGAGGTAGTTCCCCTGCACGTAGTTGCGGGAGAACAGCTTCCCGATGATGTCGTGGCGGGTGGACTTGGTCCCCAGCTGGAGGCGGTCCATCTCCTGGATGAGGGAACCCTGGTTGTAGCGGTAGGGGGGTTTGGTCTGGGACTCGTCCTCGGAGATGCCGCGCACGTCCACCTTGTCGCCCACATTGAGGGCGGGGATGCGGGACTCGGCGGCCCGGAGGTACTTCCCGTAGTACTTCTTCCAGCCCTTCTCCTTCTGCACGTAGCCCTCGGCCAGGAAGGTCTCGCCGTTGACGTCC
Source organism: Methanomethylophilus sp. (assembly GCA_050944195.1). Classification (GTDB taxonomy): domain Archaea; phylum Thermoplasmatota; class Thermoplasmata; order Methanomassiliicoccales; family Methanomethylophilaceae; genus Methanomethylophilus. Next base: position 8,243 of record JBMNQO010000034.1, on the reverse strand, counting down.
AGCTTCAGATGGGTGACCTCGGCCTCGGCGTTGGGGGCGAGGGTCGCCAGGAACCGGCGGACGATGAGCTCGTAGAGCTTCCACTTGTCGCCCTTCATCTTCTTGGAGGAAGCGGCGGCGGTGGGGTAGATAGGCGGATGGTCGGTGGTCCGCCTCTTCCCGCGGGAGGGCGAGATCTTCTCCTGGGCGAGGATCTCGGAGACTTCTTCCGAGAAGTCCTCGGACTCCTTGAGGCGCTCGAGCACGCCGCGCAGCCCGAGGGTCCTCGGGTACTCGGTGTTCTCGGTACGCGGGTAGGAGATGTACCCGCCGGTGTAGAGGTCCTCGGCGAGCTTCATGGCCGCCGAGGGCGGGATGCCGATCTTGTTGGCCTCGACCTGCATCATGGTGGTGTCGAAGGGGGGCGGGCGGTACTCCTCCTTGATGCCCTTCTCGTACGAGGACACGGTCGCCTCCTTTGCCTCCTTCGCCTTGGCGTAGACGGCGTCCGCCTCGTCCTTGTCGAAGATCTTGCCCTTCTCGTGCTGCCCCTTGAAGGCCAGCATGCCGAAGCGGCCGTTGATCTCCCAGTAGGGCTGGGGGACGAAGTTCTCGATCTCCTCGTTGCGGTCAACGAGAAGCTTGAGGGTCGGGCTCTGCACCCTCCCCACGGACATGAAGTTCTTCCCCACCTGGCCGGCGGAGAGCGAGATGAGCCTGGTGAGCACCGCTCCCCAGGACAGGTCGACGATCTGCCTCGCTTCTGCCGCATCCGCGAGCTTCTCGTCGGGGTCCACCAGGTTGGAGAAGGCCTGGGTGATCTCCCCCTTGGTCAGGGCGCTGAACTTGGCCCGCTTGACCTTGGACATGTCGACCCCGGCCGCCTTGACGGTCTCCATCCCGATGAGCTCTCCCTCGCGGTCGTAGTCGGTCGCGATGATGATCTCGTCCGCGGAGGCCGAGAGCTCGACGATCTTGGAGAGGATCGACTTCACGCGCACGGTCTTGACCTGCGGGGCGTTCACGAGCTCCACTGGCGAGGTGTTCTTCCAGTCGGAGTACTTCTCGGGGTAGTCGAGCCCCATGATGTGCCCCCGGAGGGAGACCACGGTGTAGGAGTCGCCGTCCCGGGAGAAGGTGAGGGTGGTGACCCCGCCGGAGGAGGCGGATTTCTGGGTGCCATCGGAGAGGATCGAGGCGATCCTCCTCGCCGCGTCCGCCTTTTCTGTGATAATCAGTTTCTTCATCGCGCCCCCGACCGAGCGCGCCCTATATAATGATGTGTGCGCAACCGTTCCGGCCATTATTATTATAAATTAAAAGAAAAGACAAGAGTGGCGGAAAAACGGCCTTCCCGGGAATCTCCATCCAAGCCATCGACGGTCTGCTTTTTATTGCGCCGGGGAATGATGAGTATGGATGGATGTATCGTCCATATTGGAAGGGATAAGGCGCCGGCCGGGCGTCAGGGAGGCATTCAGGATACCGTCGGAGGTGAGGCTCCGCGTGGAGGCCGAGGAGGGCCGCATCCGCACCGCGGGAGGGATGCTGTACGTCAACCGCGGGATGGAGGTCTGCCGCTTCGCCCGGGAGCAGATCTGCGTGATCTCCGACGGCTTCATCTCCGCCCCGCGGCACATGTACATGTCGATGGAGGACAGCGCGGGTAACGTCTGCGGGCACGACGCCGTGCGCTCCGACCCCTACCTCATCAACGACAACCCCTTCTGGGTGGACGACACCTTCGTGCTCTACCCGGACGTGGTCCCGGTGAGCGAGCCGCGGCTGGTCATCCTCCCGCAGTACGTCCGCTTCCTGGAGGAGGCGGGGGTCCGCTCCGCCGCCTACCTCCCTTCACTGACCTCCGACCGCCTGCTCAAGGAGTGCGCCGGCGAGGATTTGCATAGGAGGACCGTGAGCACCGTCATCGGGCTCTTCAGCGATCAAAAAATAAACCGAGGGGGCCATACCGCCCCTCATGACCGCCGAAGGAATCCTGGCGAAGCTGCGGGCCCTCCCCAACATGGTGGCCTGCGAGGTCCCCCAGGAGTGCGACCTCCGCCGGGTCTTCGATGTCGAGGCCCAGTCGGAGACCCTGTCCGGGATGCCCCTCGAGAACCGCGCCCTGCGGGACGTGCAGGCGAAGAAGCACTTCATCGTCGCGGTCTTCAACGGCGATTTCGAGCCCACGGCGAGCATCTCGGTGCAGATGGAGAACGCGGCGGGCATGGTGGTCGGGAGGCAGATCCCCATCGAGGACCGCCCGAAGTACGAGGGCCGGGGCGACCTCGTCTGGCTCTCCGACGACTTCTGGATGGACCCCAACGCCCTGGGCGGCGAGGTGAAGATGGTCCTCATCGCCCAGCCCCTGACCGTCATCGGCCCGCAGGACGGGGCGAACGCGCCCATCGCGATGTACCCGGCGGTCCCCGGCGATAAGCTGATCCGCGAGATCCTGGGGGTCCCCGAGGACCCGGCCATGGCCACCGCCGTGATCGGGTACGATTGAATTTCGATCGAAAATAAAGGGAAAAGGCCCCCGGAGGGGCCCGGGGTTTGAGGGGCTCAGTCCTTCCTGAGCCCGACGTAGTGCATGTGGCCGGTGGTCTTGGACGCCATCGTGAGCTTGCAGCGCTGCACGCCCTTGATGGAGCCGATGTCGTCGCTGAGGGCCTTCAGGTCCCCGAGCTTGCCCTCGACCGCGATGACCTCCATGCAGATGTCCTGGCTGAGGTGCATGTGGATGGTGGTGTAGATGCTGTCGTTGGCCCCGTGCTCGAGCTCGGTGAGCTTCTCGGTGAGGCCGGTGACCTCGTGGTTGTAGACCATGGTGATGACCCCGCAGACGAGGTCGTTCTCGTTCTTCCAGTCGGTCTCGGCGAGGGAGTCCCTGACGAGGTCGCGGATGGCCTCGGACCTGCTCACGTAGCCTTTCTTCGCGATGACCTTGTCGAACTCAGCAAGAAGCTCGGGCTCCAGCGAGACCCCGATGCGTGTTACCCCTTCCATGCCCGAGAATCGCCGCAGTGGTTATTAAACGTATCATGAGCGCATACTATCAGGATACGGATATGTCCGATTAGTATCACAGACCGCATAACCAACTATAAACGCACAGGGGGGATAGAGGGGCCCGATGAGCGAACTCTCGAAGCGCACCGCGGAGCTGCTGGACGCCTCCGCCGCGAAACTCTTCGGCGGGAAGGAGGTGGCGATTGCCTTCTCGGGCGGCATCGATTCGGGTATTACCGCGGCCCTGGCCGTGAAGCATGCCTCCTCCGTGCACCTTTACACCGCCGGAACGGAGGGCTCGCACGACATCGCGGTCGCCCGCGAGACCGCCCCCCTGGTGGGCGCGGAGCTCACGGAGATCGCCATCCGCGAGTCGGACATCCCCGACCTGCTGAGGGAGGTCATGAGGACCACCGGGAGCGATTCCCCGCTGACGCTCGCCTTCGAGCTGCCGCTCTACTGCGTGCTCCGGAATTGCAATGAGAGATTGGTTGCCGGCGGGCAGGGCTCCGACGAGCAGTTCGCGGGCTACAGCAAGTACGCCGGGCTGGGAGCTTCCGCCCTGAGGGAAGCGATGGCGGCCGATATGGGGAAGCTCTACCGCGAGACCAAGCCCGCCGAGAAGCGGATGGCGGACAGCTTCGGGAAGGAGGTCCTCTACCCGTTCCTGGACAAAGACCTCGTGGCCTTCATGAGGAGCGTCCCCGACGATGCCGTCATGCCCGCCTCGGACGGGGAGCGGAAGAAGCTGCTCTCCGACGCCGCGAGGGACTTGGGATACCCGTTCCTCGCCGACCGCCCCAAGAAGGCGGCGCAGTACGGCTCGGGGACGATGGACGCCGTCAAGCGGATCTGCAAGAAGCGCGGGATCACCTACACGCAGCTGGTCCAGCAGCTCAAGAGGGAGCTGGAGTGAGCGCATGAGGATAATGACGAAGGAGGAGCAGGAGGCCCGCGACCTGAAGTGGCTGGAGGGCCTGCAGATGCACGGCATCAAGCTGGGCCTGGAGAACACCCGGGAGCTCCTGCGGAAACTCGGGAACCCCCAGAAGGAGTACCCCTGCGTGCACGTGGCCGGCTCGGACGGGAAGGGCTCCACCAGCGCCATCATCGCCTCGGTGCTGCAGAAATCCGGGTACAAGGTCGGGCTCTACACCTCCCCGGAGGTCCTCGATTTCAACGAGAGGATCAAGGTGGACGGCGAATGCATCCCCCAGAAGGTCATGGCGCGGCTGTGCGGGCGCCTCAAGCACGAGTGCGACGACATGGCCGAGAGCGGCTACGAGTGCACCTTCTTCGAGGTCACCACCGCCATGGCGATGATGTACTTCCGCGACATGAAGGTCGACATCGCGGTCTTCGAGGTGGGGATGGGCGGGAGGTTCGACGCAACGAACGTCGTCACCCCTCTCGTTTCGGTGATCAGCAACATCAGCCTCGAGCACACCGAGTACCTCGGTGACACCGTCGAGAAGATCGCCTTCGAGAAGGCCGGCATCATCAAGGAGGGCGTGCCCTGCGCGACCATCAACCCCGAGCCCGCCCTGGGCGTGATAAGGAAGCGGGCGGAGGAGCTGCACGCCCCATTGACGGTCGTCGATCCCGCCGACATCAACGTGACGAAGAACACCGGGAACGGCCCCGAGTTCACCTACAAAGGAGAGCCTTTCTCAGTCTCGATCCCGGGGAGATATGAAGCTAGAAATGCGTGTCTGGCACTTGAGGCCTTGAAGCTCCTTCCCGACTATGATTCCAAGATCAAACCCCATGTCAAGGAGGGCATGTCCTCGGTCAAGTGGCCCTGCCGCCTCGAGCGGAGAGGCAGGTACCTCGTGGACGTCACCCACACCCGCGCCGGCTCCGACGGGCTGGCCGCGGACGTGGCGGAGATCTACGGGAAAGTCGTCACGGTCTTCGGGATCCTCAAGGACAAGGACGCGCCGGACATCGCGGCCAACATCGCCTCGGTGTCGTCGGCAATAGTAGTGACCCAGCCCGAGGGCCCCCGGGCGAGGCCCGCGGAGGACACCTGGCACATCGTGAAGGAAGTGTTCCCGGAAGCCGAGATGAGGCCGACCGTGGCGGAGGCCGTGGAGAGAGCGGAGGAGATCGCCGGGGAGGACGGATTGATCCTCGTCACCGGCTCGTTCAGGATGGCGGAGGCGTTCCTCAGATGCAAGAACCTGTCATTGTGACGGCCCTGGACCGTCTCTCGAAGATCTACGACGGGGGCACCTACCCCGGCCGGAACTCCGAGGGGTTGAACCCGGAATGGCCCCCCGACCCGTTCCACGTTCTGATTGCAACCATACTGTCCCAGAGGACCAAGGACAACAACACGAGGAAGGCCTCCGACGCCCTCTTCCACAAGTACCCGACCCTGGAGGCGGTCGCCTCCGCGGACCCCGCGGACGTCGCCGTCCTCATCCGCCCGGCGGGCTTCCCGCAGCAGAAGGCGAAGGCCATCGTGGAATGCTGCCGGGAGATCATCGACCGCTTCGGCGGCAAGGTGCCGGAGTCGACCGAGGACCTCATCTCGCTGCCGATGGTCGGGAGGAAGACGGCTGCCTGCGTGCAGACCTATGCCATGGGGATCCCGGCGGTGTGCGTGGACACCCACGTACACCGGATCTCCAACCTCATGGGCCTGGTCCATACCAAGACCCCGGAGGAGACCGAGTACGCCCTCATGGAGATCACCCCGAAGGAGCGGTGGGGCGACATCAACCGCTACCTCGTCCGCCACGGGCAGGAGGTCTGCCACCCGAACCATCCCCATTGCAGCGAGTGCATCATCAGCGACCTCTGCGAGCACGGGAAGGAGACGCTCGGGGAATCCGAGGGCCCCGGGAAGAGGACCGGGAAGAAGAAGCGCTGAACATCGGCGCTTGTAACCGCCCTCTGTCAATACAATACGCGTGCGCTACTGTTTTTAATCCAATCCCCCATCTGCGAAAGGAATGCACGAGGCCACCGTCATCGCGAACATAGTGGACGCCGTCCTGGAGGAGCTCCAGAAGTACAAGGTGAAGAAGGTCAACTCGGTCACGATGGTGGTCGGGGACCTGACCCAGCTGGGATACGACCAGATGGAGTTCGCCTGGAGCGTGCTCACCGAGAAGAACATCCTGCAGGGGGCGAAGATCATCTTCGAGCCCGAGCACATCACCGTGAAGTGCAAGGACGAGAACTGCGGGTACCGGGGGCCGTGCCGGATGATCGACATGGGGGAGGATAGCTTCGAGCACAACATCCCGGTGCTGACCTGCCCCAAATGCGGCGGCGAGGTGGATGTCGAGGAGGGCATGGCCTGCCGCATCAAGTGCATGGATGTGGATCTGGAGGAAGAGGAGCGATGTTCAACTACAGGGACGCGGAGACCGCGAGGAAGATCGTCGAGAAGACCAAGGCCCTCGGGGTGAAGGGCCGGTTCATGCACATCTGCGGGACCCACCAGGACACCATCGTCCGCTTCGGTCTCAAGCCGATGCTGGACGAGGGCGGGATCGAGGTCCACCAGGGGCCCGGCTGCCCGGTCTGCGTGACCACCAGCCAGGAGATCGCCGACGCCATCACCCTCGCCCGCAACGGCATCACCGTCACCGCCTTCGGGGACATGATGCGCGTGCCGACCACCATCGGCTCGCTGTTCGACGCGAGGGCGGAGGGATGCGATGTCAGGATCGTCTACTCCGTGGAGGACGCCGTCGCCATGGCCCGCCGGGAGGAGAAGAAGCCCTTCGTGTTCGTCGGGGTCGGCTTCGAGACCACCGCCCCCTCCACCGGCGTCCCGCTGCAGAAAGGCGACGTCCCCGAGAACTTCACGGTCTACAGCTGCCACCGCTACACCGCGCCCTGCGTGGAGACCATCCTCAACATGGGCGAGACCAAGATCAACGGCCTCATCATGCCCGGGCACGTCGCCGTCATCACCGGCACCAAGCCCTGGGAGTACTTCTCGTCCCAGTACGGCATCCCCCAGGTGGTCTGCGGCTTCGAGCCCCTCGACATGCTGATGTCCTGCTACATGCTGGCCCGCCAGATGAAGGAAGGCCGGGCGGAGATCGAGAACGAGTACACCCGCCTGGTGCGCCCCGAGGGCAACGTGAAGGCCCGCAAGATCATGGACGACACCTTCATGCCGGTCGACCGCAAGTGGCGCGGCTTCCCCGTGATCCCGAAGTCCGGGATGGCGCTCCGCCCCAAGTTCGCCAAGTACGACGCCACCAAGGTCTGGGAGGACGCCCTCGCCAAGACCCCCAAGGTCGAGGAGGAGCCCAAGGGCTGCAACTGCGGACAGGTGCTCCGCGGGCTGATAGACTCGGAGCAGTGCCCGATGTTCGGGAAGGCCTGCAAGCCCACCTCGCCGATGGGCCCCTGCATGGTCTCCGCGGAGGGCAACTGCAACATCGCCTACCGGTTCCGGGGGAAGCTCTGAATGCAGGACAAGGCCTATCCCCAGGCCCCGACCCTGGTGCTGGTCATCACCAACGACTCCACGGTCATGCTGAAGGACGGCCTCTGCAGCGCCTTTGAGCTCTTCGGAGGCCGCGCCCAGGAGGTCAAGAACCTGGTGGCGCGGCTGGACCTCGCCAAGAAGAGCGACGGCACCAAGCTCTGCGAGGTGTCGTTCGGGATGGTCACCAGCCATTACGGCTACATCCCCGCCGACTACACCGTCATGAAGTACCCCGCCTCGGAGGTCATGTCGAAGCCGGAGGACTACGAGCGGGTGCAGAAGGAGAAGGACTTCCTGGGGAAGATCGACTACACCTCGAAGCTCTTCGACCGCGTCGTGGTGTGCGTGCCGAAGCACATGATGGAGATGATCATGGAGAGCAACTGCCTGCCCAAGGGCAGGGTCATCGCCGTCACCAGCCCCGACCTGAAAGAGGAGTGCCAGCAGCGGGATTGGATGTTCCTCCCGAGGAACGGGCCGAGGGTCGGGGCGGAGAACGCCGACCGCATCATGCAGGAGATCGTCAGGATCTCCGATAAGCAGCGAGCCTCTTCCTGAGGCGCTCCTTGTCTTCAGCGGAGACCTGACGGGATTCGCGGATCTTCCTGACCGCCAGTTTTCTCACTTCCGGGTCAATGGTGTCCGAGAAGATCGCCTTCTCCGTCAGTTCGGGGAAGGAGAAGTAGCAGTAAGAGAGGCACCAGCCGGCGCCCATATTGTAATAATAACTTGATCCCGGGGTCTCGGTCATATACCTCAGGACCCCGGCGATGTGCTCCCCGTCGATGAAGTG
>JBMNQO010000033.1:0-13072 GCA_050944195.1 Methanomethylophilus sp. | reverse complement strand
CCGCGCTCGTACCACTTGGCGGCGTCGCGGTAGGACTGGCGGGTCCCGTGCCCGCTCTCGTACATGGTCCCCAGCAGGAACATCGCGTGGGTGTTGCCGCGGGAGGCCGCCCGCTTGTAGAGGAGGAACGCCTGGGTGAAGTTCTGCTCCCCGTCGGCGCCGATCCGGTACAGGTCGGCCTGCCGGATCATCTCCGATGCTGACTTGTGGCGCGTGTTCTTGGGGGAGAGCATACGCCCTACTAATGCTCCGTCGATATAAACTGATTGCAAACGCCAATTTTATAATCGCGACGGGATGTGAGGTCATCATGTTCCTCAGCTTCGACCGGGACGAGGAGTATAAGGTCGTCATCCTCGTCAGGCAGGACCTGAAACTCTCCAAGGGCAAGGCCGCCGCCCAGGCCAGCCACGCGGCCGTCGCCTGCGCCCTGCAGGCCGAGAAGAAGTACCCCGCGGACTTCCGCGCCTGGGAGGCGGGGGGCTCGAAGATCTCGGTGCTGAAGATCGCCGACGAGCGGGAGCTCTTCGAGTTCAAGGAGATCGCCAAGGCCAATGACATCCCCTGCTCCGTCGTGTGCGACGCGGGGAGGACCGAGGTCGAGCCGGGGACCTTCACCTGCATCGGGCTGGGCCCGAAGAAGCAGTCCGAACTCGACAGGTTCACGGGCGACCTCAAGATGCTCTGATCAAAAAGGAATCAGAGCATCTGGGTCATCCGTTAAGCGGTTTGTTTTCCTTTCAGATCTGGCCGCGCTGACGGCGGTCGTTGAGGATCATCGTCTTCAGCTCGTGCGTCGCCTTCGCGAGGTCGGGCTGGTTCATGATGGCGGAGACCACGCAGGCGCCGTCCGCGCCCGCGCGCATGACGTCGAGGATGTTCCCGCGGTTGATGCCGCCGATGGCCACCAGGGGCACGTCGCCGACCTGCTCCTTGATGTCATGGATGATGTCCAGCCCCAGGCCCTGCTTGGCGTCGGGCTTGGTGGCGGTGGTGAAGATGGAGCCGACGCCGAGGTAGTCGGCGCCGTCCTCGACGGCCTTCCGCGCCTCCTCGACGGTGGTCACGCTGATGCCGATGATCATGTCGTCGCCGGTCAGCTTCCGCGCCTCTTTCAGAGGTATGTCGGTCTGCCCGAGGTGGACGCCGTCGGCATGTGCCAGCACCGCCACGTCGACGCGGTCGTCGACGATGAAGATCTTGTTGTACTCGTCGGCCGCCTTCTGCATCAGGCGGGCCTGCTCGAGCTGCAGCCCCCCGTCCATGTCCTTGCCGCGGAGCTGCACGACGTCCGCCCCCGCCTCGTAGCAGATGCGGGCGGCCTCCGCCTCGGAGGTCTTCCCGAGCATCTTCCGGTCGGTGATCGCGTAGAGATCGAGGATGCCCATTCAATCGAACCTGGCCATCGAATCGGCGTCCGACTCCTTCATGGAGTACAGGCTGTCCAGGAGCTTGGTCCTGAACGAGGCGGGCCCGAAGACCTTGCCGCCCTTGACGGCCAGTTCGGCCGCGACGTTGATGGCGGTGATCCCGGCGGCGACGCTCTCGACCGAGGGCTTGCAGGCCCCGACGTAGCAGCCGACGACCGAGGAGACCATGCAGCCGGTGCCGGAGACCTTCCCGAGGTAGTCGTTGCCGTTGTGCAGGACCATCGTCTTCTTCCCGTCCGAGACGTAGTCGGTCTCGCCGGTGGCCGCGACGACCGCCTTGTAGCGCTGTGCCAGGACCTTGACGGCGGAGGCGGTGTCCTTGCCCCCGTGGGAATCGACGCCCTTGACGTCCCCGCCGGTCCCGGCGAGGACCCCGATCTCCCCGGCGTTGCCCTTGATGACGGCGACCTTGACCTCGCGGAGGATCCGCTCGGCGGTCTGGGTTCTGTAAGGGGTGGCTCCGGCCCCGACGGGGTCGAAGACGACCGGGATCTTGTGCTCGTTGGCGATCTTCCCCGCCTGGACCATCGACTCGACGGTCCGGACGTTGAGGGTCCCCATGTTGAGGACGACGGCGGAGGCCAGGGGGACCATGCCCGGGAGGTCCAGGGCCTCGTCGGTCATGACCGGAGAGCCCCCGGCGCAGATGGTGACGTTGGCGCAGTCGTTGACAGTGACATAATTAGTGATGTGATGGACCAGGGGGCACTTCGCCCTGACCTGGGACATCATCTTCCCGGGTTTGAATGCCATGATTCGGGATATAGGGCCGTGATAAAAATACCCAGCGTTGCGCTTTCATACATATATTTGCTTGTTTGCGCGCGCACCTAATGATTAAATATGTTCGTCTGGATGAGGTGGCGGATAAAATGGCGGATGAAGAGGATGCCGCACCCAAGAGGGCGCACGAGCCGATCTCCATGGTGTGCTTTATCGTCATTGTGCTGGCGACCGTGCTGGTCGTCGGGGCATACGTGAACGACCACATCATCAACGATACCGACGACACCGAGGCCGACACCGGCTCCGACGTCGAGATGAACTACACCCTGTCGTTCTACGACTACTACGACAACGGCGGGGCCATCTACCAGACGACCGTCGAGGACATCGCCAACAACAGCGACTACACCTTCGCATCCGGGTACACCGCCGCCGATTCCTACAGCACGTTCTCCGTGACCATGGGGAACGATGAAGTGTTGGCCCTGTTCGAGAAGGCCCTCTACGGGGCGAAGGAGGGCGACACCGTCCGCGTCACCATCCCCGCCGGCAGCGGTTACACCACCTCTACCACGGCCTCCACGAGCTCGACCACTCTGACCGTGCCCGTCACCACGACTATGAACGAGGACACGTTCTCCGACATCTACACCGACGTCACCGTCACTGACGGAGCGGGGACGAAGTTCACGAGCGTCTTCGGATGGGACGCCATCGTGTACGGCAACGGCACCCAGAGCACCGACGTCACCATCGTCTATCTGGCGAGTGCGACTGAAGGCGAGAACACCTACACCATGTACGGCGACGAAGATGACGAGAAGCTCGGGACCGTCACTGCCACTGTGAACAGCATCACTGACGGCACCATCAACTTCACCCTGGCGTTCTCGGACACCGTCTCCGCCGACGGGGCCTACTCTGACTTCGTCAGCGATACCGACACTTACAGCGAGATTGAGATGATCCAGCTCCACCTCGAGGGCGTCACGGGCATCGACGCGACCGTCTACGTGACCGGCATCAGCTCCGATGGAACGAACATGGTCTACAGGACCGTCGAGCCCAACTACAACATCACGCTCTACTTCGTGATCGAGATCGTCTCGGTGAGCTGAAACTTTACAGGCCGGGCATCCGCCCGGCCGTTCATATTTTTCGGAAATCAAAATTGAATCCCGGGGATATCCCCGGAAAGAAGTTTTCTGACTGTTCAGTCGCTCTCGAAGATCTTCCGGAGCTTCGCGAGCACGTCCTCGGGGTCCTTCCCGAAGACGTCGACCTTGGCCTTGGAGCGGCTGATGTCGGCGACAGCGTCGGGGAACCCGCGGGAGCCCTCGATAGCCTCCCTGACGGTGTCCGCGATGCTCTCGCCGCGCTTCTTCACGAGCGCCACGTTGAGGCCGGCATCCTCGATCTCCTCGACGAACTCCTCGTCGCAGCTGAACCAGGCGGCGCAGCGCGCCGAGGGCTCGGCCTTCATGGCCTCGAGGAGGACGAACGAGAGGTGCTCGGCGGCCCCGAAGCGGACCCCGTCGCTCCTCGCGACGGCCCCGTTCCTCACGGCGATCCCGCCGGCCACGGCGGCGATCTCCTCCGGCCCCGAGGCGCCCTTGAGGGCGTAGGCGATGTTGAACCCGTCCTCGGGGACGTTCTCGGCGGGCATCAGGCGGCAGACGCGGTCCACGGCCTCGTCGAGGGCGCGGATGACCTTCACCTTCTCCTCGTCCTCGCCGTCGGCGAGGCGGACGTTCGTGTTGACCACCGGCACGCCCTTGCCGATCACGTACTGGGTCTCGAGGGACTTCTGGATCATCTTCCGGGCCTCCAGCACCGAGGTCACCAGGTCGAGCCCGTTGGCCATGTTGGCGGTGATGTAGGAGGACAGGGCGCACCCTGACCCGTGGCCGGCCTCGCAGGGCAGGCGGGGGTTCTTGATGCGGTTGATCCGCGAGGAGACGTAGAGGTAGTCGGTGACGTTGGCGTCGTTCATGTGACCTCCTTTCAGGAGCACCGCCGACCCCTCCTTGCCGATGATCTCGCAGGCGTAGGTGGCGTCGTCCTCGTTCTCGATCTTCATGCCGGCCAGGACCTCCGCCTCGTGGCGGTTGGGGGTGACCAGCTCGGCGATCGGGAGCAGCTTCTCCTTCATGGCCTTGGTGAACGAGGCGTCGTGGAGGCTGGCCCCCACGGTGGCGACCATCACGGGGTCGACGATGAGGGGGACGTCGTGGTCCTCCAGCGTGTCGGCGACCACGCCGATGATATCGGCGCTGAACAGCATGCCGGTCTTGACGGCGCGGATGTCGCAGTCCGAGAGGACGGCGTCCAGCTGCGCCTGCACCATGGGTGCGGGGACGGGCATGATCTTGGTCACCTCCCTGGTGTTCTGGGCGGTGACCGCGGTTATGACTGTGGCGGCATGGACCCCGACGGCGGACATGGCCTTCACGTCGGCCTGTATGCCCGCGCCTCCCACCGAGTCCGAGCCCGCCACTGTAAGTGCGGTTCTCATCAGCCCCGCCTATCTTCTCGACCGATATATACTTAGAGGAAAGCGCCGGAAATTATTCTCGTAGGGAATCCGACAGTCTGTGTTTTATTATTATAGGAAAGTCCCTCACAATCGCGGATAAATACCTAAATCGGGATGGGCGGGGCATGGCAAAGACCAGCGTGCACTTCATTCTGAAAGACAAGAGCGATTACAAGAACCTCGCTCCGATTTTCGAGGACCTGCTGGTCTCGGCGCTGACCGTGGTCGACCAGGTCCCGGACCCCGAGGAGCTGCAGATGATCGTCAACATGAACGTCGACGACCTCTCCCAGAACCGCAAGCCCGAGGGCTACATCAGGAAGGCCAGGATCAGGATGGTCTTCCCCCTCGACCGCAAGGAGTTCTACTTCCAGAGCTACAACCCCAAGGCGGTGGACCTCTCCAAGATCAGGGAGACCACGGCGCAGATCCTTAACAAGGCCAAGATCCACTACACGGTGACCGAGGACGACGACATCTCCTTCGAGCTCCACCCGAAGAAGAAGTCCTGAGGGGAAAATCTGGACAGCCGTTTTGTGTATTCCTATCAGAATATCACCGACAAGAGCACGTATATACTACGGAATATTCAGCCTGTACAGCGAAAAGCAGCAAGGAGGTTTAAGAAATGGCGTTTTTCGGCAAGAAGAAAGAGAACGACGAACAGACCAAGCCCTTCCGCGTGGACGACGCGCACGACGTCCCCGGCGGCCCGCTGAACCCCGACGGGTACCGCTTCGAGACCCTGCAGATCCGCAAAGGTCAGGAGAAGCCGGCGGAGGATTCCTCCTGCGCGGTCCCCATCTACCTGACCTCGTCCTACGTGTTCAAGGACTCCCAGGACGCGTACGAGAGGTTCGCGCTCAAGAAGCCCGGGAACATCTACGGGCGCCTGACCAACACCACCCAGGCCGTCTTCGAGGAGAGGATCGCCGCCCTGGAGGGCGGCGCCGGCGCCCTCGCCGTGTCCTCCGGCGCGGCGGCCGTCACCTATGCAATCAACGCCCTCTGCTTCTCGGGCGACGAGATCCTGGCCGCGTCGAACCTCTACGGGGGGACCATCAACCTCTTCTCGTACACCTTCCGCGACCACTACGGCATCAAGGTGACCTACTTCGACCCGACCAAGCTGGACGAGCTGGAGTCCAAGATCACCCCCAAGACCAAGGTCATCTACGCCGAGACCTTCGGCAACCCCAACTCCGACGTCACCGACGTCGACAAACTGGCCGAGATCGCGCACAGGCACAAGATCGCCCTGGTCATCGACAACACCTTCGCGACCCCCTACGTCTTCCGGCCCCTGGAGCACGGGGCGGACATCGTGGTCGAGTCGGCCACCAAGTTCATCTCCGGGCACGGGACCGTCATCGCCGGCGTCATCGTCGAGAGCGGGAAGACCGACTGGAAGGGCTACGGCAAGTACCCCAACCTGACCGAGCCCAACCCGTCCTACCACGGCCTCGTCTTCGCCGACCTCGGCCCCGGGGCGTTCGTCACCTGGATCCGCGCCATCCTCCTGAGGGACACCGGCGCGTGCATTTCGCCGGTCACCGCCTTCGCGCTGCTGGTCTCCCTGGAGTCGCTCTCGCTCCGCGTCGACCGGCAGGTCGAGAACGCGCTCGTCATCGCCCAGTGGCTGGCCAAGAACCCCCACGTGAAGTACGTCAGCCACCCGTCGCTCGAGGGCACCCCGACCCACGACCTGTACCTGAAGTACTTCCCGAACGGCGCGGCCTCCATCTTCACCTTCGACGTCAACGGGACCCAGGAGCAGGCGCAGAAGATCACCGAGAACCTCAAGCTCTTCACCCTCCTCGCCAACGTCGCCGACGAGAAGTCGCTGATCATCCACCCCGCGTCGACCACCCACTCCGAGATGACCGCCGAGGAGCTCGCGAAGATCCACATCTACCCGACCACCATCAGGATCTCCATCGGAGCGGAGAACGTCAAGGACCTCATCGCCGACCTCGACGCTGCCTTCAAGAAGGTCTTCGGGGACTGAAACCTCTCAGGGGGCCCCGCCCCCTACTTTTCCTTTTATCTGGCACTGTCGATTTTCCGAATATGTTCGGTATGCAGAATAGGGCAAATTTGCCCTACTCACTAGTGTAAATTTGCCCTAGTAACTGGTGTAAATTCACCCTAATGAATTTCTGAAAAACGCCCTATTAAATATGTGAAAAACGCTCTACTCAATATGGTCCTGACACCTAAGGGATACAAGCCCAGGCTCATTGATGAGCAGATTTCGCAAATGCTCAAGGTAATGGGCGCCATCTACATCGAGGGCCCCAAATGGTGCGGGAAGACATGGACCGCCGAGAACCATTCCAACAGCGAGTACAAGATGACCGAAAGAGAAGGGCCGGTCTCGAACAAGCAATTGGCCGAGATGGATCCGCGCCGGGCACTGAAAGGCGAGATTCCGCACCTTATCGACGAATGGAACGATGTCCCGGCAGTCTGGGACCTCGTGAGGAACGAGGTCGACAAGGACAACACGAAAGGGAAGTTCATCCTCACGGGGTCCTCGGTCCCCCGCCGCAACGAATATGATCACAGTGGGACGGGGCGCATCGGGCCGGTGCAGATGCGCACCATGTCGCTTTACGAAACGGGGGACTCGGACGGGCGTATTTCCCTCAAGGGGCTCTTCGACAAAGGGCAGGACATGACCGAATGCGGGGATGTGGTCCTGGAGGACCTTATCGCCCTGACGGTCCGCGGAGGATGGCCGGCGGTCAGCGACCTGAAAGGCACCGACACGAGCTACGTCCCGAAGACCTACCTGAAATTCGCCATCGACGACGCTTCTACCCTGGACGGGAAGAAGAGGAACCGGGAGAAGATGAAGATGCTCGTCAGGTCCCTGGCCCGCAACGAGAGCACGACAGTATCCAATGCCACCTTGATGCGGGACATGAAGGTGTCCGACGAGGAGAACATTGCCCAGGAGACGTTCGCCGATTACATGGACTGCTTGGACAGGATCCACCTTCTCGACGACGTCCCCAACTTCAGGCCGAACATCAGGTCCGAGATGCGCATCGGTAAGGCCCCGAAGAGGCATCTAGCCGATCCTTCGCTGGCCATCGCCGCCCTCAAGCTGACCCCCAAGATGCTGGAGAACGACCTGAAGACCTTCGGGTTCATGTTCGAGGCGCTGTGCGAGCACGACCTCCGCATCTACGCGGAGAGCCTCGGATGGAACATGTACCATTACCGCGACTACAATGACCGCGAGATCGACGCGGTGGTCGAGACCGACGACGGCCGTTGGGGGGCGTTCGAAATCAAGCTCGGGCCCGGTCAGGTCGATGAGGCGGCCAAGAACCTCTTGAAGATCAAGGACCTGTTCGAAAAGGAAGGGCACCCACCGAGCATCCTCTGCGTGATCTGCGGGCTGACAAGTTTCGCCTACACGCGCCCGGACGGGGTGATGGTGGTGCCCGTCACCTCGCTCGGGCCGTGAGGCAATTCATTCTTTCAGGAGCTTGTTCCAGCAGCCGTCGATGATCTTCCGCTTGAGGCGGATCTCCTCCTCCCGGCGCATGCTGTCCTGCAGGGAGAGGGTCATCTCGACGTCGGTGGAGGCGGGCGAGGTGCCGCCGTAGGAATCGCGGCGCTCGACGCAGTTCTTCACCGAGATGACGGCGAAGACGTCGCTGTCGATGAGGGGCGAGAACTTGCGGAACTCCTCGAGGGTGAGCTTGTCGAGGACGGTCTTGTTCTCGATGCAGTAGCGCACCGCCGCCCCCACGATCCCGTGGGCCTCGCGGAAGGGCACGCCCTTGGTTACCAAGTAGTCCGCCAGGTCGGTGGCGTTGATGAACCCGCTGCTGGTGGCCTCCAGCATCCGGCTCTCGTTGAACTTCGCGGTGGAGACGACGTTGGCCATCATGTCCGCGCAGGTGCGCACGGTATCGAGGGCGTCCATGACGGGCTTCTTGTCCTCCTGGAGGTCGCGGTTGTACGACAGGGGGAGGCCCTTGGTCTCCACCATCATGGCCACCGCGGCGCCGACCACCGAGCCGGTCCGCCCGCGGACCAGCTCGCAGATGTCGGGATTCTTCTTCTGCGGCATGATGGACGAGCCCGTCGCGTAGCGGTCGTCCATCTCCACGAAGCCGAACTCCTGAGTGTTCCAGATGACCAGCTCCTCGGCGAGCGAGGAGAGGGAGACGGCGGCCATGGCGCAGTCGCAGGCGATCTCCGTGACGTAGTCGCGGGAGGCGACGGAGTCCATCGAGTTCTCGGTGGGGTCGTCGAAGCCCAGCAGGTCGGAGGTCATCTTGCGGTCGATGTGGTAGGTGGTGCCGGCGAGGGCGGCCGCGCCCAGGGGGCACTTGTTCATCCGCTGCACGGCCTCCAGCAGGCGGTCGGCGTCGCGGCCCATGCGGAAGGCATGTGCCAGCATGTGCTGCGCGAGGGTCACCGGCTGGGCGTGCTGCATGTGCGTGTAGCCCGGAAGGACCGTATCGCGGTTCTTGGCGGCGACGTCCTGCAGGGCGCGGATCAGGCGGCAGATTGCCGAGACAGCTCCCAGCGCTGCGTCGCGCAGGTACATGCGGAAGTCCACCGCCACCTGGTCGTTGCGGCTCCGGCCGGTGTGCAGCATCCCGCCGGAGGGGCCGATCATGTCGGTGAGCTTGACCTCGATGTTGGTGTGGACGTCCTCCAGGGAGTGGTCCATCTCCAGCTTCCCGGCCTCCAGGTCGGCGGCCAGCTTCTTGAGGCCCTCGGTTATCTTGTCGGCGTCCTCGTCGGGGATGATCTTCCGGGCCTTCAGCATCCGCACGTGGGCCAGGGACCCCATGATGTCGTAGAACGCCATGCGGGAGTCCACGTCCACCGACGAGGTGAAGTCCAGTGTCCCGCTGTCCATCCCCTCCTCGAACCTTCCGGACCACAGGGCCTTGCCGGGCATGCCGATCACTGCTTCTTCTTCGCCTTGGGCTTGGCCTTGGCGGCGTGGGCCCGGGCGGCGGTCTGGTCGGGCAGGCCCCATACGTAGATGAAGCCGGTCGCGGCCTTGTGGTCGAAGGTGTCGACGGTGTCCTTGGAGTAGGTGGCGAGGCCGGTGTCGTAGAGCGAGACCGGGCTCTTGCGGCCGACGACGGTCACGCTGCCCTTGTAGAGCTTCACGCGGACGGTGCCGGTGACGTACTCCTGGGTCTTGTCGATGAAGGCGTTGATGGGCTCGCGCAGGCCGCCGAACCACTGCCCGTCGTAGACGATGCGGGTGAACTTCTGCTCGACGATCTTCTTGAAGTCGAGGACCTCGCGCTGCAGGCACATGGCCTCCATCGCCTTGTGGGCCTCGATGATGACGACGGCCGCCGGGCACTCGTAGGTCTCGCGGCTCTTGATGCCGACCAGGCGGTCCTCGACGTGGTCGATGCGGCCGACGCCGTTGTCGCCGGCGATCTGGTCGAGCTTCTCGATGAGGTCGACGCCGTTCATCTTCTTGCCGTCCAGGCTCACGGGGACCCCCTTCTCGAAGCCGATCTCGATGTAGGTCGGGGTGTTCGGGGCCTTCTTGGGGTCTACGGTGTGCGCCCAGACGCCCGCGGGGGGCTCCGCCCAGGCGTCCTCGAGGGCGCCGCACTCGCAGCTGGCTCCCCAGAGGTTCTCGTCGCGGGAGTAGGGGCTGTTCTTCTTGGCCTTGATCTCGATCCCGTTGGCGGCGGCGTAGTCGATCTCCTCGTCGCGGCTGACGACCCACTCCCGCTGGGGGGCGAGGATCTTCAGGTCGGGGTCCTGGGCGACGATGCCCGCGTCGAAGCGGACCTGGTCGTTGCCTTTGCCGGTGCAGCCGTGGGCGATGTACTTGGCGCCCACCTTGTGGGCGACCTCCACCAGGGTCTTGGCCATGAGGGGCCGGGCGATGGCGGTGCTGAGGGGGTAGACGCCCTGGTACATGCCGTTGGCCTTCACCAGGGGCCAGACGTAGTCCTCGACGAACTCCTTGCGGACGTCGATGAACATGGCGTCGACGGCGCCGTTGCGCTTGGCGCGGGCGATGATGTCGTCCTGCGCCTTGGGCTGCCCCACGTCGACGGACACGGCGACCACGTCGACGTTGTAGTTCTCCGAGAGCCAGTGGATGTCGACGGAGGTGTCGAGCCCTCCGGAGTACGCGAGGACGACCTTGTCGCGGCCGCCCGTCTTCTTCGCTGCTGCGGATTTCTTTGCCATGGGTGCGTGTAATCGCTCTTTATTTAATAAACCGCGCACACGCGCAAACTTTGCCAGACAAAAATGTAAACTATGAGCCAGGCTTGGACGGGACAGGCTCCGCGGACCGCCCCTGCGGGAAAGTGTCGGAAAGATCCCCCCGGGAAGACCCAGGGCGGCGTGCGCAATCCGAGGATACGCATGTGTCTCACACCGAATCACGGGTCAGAATGCCGTCGGGAACGTCGGTGTTCTGACGGTTCCGACAGATTGTGTCTGATTTCAGACATTACCTTTTTAACCCTGTCTGGAGTGATTATCGTCCATCAACCTGAGGCGTATACATGACCTATAAGGTAGGGATCATCGGAGGCACGGGATACACCGGGAGCGAGCTCTCCCGCCTGCTCGTCAAGCACCCCGACGTGGAACTCGCGGCGCTCACCAGCCGCAGCAATGCCGGGAAGGAGGTCTCCTCCGTCCACGGGTTCCTCAGGGGGTACACGGACATCCGCTTCACCGAGAAGATCTCCGACACCCCCGATCTCGACTTCGTCATGGTCGCCACCCCCTACGGCGTCGCGATGGACGAGGTCCCCGCCCTGCGCGAGCAGGGGATCAAGTGCATCGACCTCTCGGGCGACTACCGCTTCAGCGACCCGGAGCTCTACAAGCGCTACTACGGCAAGGAGCACACCGACCCGGAGGGCATGAAGGAGGCGGTGTACGGCCTCCCGGAGCTCTTCCGGGACAAGATCAAGGGGGCGGACCTGGTGGCTAACCCTGGGTGCTTCGCCACCTCCGCCATCCTTGCGATCTCCCCCATCATGAAGTCCGGGCTCGTGTACCCGGACGTCTTCGTCGACGGCAAGAGCGGGACCTCGGGAGCGGGCATGACGCCCTCCCCGCGCCTCCACCACCCCTACTGCGGGGAGTCGGTGATCCCCTACAAGGTGGGGACCCACCGCCACCAGCCGGAGATCGCCATGGCGGTCGACATGTTCTCGGGGGCGCAGAGCGACATCGCCTTCGTCCCGAACCTGGTGCCCATCGTGCGGGGCATCATCTCTGCCTGCTACCTCCGGCTCAAGGAGCCGGCGTCCCAGGAGGACATCGACGCAGTTTACGGGAAGCAGTACGGGAAGGAGCGCTTCGTGCACTACGTCCCGCAGCCCTCGATCCGCGAGACGGTGGGCTCGAACCACGCGCAGGTCGGGGCCACCAAATTAGGAGAGAACAGAATGGTCGCGTTCGGGGTCCTCGACAACCTGGTCAAGGGCGCCTCCGGGCAGGCCGTGCAGAACATGAACCTGATGCTGGGGCTCCCCGAGGCCGACGGCCTCGACTTCCCCGGGCTGGGAGTGTGAAAGGAAATGGTAGAGATTATCGACGGGGGCATCACCACCCCCCAGGGTTTCAAGGCGGCCGGGGTGCACAGCGGCGTGAAGTACCGCTCCCTCGACCTCGGGCTCCTCTATTCGGAGGTCCCCGCGACCGCGTTCAAGGCGTTCACCTCCAACAAGGTGAAGGCCGCGCCGGTCCAGCTGATGATGAAGCAGAACTCCCCCAAGCTGTCCGCGGTCGTCGTGAACAGCGGGAACGCCAACGCCCTCACCGGGCGCCGCGGGCTGGAGGATGCCGAGACCATGCAGAGGGCGGTGGCCGCCGAGCTCAACGTCGAGCCGACCCAGGTGGGCGTGATGTCCACCGGGCTCATCGGGCGCTTCATGGACATGCACAAGATCCAGTACGGAATCTCGAAAGCGGCAAAGCAGCTCGACGTCGGCCGCGAGGCCGACAGCCTGCTGTGCGAGGCCATCATGACCACCGACACCGTCAAGAAGGAGTGCTCGGTGCGCGTCCGCCTCGGCGACGGGACCCTGGTGTACATCTCGGCCGTCTCCAAAGGGAGCGGGATGATCTCCCCGCACCTCAAGGTGCTCCACGGGACCACCCTCACCATGATCACCACCGACGCCGTGCTCACCCCCGCCTTCGAGGACACCTTCCAGCGCGTGCTCGACGACTCCATGAACATGGTCTCGGTCGACGGCGACCAGTCCACCAACGACACCTGCCTGATGCTGGCCAACGGCCTCGCGGGGGGAGAAGCGGCGGACAACGACCCCGCCTTCGAGGACGCCCTGCGCATGGTCATGACCAAGATCGCCCGCACCATCGCCATGGACGGAGAGGG
>JBMNQO010000032.1:0-13375 GCA_050944195.1 Methanomethylophilus sp. | reverse complement strand
TGTGTCCGCTGGACTACCGGTACGGGAGGAAGGAGATGGAGTCCATCTTCTCCGAGAGCAGCCGCATCAAATACCAGATGCAGGTCGAGGCCGCGCTGGCCAGGGCGCATGCCGCCGTCGGGGAGATTTCCCAGGCGGATGCGGACGAGATCACCCGCGTGGCGGAGTCCGGCGAGGTCACCGTCGAGCGGATCAAGGAGATCGAGAAGCTCACCAACCATGACGTGATGGCCATGGTGAGGGCGATGACCGAGAAGTGCCACGGGGACGCCGGCAAGTACGTCCATCTCGGTGCCACCTCCAACGACATCGTCGACACCGCCACCGCCATGCAGATCAGGGACGCCCTCGAGCTCGTCGCCCAGGACGTCGACGATTTCATCATGACCCTCGCCAAGCTCGCGAAGCGGGAGAGGGACACCCTGGAGATCGGCCGGACCCACGCTCAGTTCGCCATCCCCATCACCTACGGCTTCAAGATTGCCGGCTACATCGCCGAGATGCTGAGGTACCGCCAGCGGCTCATCGAGATCATGCCTCGCGCCTGCTGCGGGAAGATGGCCGGCGCGGTCGGCACCGGCGCCGCCCTCGGGAAGAACTTCCAGAAGATCCAGAGGGAGGTCATGCAGGACCTCGGTCTGACCTACGAGCCGGCCGCCACCCAGGTGGTCGGGAGGGACCGGTACACCGAGCTGGTGTGTCTCATGGCGACCATGGGCACCTCGCTCGAAAGGTACGCCACCGAGGTCAGGAACCTCCAGCGGTCGGAGATCGGCGAGGTCTCCGAGTACTTCGACAAGGAGCACCAGGTCGGCTCCTCGACCATGGCGCAGAAGAGGAACCCCATCAACTCCGAGAACGTCTGCGGGCTGGCCCGCGTGCTGCGCGGCTTCGTCCTCCCGACCTTCGAGAGCCAGGTTCTCTGGCACGAGCGGGACCTATCCAACTCTTCGGCGGAACGCTTCACCCTCCCGCACGTCTTCACGCTCATCGACTACATGCTCTGGAAGATGAACAAGGTCTTCACCGGCCTCGAGGTCCACCGCGACCGCATGCTGAAAAACATCGCCTCGGCGCACGGCCTCATCATGGCCGAGCCGGTCATGATGGCCTTCGTCGGAAAGGGCATCGGACGGCAGGACGCCCACGAGATTGTCCGCGAGGCCTCCATGGAGGCCGAGGACAAGGACATCGACCTTTCCGAGACCCTCTGGGAGCGGCAGGAAGTCCGCGACCACTTTACCAAAGAAGAACTAGCGGCGGTCATGGATCCCGCCACCTACACCGGCGGCGCCAAGGAAATCGTCGACAAGATGGTGGACGCGGCCGAGAGTGCCGTCGGAAAGAAAGCGGAGTGATTGCAATGGCCAGGACTACCGCCATGACCCGCCACCGCATGAAGTGGGGGGCTGTCATCGGCGGCGCGGTGGGGCTGGCCATCGGGTGGGTCGGCTACCTGATGTTCGATTCCCTCCTCTACCTGCTGATGATCGTCTTCGGAGCGGTCATCGGAGCGTACACCGTCAAGCTGTGGGACGGAAACCCGGACGACTGATTTCTTCCGGCAGAATCAATATAAAAGGCGGGCCGGAAGACCCGCCGAAGTGTTTTCCTTAAGCTTTGTAGCGCTTGCCGGCGTCCTTGCCGGGAGTGGTGTCGAAGAGGTCGGTGACGGTGATCTTCACCAGTCCCTTGGCGGGGAAGGCGGGGTTCTTGTCGTGGGCCATCTTGACGCAGGCCTCGTAGTCGGCGCCGGTGCTGCAGTACTCGGCCTTTCCTTTGGCTTGCACGCACTGGTGCCCGTCGCCGCCGATGGCGTAGACGGCGGCCACCGGGTTCTCCATAATGTTCGAGTAGGTCTTGTTCAGGTAATTGTCGATGACCCAGATCTCCTTGTCATTGGCGACCCAGAGGAATCCGATGGGAACGACGTTGGGGACCCCCTTCTTGTCGGCGGTGGCCAGGGCGAAGTACTTGAACATTTTCTTGTGGTCCTCGAAGAGGGCTTTCACGGAAGAGGGAATAGTTGCCATGAGTCCTGAATCGGCAGGCGCCGATTTAACAGTTGGTCGGAAAAGATACGAAGGGGTTTGGAGGGACGGGCTTTCTGCCCGTCCCCTGGGTTCACCGCTGCTGTTTCTGCAGGATTTCGAGCAGGCGGACGGCGGCCTCCTTCGGGAACTCGGGGTCGTCCGATTTTGCCATATCTTCCAGCATGCGCCTGACGTTGGGGCACTGCGGAAGCATATAGCCGGCCTCGCGGTAGAGGTCCTCGGCCTGGCGGCGGAAGGACATCTCCATGGCCTCCGCCAGCTGCCTCCGGACGGGAGTCTCGGCCTTCTCTTTGGCGGCGCGGCAAAGCATCTCGGCCTCCACCTTGTCGGAAGCCGTCTTGAAAATGCCGTCGGCGACCTCTTTGGTCTTGGGCTGCTGAGCCGGATACAGGTCCGGCACCAGGGTAAGAGCGTTCGAAGGGCAGCTCCGCACGCACATTCCGCAGCCGATGCATTTCGTAAAATCGATCTGCCCGCTCTCGGTGTCCGTCGCCCCGGTGGGGCAGACGTACAGGCACAGGCACTCCTTCTCGCAGAACCTCAGATTCCTGATTGCGTGCATTTCATTCCCTCCTCTCGATATTGACGAGTTTGAGGCTCGGCACTTTGCAGACGGGGCAGATCGCGGGCGGTTCGTCGCCGATGTAGATGAACCCGCAGATATCGCAGACCCAGACCTTGGTGCTCTCGATAAACTTCTCGCCCTCGGAGCCGAGGCGCTCCATCAGGGACTTGAGAATGTAGGCGACCTTGGAGCTCCACAGCAGGACCCTCTTAGCCCCGCGGTCCCCGGCCGCATCCGCGGCGGCGTCCGCCTCTTTGTAATCGGCGAGTCCCTGGTTGATAAGTGCCAGCAGGCGCTCGTCGGTGAGTTCGGCGGCGGGCTCGGCGCGCTCCCGGTAGTAATCGGAGAGCTTCTTGAAAAGCGAGGCCTCCTCGGTCAGGTACTGCTTTTCGCAGCCCCGCTGGAGATTGGAACAGAGGTCGGCCATCTCCGCAAAGGTCATCTCCCTCATGCGGTCCCCGCCCTCGCCGGCGGGGATCTCCATCGCCGTCTTGCCCTTGGGGGCGGAAGCAGTCTTGGGCGCTTCAGGCTCCTCCATCTTCTTGAACATGCTCTTGGGAGAGCCGCACATGGGGCAGGTCCAGTCGTCCGGGAGTTGCTCCCATTTGGTGCCGGGGGCGATGCCTACGTCGGGGATGCCCTTGTCCTCGTCGTAGATGTAGCCGCACATGGTGCAGACGTATTTTGCCATGTTTCGGCCTAGAGTTACCGAAGTACTTTAAGCGATTGTTAGAAGTCGGGCAAAAGTTGTGATGCCTCCCGAAGGAGGCTGAGATGTTTTCCTGATCCGATATGAAAATCAGTGGGTCTTCGCGTAGGCGTCCATGCAGTCCCTGATGGTCTTCTTGGCCGCCTCGGGTCCCTCGATATCGCCGGTCTGGGTCTTCTTGCCCTCGAGCGCCTTGTAGACGCTGAAGAAGTGCTGAATCTCCTCTCCGACGTGCTTGGGAAGCTGCGCGATGTCCGTGAAGTCCTTGTAAGCCGGGTCCTTGGGCATGACAGCGATGACCTTGTCGTCCTGGTCGCCGCTGTCGATCATCCTCATGATGCCGATGGGCTTGCATTTGGCGAGCGCGCCGGGCATGATGGGCTCGCTGCTGATCACGATGACGTCGAGGGGGTCGCCGTCGGGGGCGACGGTCAGGGGAATGAGCCCGTAGCTCCACGGGTACTGAGTGGAGGTGTAGAGGATCCTGTCGACCGCGATGAGGCCGGTCTCCTTGTCCAGCTCGTATTTCATTTTGCTTCCTTTCGAGATCTCGATGAAGGCTGTGAACTCCTCGGGTTTCACCCTGTCCTTGGGCATTGTGTCGACGATGCTTGCCATGGTTCCGACGATGCCTCCGTTAATATAAAAACCCGAAGCAGGGGACGGTGCCTGACAGATTCCGCGGATTTCAGATGACAATTTGATTTTAAGGCGGAGATTTTACTTAATTGTCCTGGTTGTAAGCAAAGTTCCCAACTGTATTATATACCGCCAATAGGCTAGGAATTGCGATATGACGCTCTCTCCGAGCAATATGAAAATCCTCTCGACCGGAGTTATCGTCGCAGTGATCATCGCCTCCATGGGATGCGTCATCTGGTACGACGAAACGATGAACGACAGCGAAGGGTCGACATCGGTCTACAACATTCTGGCGAGGGTCAATACCGAAGGGTCGGGAATCTACATCTATTCCGACATTCTGGATGATCCCGATTCGAACACCCCTTCAGAGTTTACCCGTGACGGCACTTACTTCTTTACTGTGGAAGAAGACGGAAGCTACAGCGTGAGCACGGACAATGCCGCTGCCTGGGCCGGTTTGGTTGTAGGAACGCCCGGTTCCACTTCTATCCAGCATGTGCAGTTGCAGAGCCTGGTCGAGGAGATGGGGCTGACATTCACTCTCTATGAAAAGTCGACTTATGATTCCGCCAGCACATCGAATGTGTACTATGTCAATACCGTCTCGAGCTACGAAAAGGTGGAAGACTCAGATCCGGACCTAGGCCTGGGAATCATCTGGGAGCCTCAGTACAGTTACATCATTTCGAATGTCTCCGGATACAAGGAACTCGGCCTTACCAACAACTTCTTCCCCGGCCATACCTGCTGCGTACTCGCGGGATACACGTCATACGTCTCCACCCATAGCGACGTCACTATCAGATTCCTGATGGCCTATATTGAAGCCGTAAACTGGATCAACACCGCGCTGTCCGACACCGATTCAAGCGATTATGATGCCCTCGTCGGATATGCCTCCAGTCTCACAAAAATGGATGAAGCGGTCGTCGAAGATGCTCTCGCCAATATCACCTACCTCTACGGCGACAGCCTGGACGATGATACCTACGACCTCCATCAGCTCAAGAAAGACGTATCAGACATCGTCCAGAGCAACAAGTCCTCCCTGATGAACAGCATGAGCGACCTCGGGTTCAGCAACTCCCTTCAGTTCGCCAACCGGCTGGTGGATGATTCCTATCTTATCCAGGCAACGGAAGGTGTATCGGTCGGAAACAGCAGTGCCACTATCACGGTGGCCTGCATTACCGGCGATATCCATCAGATCGCTCTCACGGTCGCACAGGAGCAGGGATACTTCGATGAATACAACCTCACTGTGAATACCAATCCGGCGACGAATGGCGCCGGCGTTGCCGTCGCCCTGCAGAACGGATCTGCACAGTTCGGATTCCTGGGTGCGCCTCCGGCGACGATTACCGCAGTCAACAGCGAACTCATCACCGCCTGATGATAACATGGCATTCAAATACGACAGGCACAACAAGTACCACCGGCTGCTGAGGAACGTCATCGTCGTCATCTGCTCCCTGGTGATCTTCGTCGAAGCCTGGTGGGTGCTGTCCATCATCGCCAACGTCTCCACCGTGCCCAACCCGGCCCAGACCTGGGATGCACTGGTGGACCTTGCAAAGAACGGCGACCCGATGACCAACGGGAAATCGCTGTGGTCCTACGTCGCAGCAAGCCTGAGCACCTTCCTCGAGGGATTCCTGCTGGCGCTGGTCGTGGCGGTCCCCCTGGGCCTCATCCTGGGGAAGTTCGCCACCCTGAGAGACTTCGCCACCCCGATGATCGAAATTCTGAGACCCATCGCGCCCATCGCGTGGGCCCCTATCTTCATGGTCGCCATCGGCTACGAGCTGGGACCTATGCTGGTGGTCTTCGTCGGTATCTTCTTCCCGCTGCTGACCAACGTCATCTTCGGAGTGTCGAAGATCGACCCGACGCTGATCGACGCCTCCAAGACGCTCGGTGCCTCGGACGCGCAGATCTTTGTGAAAGTGATGGTCCCTTCGACCATCCCGTACATCATGAACGGAATCAAGATCGGCCTCGGAATAGGATGGATGTGTATTGTGGCGGCCGAGCTGTACGCTTCGCCGCTGGGCGGCATCGGATTCTACCTTGCTGAGCAGGCCGCCGCCGGCTACTGGCCGTCCGCTTACGCAGCCATCGTCGTGATCGCCGTATTGGGTATCCTCACTACCGGGGTCGCCGAATGGCTGCACAAGTACGTGGGCAGGAGAATGGGGATGGACGTATGAGTTCCGAAGAACAGGATGCAATCGTGGTCGAGAGCGGCAGGCGCGTGAAACGCGGCGACCGCGTGCGCGCGGACCGCACCGACCAGCTGTACAAGGACATCCCCGAGGGCGCGACTCTGATGTCCATCAAGAACCTCCGCGTGGTCTACCGTACCGATGAGTCGGAGACCGTAGCGGTGGAGGACTTCTCCCTCGATGTGAAGAAAGGAGAACTGGTCTCCATCGTCGGCCCTTCGGGCTGCGGAAAAACCACCATCCTCCGGTGCATCGCGGGGCTTCTCCAGCCCACCTCGGGCACCATCACCATGGGCGGAAAGCCCTGCACCGCGCCGGGCTCCGACCGCGGAATGGTGTTCCAGGACTTCGCGCTGTTCCCCTGGCGGACCGTGAAGCAGAACGTCGAATTCGGAATGGAAGTCGCCGGCGTGCCCAAGGCCGAACGCGAGGAGAGAGCGATGAGATACCTCAAGGCCGTCGGCCTCGGGGACTTCGCGGATTCCCGCGTCCACGAACTCTCGGGCGGAATGAAGCAGAGGGTCGGCATTGCGAGGGCATTGGTCATGCACCCGGCCGTCACCCTCATGGACGAGCCCTTCGGGGCTCTGGACGCCCAGACCAGGAACATCATGCAGGAGCAGCTGACCCGCATCATCATGCATAGCGAGCGCACGGTGATCTTCATCACCCACTCGGTCGACGAAGCACTCTACCTCTCGGACCGCGTGGTCATCCTCTCGAAGAGGCCGTCCACCATCCACACGATCATCGACGTCCCGTGGCCCCGCCCGCGCGACCGGGCGAGCCCCGAGTTCACCAAGATGAGAAGGGACATCCTCGACTTCCTCGAGACGCAGAACGTCCTCAACGACGACTCGGGAACGGTCACGAGGAAGACCGAAAAACACTTCGGGAATTCCCTCCGCGCCAAGCATGAGGAGAAGGAGAAGGATGAATCCGCTGCCGAGGAACCTTTCGCAGAAGTATCGGAGAAAGGCAACCCGGACGCTTCGGAACCTCAGGAGAAAAGTGTTCAGAAATCCGATGCTGGCACATCTGCTTCCGAACAGAAAGAAGGACAGCAGAAACAGCCGGAGTCAATCAACGGCAACCAGGCCTGGAAGGACACCTCCCTGCAGACCCGGGTCGTCAATATGCTCCCGGGAATCTCGGCGGGATTGGTCTTCCTTGCTGCTCTGATTTATTTCCTCGTCAGCTGACGGGAAGCGGCCGCCATCAAATATTGACGGCCGTTTTGAGGGGGGATAATCCCCCTCGAAAGTTTTGCGTTTTCACATGAACTTCTTGCCGGCGTCCCAGGCCTTGGCCACCACGGGGCCGATCTTCCGGTAGGCCCGGATGGACGAGTCGAACATGATGGGCTTCAGCTTCCCGAGGTCGATCTTCCCTTCGGTGATGACGGAGTCGTCGGCGTGCTCGGCGATGATCCTCCCGGTCAGGATGCCGGTCTCGTCACTGTAGCTGACCATCTCGCACTCCACGGTCACGGGGTACTCCTCGATGATCGGGGCGTTGACGTACTCCCCTTTGTGAACGTGCACCCCGGCGGCCTTGATCTTGTCGACCTTGCGGCCGGAGGCGATCCCGAAGTAGTCGGAAATCTCCACCGTGTCCTCGGTGGCGAAGGCGACCGTGAACGCCTTGGTCTTCTTCACGTTGTCAGTGGTCTTGTGGCTCGCCAGGAAGAAGGTGACGGTGTCGTAGTCGGACTGGATTCCCCACGCCGCGTTCATGGCGTTGGGGACGCCGTTCTCGTCGTACGTCCCGATGATGAACACTCCCTCTGGCACAATCGCGGATTCCTTGCCTTTGTATTCCATGATGATCGCCGGTGCCCGTATCTGCGGGTGCGTATAAGAGCCCCTCGGAGCGTCAGGCAAATGCGTCTAGACGGTTGATTCCCGTTGGAAGAATAGCGTCTCCTGGCCCGTCCCCAACGCGCCCCGCATGCGCTTCGATATCATCTTATCCGTGCTCGCCGTATGAAGCGGCATGAACGCCGACCAGGAGCTGTCCAGGGGAGTGCAGTGCATCACGGACGGCGACTACCGCAGAGCAAGGCGCATCTTCCGGGGCCTGGCCCGCCGCGGCGTGGCGGAGGCCATGTTCAACCTCGGCCTGATGTACCAGGAGGGCAGCGGGGTGAAGAAGGACCCCAGGAAGGCCGCCAAGTGGTACCAGAAGGCCTCCGGCAAGGGGATGAACTCCGCTACCCTCAACCTCGGCCTGATGTACGTCACCGGGGAGGGGGTGGAGAAGGACGAGAAGAAGGCCTTCGACATCATCCAGTCGGCCGCGGACCGGGGGTACGACCGCGCCGAGACCGAGCTCGGGATCATGTACGAGAACGGCATCGGCACCGAGCGGAACCCCTCGATGGCCAAGGCGTGGTACCGGTCGGCGGTCCAGCAGGGCCTCCCGGAGGCCCGCCTGCTGCTCGCCGACTTCCTCCTGCGGGAGGAGCAGGGGCCCGCCCGCGGGGAGGCCGCGGAGCTGCTCCTGAAGGCCGCCGACGAGGAGTTCGGCCCCGCCCAGGAGCGGCTGGGGCTGATGTACTACTCCGGGGACACCGTCCCCCACAGCGAGAAGAAGGCCTTCGACCTCTTCACCAAGGCCGCCGACAAGGACCTGCCGGACGCGCAGTACTTCCTCGGGTGCATGTACTCCGAGGGCGGCGCCGTCCCCAAGGACGACAAGAAGGCGTTGGAGTTCTTCCTCAAGGCGGCCCGCAACGGGAGCGCGGAGGCGCAGTTCAACGTCGGGGTCGCCTACGACATCGGGATCGGCACCGAGCAGAACTACGAAGAGGCCCTCTCCTGGTACTGGCTCTCCGCGGTCGGGGGGAACCCCGACGCCCTCTGCAACCTCGGCGACATGTACGAGAACGGGCGCGGGACGGAGCAGGACTTCAAGGTCGCGATGGCTCTTTACAGCATCGCCTCCGAGCGGGGCAGCGAGCTCGCCACCTGCAGCCTCGGCGACATGTACCGGCTGGGCGAGGGCGTGGAGAAGTCCGCGGAGATGGCCGAGAAGTACTACCGCGAATCCGCCCAGAAGGGGTGCACGGAAGCGGTCGAGGAGCTGCGCAAGATGGGGAAGGACGTCTCCATGTACGAGAAGGGGGAGAAGGAATGAACAAAGGGACGGCGGCGAAGATCGAGGAGCACCTGAGCAGGTGCTTCGGAGCGGAGCCGCAGAGGAAGACGACGGTCGGGAGCGAGCCCTCTTACGGGATGCTCATCTACGCCCCCGACACCAAGTACGATTTCTGGAAGATCTGCACCGTGGGGGCTTCCGATTACAAGATGCCGAAGCGCGAGGGGGTCCGCTACGGGGAGACCGCGAGCCTCCGCAACGAGTACATGATGTTCGTCCCCGCGGGCATCGACTTCAGCCCCAACAAGAACAGCTGGCGGTGGTACGCCGAGACCCTCTGGCGGGCGGCCTCCTTCGCGCAGCAGAACAAGACCGGCGTGGTCGTCACGGACATCCTCGACTTCAAGGACCGCACGCAGACCATGAGCGCGGCCACCCTGCTCTTCCCGGAAGTCATCGAGGACACGGACATCCTGCAGCTCAAACTGGGGCTGGGGAAGGTCGTCACCTTCCTGCAGGTGATGCCGATCACGGCCGGCGAGGCCGACCTCGGCGACGCCCTCTACGAGAGGTTCTACCCCCACCAGGGGGACAGACCCTCGTTCTACCTGGCCAGGAGAGGCGCATGATCTCCCCCTTCGGGATGACCACCGAAGGGCCGGCCGAGAAGATCGACCTCGAGGCCGGGGAGATGTCATGCTCCGTGATCACGTACGGGGCGGCCCTGCAGGCGCTCACCGTCCCCGACGGGGAGGGCTTCTACGAGGACGTGGTGCTGGGATATCCCACCGCCTCGGACTACGAGAACCTGCACGGGAGGATGGGAGCAATAATCGGGAGGTTCGCCAACCGCATCCGGGACGGGAAATTCCCGCTGAACGGGAAGACGGTCGAGGTCTCCAAGAACCGCGGGCCGGACCACATCCACGGCGGCTTCAAGGGCTTCGACAGGCGGATCTGGCACATTGACGATCAGAAGGACGACAGCGTCCTTCTGTCAATAGAGAGCCCCGACGGGGACGAGGGATACCCCGGGGACATGGAGGCATCGGTGCGCTACTCGCTGTCCGAGAAAGGGCTGAGAATAGACTATCTGGCACATTCCGATAAGGACACGATCTGCTCGATGACCAACCATTCCTACTTCAACCTCGCGGGGCAGGGGAACGGGGACGTCTCCGGGCACACGCTGAGGATCAATTCCTCCCGCTACCTCCCCTCGGGGGAGCGCTCCCTCCCGACCGGGGAAATCCTCCCCGTGGAAGGCACCCCGATGGACTTCCGCGAGCCCCGCTCCCTCGGGGCGAGGTTCAGGAAGTACGGCGGGTACGACTGCTGCTACCTCCTCGACGGCGAGGACGCCGCCGAGGCCTCCTGTCGGGAGACCGGCATCTCGATGAGATTGAAGACCGACCTCCCCGCGCTCCAGCTCTATACCGCCGAGGGGCTGAAGCCCTGCGCCGGCAAGGACGGCGCCACCTACGGGAAGCGGAGCGGCCTCTGCCTGGAGACCGAGTTCTGCCCGGACTCCCCCAACCACGGCAACTTCCCCTCCTGCGTCCTCTGCGCGGGGGAGGAGTACCGGCATTTCGCCGAGTTCTCCTTCAGATGAGGGATGTCCAATCCAATCCCTGGTTCATCTGAAAGCAATAACTATCATCGGCTACCTCATCCCTGAACGTTATCAGAGCGTGCGCGGATGATCCTGAAGTACCTTGGCAAGAAAGGCTGGGCCCTGACGGCCCTGATGACCGTGCTGGTCGTCTGCCAGGTGTACCTCGACATCAGCATCCCGGGCTACATGAACGACATGACCGACGCCATCCAGGAGCAGGTGGTCGCCGGCGACGGCTCCACCGACGCGGTCGTCGAGAACGGGACCAAGATGATCGCGGCGGCCTTCCTCAGCCTGGTCATGGCGGTCGGCACCGCCGTGGTCTCCGCCCGCATCGCGTCCGACCTCACCACCAGCATCCGCCGCATGGAGTTCTCCAAGGTCCTCTCGTTCTCCTCGCAGGACATCTCGGAGTTCTCCGCGGCCAGCCTCGTCACCCGCTCCACCAACGACCCCTACCAGCTGATGAGCTTCATCACCCGGGGGCTGGTCTTCACCCTGAAGGCCCCCATCACCGCCATCCTGGCCATCTGGATGATCTGGGGGATGGACCTCGGGTGGACGGCGGCCACCGGGGTGGCGGTGGCGGCCCTCATCGCCATCACCTCGGCGGGGATGGTCTACTCCATGCCCCGGTTCAAGCGGATCCAGTGGCTGACCGACAGGGTCAACCGCGCCGCCCGCGAGGACCTCGAGGGCCAGCGCACGGTGCGCGCCTACAACGCCGAGAAGCGGCAGACCGAAAAGCTGGACAGGGCGAGCGACGACCTCCTGGACAACAACCTCTCCATCGTCCACGCCCTCGCCCCCATGCACCCGGCGGTCAGCAGCATCAACAACTTCCTCACCCTCGCCATCTACTGGATGGGCGCGGGGCTGATCGCCTCCGCGGGGGACGCCGCCTTCCGCATGCAGGAGTTCTCCGACATGGTGGTCTTCACCTCCTACGCCTCGCAGGTCATCTCCGCCTTCATGATGATGACCGGGGTGGTGCGGATGCTACCCCGGGCCCTGGTCGCCTCGCGGCGCGTGGAGGAGGTCATCGACCACGCCCCGTCGATAGAGGACGGCCCCCGCGAGAAGGGAGAGGAGGGGGAGGAAGGGACGGTCGAGTTCCGGCACGTCACCTTCACCTACCCGGGGACCTCGGAGAAGGTCCTCGACGACGTCAGCTTCAGCATCGGGAAGGGGGAGACGTTGGCCATCATCGGCCCCACGGGCGGGGGCAAGAGCTCCATCGTCCGCCTCATACCCAGACTGTACGATCCCGACTCGGGGCAGGTCCTCATCGACGGCGTCGACGCCAAGGAGTACCGGCAGTCCGCATTGCATTCCAAGATCGGCTTCGTCCCCCAGGACGCGGTCATCTTCACCGGCACCGTGGCCGAGAACGTCGCCTACGGCGATACGGCGGAGAAGGTGACCGAGGAGGACGTGTGGAAAGCGCTCGAGGTGGCGCAGGCGCGGGACTTCGTCGAGAGGTCCCCGGACAAGCTGAACACCGTCATCTCCCAGTACGGGAGGAACATCTCCGGGGGGCAGAAGCAGCGCATCTGCATCGCGCGGGCGGTGTGCAGGCAGCCGGAAATCTACGTCTTCGACGATTCGTTCTCGGCGCTCGACTTCAAGACCGATTTAGCATTGCGCGAGGCCCTCAAGAGGGAGGCCGCGGGCTCCACCCGCATCATCGTCGCGCAGCGGGTCGGGACCGTCATGGACGCCGACCGCATCGCGGTGGTCGACAAGGGGAAGATCGTGGGATTGGGAACGCACGACGAGCTCCTCAAGAGCTGCCCCGTGTACCGCGAGATCGCGGAGTCCCAGATGGGAGGCGGTGCGTGATGCCGCAGCCGCGCGCTCCCCCCACCCCGCGGAACCCGAGATGGGTCCCCGTCGAGGGCAAGAAGAGGAACGTATGGCCCACCATGCGCCGGCTCCTCCGGTACATGGGGAAGTACCGCCGCGAGGTCTACGCGGGAGTGATTTTGGCGGTCCTCGCGACGGTGCTCTCCCTCATCACCCCGCAGCTCCTCGGCGACATCACCGACGAGATCTCGCGGGGCGTCCTCTCCAACACCGACATCGACATGGGCTACATCGCCGAGACCGCCCTCTGGATGATCGTCATGTACGTGGCGTCGGCGGTATTGACGGGCGAAAGCGACTACCTGATACCCGCCGCCTCCGAGAAGGTCGCCAACAGCGTCCGCCGGGACCTCGCGAAGAAGATCCACACCGTCCCCCTCAGCTACTACGACAAGCGGAGCACCGGCGACGTCATGAGCCTGATGACCAACGACGCCGACATCATCGGCGACCGGAGCGCCGACTGCATATCGCAGATGGTGAACTCGGTGGTGGTGGCGGCGGGCGCCGTCATCATGATGCTCTACACCGACTGGAAGCTCGCGCTGCTGTCCGCCCTCCCCACCGCCGCCGGCCTGCTCTTCATGTTCTGGGTCA
>JBMNQO010000031.1:0-13480 GCA_050944195.1 Methanomethylophilus sp. | reverse complement strand
TCTCCACCGGCTTCGCCATCGGCTTCGACCGGATCCTGCTGGCCATGGAGAAGGAGGGCATCGCCTACGAGCAGAAGGGGATCGACGCCTACGTCATCCCCGTCTCCGAGGACGTCCGCATGGACGCTGCTGCGATTGTCACCACCATCAGGCAGGCGGGCGCCTCCGCCGACATCGACATCATGGGAAGGAAGATGGCGAAGGCCCTGAAGTACGCCGATTCGGTAAGGGCGAGGTACGCCGTCATCGTCGGCAGGAAGGACCTCGACGCCGGCTGCGTGACCCTCCGGGACATGAAGACCGGGGAGCAGACCGAGGTCCCGCTGGCGGAGCTCGGGAAGAAGTTCGCGAAGGACTGATCGACGGTTTTCTGCCGTCAATCGTCATCGTCATCGTCGTCCGAGCTGTACCTCTCGATGGTGACCGTGACGTCGTCGCTGCTGTTGATAGCGTCTTCCAGGCCGGAGGCGTCGTCCATGACGCCGATCATCGAGTACTCGTGAAGCGCCGAGTTGGTGTAATCGTCGAAGAAGATCATCAGCTCCGAATGGCTGTACAGCACGATGTCTCCCGCCGCGAGGGACTGCGGGATCATCTCCTCGTCCTCGAGATTGTCGTTAAGGAAAGCGAAGATCAGGTTCCCGTAGACCGTCATCGTCAGGGTCTGCGGGAGCATGTTCCAGAGGTCCTCCGCCGCGTCGTTGTCGTAGAGCGTGGCGTAGAACTCCGTCCCGTTGACGGTGATGAGGACCCGGTCGTCCGAGAGCTCGAGGTCGTCATCGTCATCGTCGTGATCGTCGTCGTCCTCGTGCTCGGCATAGGCGATCCCGACCCCGATCAGGATGACGGCCGCGAACATGACGGACGTCACGGTCGACAGGTCGTGCTGCTTCATACGGTGTCAATATGAGGGTGCACGGAAAAAACCGTTTCGGGAATAAACAGACGTTCGAAACGCCGTGCGATCCCGACGTCTGGCACATCGGTTTTTTCCGTCAACATCCTTACGCGCCCGCGCAGGGAAGATAATATATGCTCCCGCCCGATAGCCGAGCCCAACGCCTGTTGTATGGGCGGGAAGGGAATACCCAAATGAAAGCGTTATACAGCGACGGCACCGTGAGGGAGGCCGAGGACGGCCTCTCCGTGCTGAGGCACACCACCTCGCACATCCTCGCGCAGGCCGTCAAAAGGCTCTGGCCCGAGACCAAGCTGGCCATCGGCCCCGCGATCGCGGACGGATTCTACTACGACATGGACCGCGAAGGGGGGATCAGCGACGCCGACCTCGAGAAGATCGAGGCGGAGATGAAGAAGATCGTGAAGGAGAACCTCAAGCTCGAGACCTTCACCCTCCCCCGGGCCGAAGCGATCAAGTTCATGGAGGACCGCCACGAGGACTACAAGGTCCAGCTCATCAAGGACCTCCCCGAGGACGCCACCATCAGCTTCTATAAGCAGGGCGAGTTCACCGACCTCTGCGCCGGCCCCCACGTCCTCTACACCAAGCAGTGCAAGGCCTTCAAGCTCACCTCCGTCGCGGGCGCCTACTGGCGCGGCGACGAGCACAACAAGATGCTCACCCGCATCTACGGCACCGCCTTCGAGAACAGGGAGGACCTCGAGAAGCACCTCACCATGCTGGAGGAGGCCAAGAAGAGGGACCACCGCAAGCTCGGGAAGGAGCTGGGCATCTTCCTCATGTCCGAGGAGGGCCCCGGGTTCCCGTTCTTCCTGCCCAACGGCGTGGTGCTCAGGAACATCCTGACGGCCTACTCGCGGGAGGTCCGCGGAGCCGCCGGCTACAAGGAGATCTCCACCCCGCAGATCCTCAACCGCCGCCTCTGGGAGAGGTCCGGCCACTGGGACCACTACAAGGACAACATGTACACCACCAAGGTCGACGACGAGGACTACGCCATCAAGCCGATGAACTGCCCCGGCAGCACCATCGTTTACGCCAGCGAGTCCCGCTCCTACCGCGACCTGCCGCTCCGCCTCTCCGAGTTCGGCGTGGTGCACCGGTACGAGAAGTCCGGCGAGCTCCACGGCCTGTTCCGCGTCAGGTGCTTCACCCAGGACGACGCCCACATCTACGTCACCCCGGAGCAGATCGAGGACGAGATCTCCTCCATCGTGCGGATCATCGACACCATGTACAAGCAGTTCGGCTTCAAGTACCGCGTCGAGCTGTCCACCCGCCCCGAGAACTCCATGGGCTCGGACGAGGACTGGGAGAACGCGACGAACGGCCTCCGGCACGCCCTCGAGGACATGAAGATCAAGTACGTGGTCAACGAGGGGGACGGCGCCTTCTACGGCCCCAAGATCGACTTCCA
Organism: Methanomethylophilus sp.; assembly: GCA_050944195.1. Lineage (GTDB taxonomy): Archaea > Thermoplasmatota > Thermoplasmata > Methanomassiliicoccales > Methanomethylophilaceae > Methanomethylophilus. The sequence continues at coordinate 11,141 of JBMNQO010000031.1, read as the reverse complement.
CCTGGAGGACTCCATCGGGAGGACCTGGCAGTGCGGGACCATCCAGCTGGACTTCCAGATGCCGCAGAGGTTCGACCTCGAGTACGTCGGGGCGGACGGGCAGAAGTACCACCCCATCATGGTCCACACCACCAGCTACGGCAGCATCGAGAGGTTCATGGGCATCCTCATCGAGAACTACGCCGGGAAGTTCCCGGTGTGGCTGGCCCCGGTGCAGGTCAAGGTGCTCTCGGTCTCCGAGAAGAGCAGGGACTACGCGGCCAAGGTCGCGAAGCAGCTGCAGGACGCCGGCATCCGCGTCGAGAACGACGCGCGCGACGAGAAGATCGGCTACAAGATCCGCGAGGCCCAGCTGCAGAAGGTTCCCTACATGCTCGTCATCGGCGAGAAGGAGGCCGAGGAGGGGACCTCGGTCGCCGTCCGCAGCCGCGACAAGGGCGACCTCGGGTCGTTCAAGACCGACGAGTTCATCGCCCTCGTCAAGAAGCAGGACTCCGAGAGGAAGGACTGAAACCATTTCCGGCCCGCGAGGGCCGGCCCTTTTCCGACAGTGCCAGATACCGATCCCGATCGTTGCCGAAACAGCATCGGGGCCCCTTCCGGGGAAGAAGGCGGCCGCATCCCCTCCGGTGCTGAGTTGTCCCGGTCACCGGCGGCGCATTCATTTTAACAATCATGAGGGACATACAGGGTCGGTGCCCCCAAGGAAAGGGAGCCGGGAACGGTGAGCAGTTATGGCGAGCAAAGAGCCGATCAGCTACGATCAGAAGGAGTTCAAGCTCCTGGTCGCCGTGACGCTCGCCATGATCCTGGTCGGGGCGATCTACACGGTGGACGAGGACGACATCTTCGCGGGCTTCCTCCTGGCCGTCGTTTCGGGGGCCCTCGGCTGCGCCGTCTACCGCGGGAGCTGCGGCTTCCTGCTGAAGCGCGCGGAGGGGAAGGACCCGTCGCCGGAGCGCTTGGTCGCCCTCGCCCGCGCGTCCGGGATCGGCTACGTGGTCGGCGGGCTGTTCGTGATGGCGGCCGCCATCATCTCCGAGGAGGCGGACCTGGAGGACCTCGGCGTCGCCATCGTCTCCGCGGTCGTGTTCGTCATCGAGATCATCGCGGTCCCGTACATCGTGAAGAGCAGGGTCGGGAAGGCCTGAGCGCCTGACGGCCCGATCGTTCGTCCCCCGATGTGCCAGATATGGATTTTATTGAGCAATAGGTAGGGCTCGGAGAGCTCTTTCTCTATATATTCCGGGGCCGGCGGATGCACCTTTCCGTGCATCGTCCGCGCAGTCATTAACAAAGAGGAGGCCGATACGATATCGGCGCCGGAAACACGGGCCGTCGGGGGGAAGTGCCACGGAGAGCAGCGAATCGGAGAGCAGCGAGAGGAAGGAGTTCTGGACCCTGGTCGCCGCGACGCTGGTAATCGCCGCCATAGCGGGGCTGTACCTCCTCCTGGCGGACGGGGACAAGGTGTACGGGGCCTATTCGGGCATCGCGCTGGGCATCATCTCGGCGATCCTCGGATGCGGCGTGTACATCGAGTACAAGACGATGGACGAGGACCAGCTGGCACAGTACAACGTGGACATCCTCAGGCGCATCTACGGGTCCGGCTTCGTGACGGGCGGGTTCATCGTGATGGCCGTCGGCATCGTCCTCGCCGAGGCCGGACTCGACGACTACAATGCCAACCTGATCACCATCGTCGTCTACGTCATCGAGATCTTCGCGATCGCCATCACGGCGGACCGCAAGGCCAGGAAAGCATGAATATCACGCAATGCGTGCATCAACCGGGGAACGGAAAATGGAGAGCGGCGGAACAGACGGCTTCGATTACAACAGGAGGGAACTGGGCGCCATGGTCACCGCGTCCTTCGTCATCCTCCTGATCGCGGCGGCGTACATGCTCACGGGCGACGAGGACAACGAGCTCGGGGTCCTGGCCAGCCTCCTGCTGGGCTTCGCCCTGGCGGTCATCGGGTGCGCCGTGTACCCCGGCAACTACCAGTACCTGGCGGGGTACAACTCGATGAGCGAGGAGCAGTTGGCGCAGTACGATCTGAATGCCCTCTGCCGCAGGTACGGGATCGGCTTCACGGAGAGCGGTGTGGCCGTGGTGGCGGTCGGCGTCGTGTGCGGCGCGGGCGGCATGGACTCCCTCTGGATAGCCCTCGTATCCGTGGCGCTGTTCGTCCTGCTCATCATCGCGGTATGGATGAGGGCGGACCGCCGGGCCAGGAAGGGCTGACGCACCGAAAAATCCCGGAAAACAATAATGCCGGGCGGGGAAAACCCCGCCCGTTTGTTTTGAATTTATTCAGCCCAGCAGCTCCTTGGGCCCGATGAGGAGGACGTCCTCTTTCTTGGCCTTCTTCACGAGGTCCGAGTCGAAGCCGGAGATCGAGAACATCACGAGCTTCTTGTCCTTCAGCCCGCGCATGGTGTCCGCCCTCTCGCTGAGCATCTCGAGCGCTCCCGCGTCGATCTTCCCGCTGCGGAACTTGCAGGCGCAGACGAAGTTGGAGCTCCCGTCGGTGCCGACCAGGGTGATCCGCGAGGTGTCCTCGCCGGGCGCCCACCAGCCGCCGGTCTCGGTGCACTTCAGCACCTTCCTCAGGTACTCGTCGCAGAGGAGGCGGAAGCGGAGCTCGAGGAACATCCCCGCCTCGGCGGAGATGCTGCGGTAGTCGGGGTCCGCGGTGTAGACGATCCCGGGGTTGTTCCTGACGACCCCGTGGTAGAAGGCCAGCAGGGGCTTGCTGACGATGTAGACGGGCTTCTTGGGGGCGTTCCCCATGGGGTTGATCCTGGCGATGAGCCCCTCGGCCTCCATCTTCTTCATGTAGAGGTCGCAGAGCTGCCGCGAGATCCCCTCGCTGTCCGCGATGTCGATCGGCCTCCCCGTCCCCTTCGCGATGTCGGAGAGGATGGCCGAGCAGTAGCCGTAGGGCACCGAGGACCTCCTGACCAGGTTCTCGGCCTCCGAGCAGAGGCGGGGGAACTGGCCCAGGAAGCACTTCTCGACGGACGCCTTGTAGCCGCCCTTGTTCATGAGGGCGTTGAAGACCGGGACCCCGCCCACCGTCATGTAGACCATGCAGGAGTCCAGCGGGGACATCTTGGGGTGCAGGCCGTAGGCCTCGGAGAGGCTGAGGTCGCCCACGCGGATGACGTGGATGTCGTTGACGGCGGCTTTCGCGACGGGCTCGGCGAGGTGCGCCGGCCCGCCGCAGAGGATGAGCATGTTGCCCTTCTCGGCGGCCTTCTTGGCGAACTTCCCGAGCTCCGTCGTGAACTCCCCGACCTCGGCGTTGGCGATGCCGTCGATGACGAACACTTTCTTCCCGCCGAGGTACTGGGACAGCAGGGCGAAGGCGTCCGCGAGGCTCCCCGCCGGGGTGACGTTCTCGCGGGTGCAGGCGCGGACGGCCTCGGGGATGGACTCGGCGATCTCCGCGGGGGACCCTTCGGGGATCTGCACGGTGAGGCATTCCTTGCCCTCGCAGAAGCGGGACACCAAAGCGGTGGTCCCGATGCGCAGGTCGCCCGTCACGAGGCAGACCCTGCGCCCCATCCCGTAGACCCTGTTCAGCTCCTCCAGTTCATCCTTGCGTCCGACAAAAGCACCCATGATGGTTGTAAATCATCATGACACGTTATAAAACAGTTATGCAAAACGCAATCTATTCTGGCTCGTCTGGATATATCGAGGTATATAGACTAGGGAGAGATGGGAAACTGGATACGTATCGGTACATAGACGGACGGGAAAGGCTCATCCTCCGGCGTTCCGATACGGGGAGAGGACCGGCCTCCGGGCATCGATGCTTTTCATATCTGTTCAGCGATACGCCCTCCCGATGGCAAAGAAGAACGAGTACAAGCCCGAGCCGATGGAGCCCCATCAGCGGAACGTGCTGCTGGTGGGCTTCGGCGTCTATATCATCCTGGTGATCGCCATCATCGCCTCCTACCTGGCGGTCGACGACGAGGACACCCGCATGAACTGCATGTACGCGTTCTCCACCCTGCTGGTCCTCTTCACGATCATCCTCGCCCTCTACGTGTACAAGGCGCCCTCCACCGCGAGGTACCGCCAGAAGTACGGCAACGAGCTCACCAAGGAGGACGAGGAGGAATGGAACAAGAGGCCTCCCCAGAATCCCCGGAAGAAGCGGTGATCAGAGGTCCATCCTCTGGTCCTGGTACATTGGATTCTCCATTATCTCGGGCCTCTCTCCGGCGAAGGCCTTCGCCGCCTCGGCATCGCCGTTCAGCCTCCACATGAACCAGGCCGTGACGTACCCCGTCTCCGAGTAGAGAGTCTCCCCGTGAGGGGTCTCCGCGCGCCTCGCCATCAGCTTGGGCGAGCGCACGGCATCGTAGATCTCCCGGAGACCGTCCAAATTGACGACGAAATCGTCCCCGCCGCCGGCGCCCGACATCATCATCACGGGAGCTTTGATCCCGGAGGGGTCGTAGTCCCAGAGGAGGTCATGTGCCAGGCTCCTGTTCGTGGGCGAGAGGACGGCGGCCGCTTTGTAGATGTCTTTGTGGCGGGTGTCGGTGACCGCGTTGATGGCTCCGACCCCTCCCTGCGAGTGTCCGCAGATCCCGACCCTGCCGAGATCGACCTTCCGGAAGAAGATGTTCTTCTTCCTGTTGAACTCCTCCGAGCTGTTGAGGCGCTCGAGGAGGCGGATGCACATCTCCGCCCCGAAGCCGCTCCAGGAATGGTTCTCCCCGGTGCCGATGGTGATGAAGCCCCACGAGGCGTAGTGACGAAAGACCGCCTCGTACTTCTCGGCGGGGGTCCCCGTCCCGTTGCACATGACGATGACCGGGTACCGCTTGTCGGAACTTTCCAGATCCTTCGGGTAATGGATGGCGAAGCTCCCGAACTCCTGCAGGGCCTTCATGGTCTGCGATGCCGTCCGGCACGGGCCGTCGGCCAGGTAATGCGCCTCGATCTCCCCGCCTGTTCTGACCTTCTGCGCGAAATCCTCAGGCGCGGCCTGATGCCCCGATAGCAGCCCCATGTTGAACCCAGATGTCCGGAAAGGACGGGGGGAGGATGCACCTCATCCGATATTATAGTGAGGAGAATCCGAGCGTACCGGCCCGAGACGGCAACCATTAATACCATCAGTTGGATGTATGCTCCAACGGTGTGGCGAATGGAAATCAAGATCGACGGCCTGAAGTTCTCGTACTCGAGCGTGCCGGTGCTGAAGGACATCACGCTGGACCTGACCGGGCCGAAGTTCGTCTCCATCCTGGGGCCGAACGGGGTCGGGAAGTCCACCCTGATCCACTGCATCAACAAGATCCTCACCCCCGACGGCGGCGCCGTCCTGCTGGACGGGAAGGACGTCAAGGACATCACCATCAAGGAGATGGCCAAGCAGGTGGGGTACGTGCCCTACTCGGCGAACGACACCTTTCCGCTGACGGTGGTGGACACCGTCCTCATGGGGAGGCACCCGCACAGCCGTTGGGGGAGTTTGGACAAAGACCTGGACATCGTCTACGACACCCTCAAGATGCTCGGGATCTCCCATCTCGCGATGCGGAACTTCAGTGAGCTCTCCGCCGGCCAGCACCAGAAGGTGATGCTCGCCCGCGGGCTGGTCCAGGAGCCCAAGGTGCTGCTGCTCGACGAGCCGACCTCGAACCTCGATATCCGGCACCAGCTGGACGTCACCAAGATGCTCAAGCGGCTCTCGGACGAGAAGAGGATCCTCATCATCATGATCAGCCACGACATCAGCATCGCGGCCAAGTTCTCCGACGAGATCATCCTCCTCCGCGACGGCTCCATCTACGTGGCCGGTACCCCGGCGGAGGTGATCACCGAGGAGAACCTCGAGGCGGTCTACGGCGTGAAGTCCCAGATCGTCGACGATGACGGCCGCCCGCACGTGATCCTCAAGGACGCGCTGCCGATGGACGAGGAGATGGCGGAGAACGGGACGACTCCGTACCCGGCGATGAACTCCGCCATAAGGAATAATAAGAGGCTGGAGGATTCGTCCGACAGCAGGGGGCCGGTGCCCGCCGACGGGCATGACGGCTCCTGAAACCTTTTCGATATAGGATGTGCGGCATATGAAAGGCAAGCTCTACGGCGTGGGCGTGGGGCCGGGCGACCCGGACCTCATGACCCTCAGGGCCAAGGAAGTTCTCGAGAAGTGTTCTGTCATCGCCTATCCCGTCAAGAAGATCGGCGAGGAGGGCGTGGCCCTCAACATCATCAAGCAGCGGGTGGACATCTCCGGCAAGGAGATCGCCGAGCTGCTGTTCAGCATGGACCCCAACGACGAGGTCCGCAAGAAGTGCCGGAAGGACGCCATTGACCGCATGTGCGGCATGCTGGACGGCGGCCGCGACATCGCCATGGTGACCCTCGGGGACGTGGCGGTCTACAGCACCTACATGTACATCGACCGGGAGATCCGGGCGCGCGGCTACGAGACCGAGGTCGTGCCGGGGATCCCGTCGTTCTGCCACGGGGCGGCCCTGGCGAGGAAGCCGCTGATGATCGGCGAGGAGAGCCTCGCCGTGGTCTCGATGGCGAAGCACAACCTCGCCAAGGCGGAGGCGGCGATGGACGCCGCCGACAACATCGTGCTCATGAAGGCCTTCTCTTCGATTCCCGACATCATCCGCATGATGGACGAGAGGAACATACCTCTGGCACATGCGACGGTCATGAGTAACGTGGGGATGGAGGACGAGTACATCGGCCCCCTCGACCCGGACAGGAAGTACGGCTACTTCACGACGGTCCTCGTCAAGAAAGGTGAATGATAATGGAGAAAGTGCATTTCATCGGAGCGGGCCCGGGCGACCCCGAGCTCATCACTATCAAAGGCAAGAAGCTCATCGACGAGGCGGACGTCATCATCTTCGCCGGCTCGCTGGTGAACCCGAAGGTCCTCGACGGCCGGAAGGAGAACGCCGAGGTCCACGACAGCGCCTACATGAGCCTCGACGAGGTCATGGACGTCATGATCCCGGCTGTTAAAGCAGGGAAGAAGGTCGTCCGCGTGCACACCGGCGACCCGTCGATTTACGGCGCCATCCGCGAGCAGATGGTCCGCCTCGACAAGGAGGGCATCGAGTACGACGTGATCCCTGGTGTGTCCTCGTTCTGCGCCTCGGCGGCCGCGGTGAAGAAGGAGTTCACCCTCCCCGGCGTCTCCCAGACGGTCATCATCACCCGCATGGAGGGGAGGACCCCCATGCCCGACGGCGAGAAGCTGAAGGACCTCGCGAAGCACCACGCCTCGATGTGCATCTTCCTGAGCGTGAACTTCATGGACGAGCTCACCAAGACCCTGCTCGAGGCGGGCTACGCCCCCGACTGCCCCATGGCGGTCGTCTACAAAGCGAGCTGGCCGGAGCAGAAGATCGTCTACGGCACCGTGTCCGACATGGCGCAGAAGGTCAAGGAGAACAACATCTCCCGGCAGGCCATGACCATGGTCGGCGGGTTCCTGGGCGACGAGTTCGAGCTCTCCAAGCTCTACGACAGCCACTTCACCACCGGCTACCGCCAGGGGACCGATTGAGATGGCCGGCAAGCTCACCGTCGTCGGCTTCGGCCCCGGAGGGAAAGAGGATATGACCCTCCGCGCCGTGAAGGCCATCGAGGATGCCGACATCGTCACCGGGTACACCACCTACGTGAACCTCCTGAAGGAGTACTTCCCGGACAAGGTCTACAAGGCCACCGGGATGATGAGGGAGGTCGACCGCTGCAAAATGGCGATCGAGGACGCCGAAGCAGGGAAGAACGTGGCCCTGGTCAGCTCCGGCGACTCCGGCATCTACGGGATGGCGGGGCTGGTCTACGAGCTCGCCCAGGAGAAAGGGTCGGACATCGAGATCTCCACCGTCCCCGGCGTCACCGCCGCCTCCACCGCCGCCTCGGTGCTGGGGGCCCCGCTGATGCACGACACCGCGCTCATCAGCCTCTCCGACTGGATGACCCCCATCGAGCAGATCATGGAGAGGGTGGACGCCGCCGCCAAATCGGACTTCGTCATCGCCCTCTACAACCCCAAGAGCAAGTCGCGGCCCGACTATCTGGCACAGGCCGCCGACATCATCATGAAGCACCGCCCCGCGTCGACCCCGGTGGGCATCGTGAGGAACGGCGGGAGGAAGGACCAATCCTCCGCGATCACCGTCCTCGGGCAGCTCAGGGACGCCGACGTCGACATGTTCTGCACGGTCATCGTCGGGAACTCGAAGACCTACGTGAAGGACGGGCTGATGGTCACCCCCCGCGGCTACCGGGAGAGCGAGAAGTTCTGAAACATCTGATATCAGGAGTGTGAGAAAACGGCATTCGAGATCATGACGCCCCGGGAGATCGAGGCGAAGAGCATGGAGACCATCACCAAGGAGCTCAACGGCCGCACCTGGCCGGAGCCGGAGTTCTCCATCATCAAGAGGTGCATCCACACCTCCGCGGACTTCGATTACGCGGACAACCTCTGCTTCAGCAAGGACGCCGCCAAGATCGGGGTGGAGGCGCTGAAGAACGGAGCGGACGTCGTCACCGACACCAAGATGGCGTACTCGGGCATCAACAAGAACCGGCTGGAGGCCCTCGGGGGCAAGGCGCACTGCTTCATCTCCGACCCCGACGTGGTCGAGGAGGCGAAGGCGAGGGGCTGCACCCGCTCCACCGTCGCCATGGAGAAGGGCGCGAAGCTGGGCAAGCCGACCATCTTCGTGGTCGGCAACGCCCCCACCGCCCTCGTCGAGCTGCACCGGCTCATCAACGAGGAGGGGCTGAAGCCAGCCCTCATCGTCGGCGTGCCCGTCGGGTTCGTGAACGTCGTCGAGGCCAAGGAGCTCATCATGACCGACGACGTCCCCTACATCGTGGCGAGGGGCCGCAAGGGAGGCTCCAACATCGGGGCCGCCATCATCAACGCCATGCTCTACACCATGGGGCGCTGAGAAACCGTAAATTGGCATGTGCCAGGCGGACGGAAACCGATCGGATTTCAATACTGATTCGGTGCCGTCCGCCGGCACGGCTTTCTATATTGAATTCGGAATCCTACGGAGATCCGCAAGGTAAACGCATTATACCGAGGAAGCCTATATGCCAGCAATGGCTCCCGTCCCCGTACCGGGGGTCTACGCAAATCATGCGCAAGAACGAAGAGGACGTGATGGACGACGCCGTGAGGCTGGAGAAGGTGACCGAGGTCATCGAACGGCTGAAGACGCTTTCCTCCGATCATGTCATTCTCATCGAGGGCCTCAACGACCGCCGCGCCCTGAACGCTCTGGGCGTGGTCGGCGACATGTTCCAGGTGCAGTCCTCGGGAGGCCCGGCTGCAGCGGCGGAATACGTCGAGGACCACGGCGGGAAAGCGGTCGTTCTCACGGATTGGGACCGCCGCGGAGGGACCCTGGCGAACGAGCTCGTGAGCCTCATCGGCCCCGAGGCGGACACCACAGTCCGCAGCGACCTCGCGGTGCTCACCCGCCATTACATCAAGGACGTGGAATCGCTGGATTCCCTGGTGGCGAGACTGGCGCAGTCCACCCGCTCGGCACCCTGAAAATTCCTCCGTCAATATATTGGGAAAAGAGACGCAATCGGAGCGTCTGGGTCATTGGTACTGGTGCCTGTCCATCTCGGCGTTGAGGAGGGCGTCTGCGCGGGGTATCAATCTTTCCGAGCGGCGCACGTTGGTGAAGGTGTGGTGCGGGATCATCGACACCAGGTTCACCGCGTCGTCGTGCAGCTCCATCAGCTCCGGGGACTTCACCTTGTACTGCCCGGTCATCTGCCGGATGACCAGCTGCGAGTCCATCACGAACTCGACATCATCGAGCCCGAGCTCGATGCACTTCGAGATGTTGGCGATGAGCCCCCGGTACTCGGCGTAGTTGTTGGTGTGCACGCCCAGGAACTCGGAGTGCTCGTGGACGATCTCCCCGTCCACGGTGATGACGATCGCATAAGCGGAGATGCCGGGATTGCCGCGCGAGCCTCCGTCGGAATAAGCGCAGACCTTCGCCATCGGTAGTTCAGCTCTTTGGCGATGTGGTTGTGCGCGTCGACCAGGACCACCTTGGCGGAGATCGGCTGGTCGGTCAGCTCGTAGCCCATGATGATGACCTTGTCCCCCACGGAGGCCAGCCTCGCGGCCGCTCCGTTGAGGGCGATGATGCCGGAGCCCCTCTCGCCGGGCAGGATGTAGGTCTCGAAACGGGCGCCCGTCTCGACGACGGCCACCGTGACCTTCTCCCCGACCCACATGCCGCTGCGGTCCACGAGGTCGGCATCGATGGTGATGCTGCCCTCGTAGTCGAGCCTGGCCTCGGTGACCGTAGCCCTGTGGATCTTGCTCCTGAGCATCCAGCGCATGATTGCCCATCTAACCCTCTTGCTTAAAGGTTTTCCCATAGAACACAGGAGGTGGTAAGGAGCCCTATGGTAGCACGAATCAAATAATATTTATACGCTAGGTGCCTTGGTGTTACTCAGCGGAGGAAAAATATTACCAAGCACGTAGGCGGTCCGGAACCAAGGCATTGTCAAACCTCCGGGGGCACGATGCCCCCGTCTTTCTTCTGTTCAAAGATCTTCCAGAAACCCGATTCTTTTCCTCTATATTGACAGCGGATTTTCCGGAGGAAAACCAAGAAATCAATATGCGCAGCGCGAAATTCGAACAATTTTCGAGAAAAACGGGCGCTCAGAGGAGAGCATAGTGGAAGAATTGGCGTCCCGGATGGAATTCGAATCCATGTCGGGGCCTCGACAGGGCCCCATGATAGGCCACTACACTACCGGGACGGCTGAAAACCACTATCGAGATTTGGTATTTAATGATTGCCGAATGGGGATCGCCTGAATCCAGAACCGATCGGGGATATCGGATGCGATTGCCCGCAGCATCGCCATCTGGACGCCTGCTTCCGCATCGGACTCTGTGAGGCAGCGGTATGCGATCGGCCGCGGATTCGTGAAAATGGATATACCGCCGACGCCATACACCCCTTCGTTATGGCAGCGACCGTCGGCGATTACATGGTGCGCGACGTCCAGTACGTCGGGCCCGAGATGACCGTTGAAGAAGTGAAGGAGAAGCTCATCAACT
>JBMNQO010000030.1:0-13603 GCA_050944195.1 Methanomethylophilus sp. | reverse complement strand
GTGTTCGTCTCGGGGCAGACCCCCGCGGACCCGAAGACCGGCAATGTGCCAGACGGTATCGAGGCGCAGACGAGGCAGGCCCTCGAGAACGTTTGGGCGGTCCTCGATGCAGCCGGCGTGAAGAGGAATGCCGTGGCCTCGGTCACCGTCTACCTGACCGACCTCGGCGACTTCGCAGCCATGAACAAGGTCTACGCCGAGTACTTCGAGGACCCTTACCCCTCGAGGGTGTGCGTGCAGATTTCGAAGCTTCCCAAGGACGGGAAGATCATGGTCTCCGCCATCGGAGTGAGGGACTGAGCTCACTGGAAGTTCGAGGGGCTCCCCGCCATCGGGTTGACCAGCTTCCCGAGGACCGCGTCGCGGACCATCGGGTTGAACTTCGAGAGGTCCTTCTTCTCGTCGATCACGGCGTCGACCTCCCGCTTCACGTGCGAGAATATCGCCTTGTAGATCCTGCAGGAATCCCCGCCGTTGTTCTCCGCCCCGCCCTGGTAATAGGCGTCCACCGTGCAGCCGCCCTGGCAGTAGTCGTAGATCTCGCATCCCTTGCATTTCTCGCGCCTGGCGATCGAGACCTCCAGGAACCTCGCGAAGCCGGGGGTCCTCCACGCCTCCTGCAGGCTCTTGATCTCGGTGATGTTGCACATGCGGAACTCCGGCGGGCAGCCCTTCCCGCAGGGGTAGAGGTCGCCGTTGGGGTACATGCATATCCACTTGGTGAGGCAGGAGCTGTGGGCGCAGTCGGCGGGCTGCGGGTCCCCGAGGACGTTGAGGACGTACAGGTAATGGGGGACCAGGGGGATCTTCGCGTCGGGGTCGTTGAACCACTTGTCGAAGGCCTCTATGGACGATTTGATGTAGGCATCGGCGTCGGGGACCAGGGAAGGGTCCTTGGCGGCCCCTCCCGCCGGGATCACCGGGGAAAGGGAAAGGGAAGCGCCGATGTCCGCGAAGTGGTCGTAGATCTCGACCTGCCGGTCCTGGGCCTCCCGGGAGACGGTGGCGCTCACGGCGAACACGCGCTCCTTGTCGGCGAGCCCGCGGATGGTCTTCTCGACCTTCTCGCAGTCGTGCCGCAGGATGCCCGCGCAGGGACCCTCGTGGGAGACCCCGATGTTGATCATCTTCTCCTTGCAGAAGTTCACGAATTTCCTGTCGAGGTTCAGCCCGTTGGTCTGGACGGTGTTGGTGACCCTCCCCCTCCCGAAGTGCTTCTCCTCGAGCTCGATCGCTTTCTTGAAGAAGGAAAAAGGCAGGGTGAGCGGCTCCCCTCCGTGCCAGATGAAGAGGGCGCCGTCGTACTCGGAGGCCACCATCGAGAAGAGCCTGTCCAGCTTCTCGAACGATATCCTCGCGGGGGTCTTCTCCTCCGGGAGGTGGTAGCAGTGCCTGCAGCCCATGTTGCAGGCCAGGGTGGGTTTGATGATGACCGATATGTAACGGCTCATTCGCAACCGTTCCGGATCAGAACGGCCACCAGGTCCAGAGCCCGTCGAACCCGTCGGTTACGTAGCAGCAGCAGATACAGCAGATAATGATGGAGCCGATGCAGGCGGCATGCTGGGCGGGAGTCCGGCAGTAGCCTCTCTCGCTGCAGCAGCTGTAATCGCAGCCGGTGTCTCCTCCGTCCTTCTCGGCGTTCTTGGGTGTGTTGTAGTCTTTCTTGGTTTCTTCCCCGGTCACAATGGACATCGCGGTGAATGCGAGCGGGGACTGGCTTGCGTAAGTTGCGAGGAGTTCTTCGACAGACTTCGACATTGAATCACCCTGCCAAGACTGGCGTGGATATTATGGTGCAGTGTAACCAATCCGTCTATTTTAAGCCTGTTCCTGTTTTATTTAAATAACATAAAAGAGCGGGGCCCAATCTGGGATATCCCCGTCGTGAAAAAGTGATGGGCGGAGCATGTTTTTAACCCCGTGAGTCACATGCGGATGCGATGTTCGGCTACACCGTCCCCCTCTTCAGCCGCATGCCCGCGCCGGAGCGGAGGGCCTACCAGCGGTACTACTGCGAGACCTGCCACCAGCTGAAGGCGGCGTACGGGCTCGTGAGCACCGCGGCCGTCAACTACGACATGACGTTCAACACCATCATCGTCAACTCCGTCGCGGGAGGCCCGCAGGACTTCCCGGGGACCCCCGCGGGGCCCAGGTGCGTCTTCCGCGCTCCCGGGACGGACACGGCGATCTTCCGCCGGATGGCCTCCTACACCGTCCTCCTCACCAAGTGGGAGATCGAGGACGACCGCGAGGACTCCCCGTCGGTGAAGACGGAGCTCATCGGGCTCACCCTCGACCGCGCCATCGGGAAGGCGGAGCAGGACGAGCCGGAGTTCGATAAGATTGTGGGAGAAGGCTTCGGGAAGCTGCGGTCGATGGAGCTCGACAAGTGCACCGACGCCGCCCGCATGGGGGAGGAGTTCGGGAAGTACCTGACGCGCCCCCTCGCGGAGATCGCCGGGGACGCCGACTTCCCGGAGATGGAGGACCTCTTCGTGAGGCTGACCCAGGCAGTCTACGTGATGGACGCCGTCGACGACCTCGAGGACGACTTCATGGACGGCACCTACAACCCCTTCCTGCAGGGGTGCGACAAGTTCGTCAACCGCGACGAATACGTGAAGGAGAACCTGTACCAACTGACGGACCTCCTGAACGGGATCATCGGCAGGCTGCAGGAATCTTATGCCGAAGTCCGCAAGCGCATGAACGGGATGCAGAAGGCCGCCGACAACATCGTCTACCTGGGCATCCCCGAGGCGGCCAAGAACGCCGTCGCCGGGCGGAAGGCCGCGAAGCTGAGCGTGAAGAACGCGCTCGACCTGAGGAAGGAACGCACGTCGACTTACTGACCGCCGAGGGCGTTGCGCCCGCACGGGTCGAAGTCGTTGCAGACGCTAAGGATGTCGGTCTCCTCGCCGGTGAGCTTGCAGACCGCCTTCCCGAAGGAGATCTCGGCGTGGGAGCAGTTCTCGCAGCAGCCGGGGCGGAACCTCGGGCAGGAGCCCTTCTGGTGCACCACGATGTTGCGGACCATGCACGCCCAGTCATCTCCGGAGTGCACGCAGAACTTGCAGACGTCGCATTTCCCGTACCTTTCGTCGCTCACGGGGGTGTCCAGCCTATCGGATTAGATAAAGGTGCTGGCTCCTCGCTCGGGGAGGACGTCGATGCAGAAGCCTTGCATGACCTCCAGGGCCTCCTTCCCGAGCCTCCCGTCGTAGGAGGCGACGAGCTTCGGGTCGACGACGACGTCCGCGTTCGGGAGGGCGGTCCGGATGAGCGCTGCGTTGACGATCACGCAGATGTTGGTCGCCACCCCGCAGATCTCGACCCTCTCGTACCCCTTGCGCTTCATGATCCCGTACAGCTCGTCGGAGCCGAAGGTGCCCTTGTCGATCACGGTGCACTTCTTGGAGAGCTTCCGCAGCTTCCCGTAGATCTCCCAGCCGTCGGTCCCCTTCACGCAGTGGGAGACGGGGATGTGCCTCCCCTCGTTGGATCCTTTGTACTCGGGGCCGTGGGAGTCCCTCGTGAAGTAGACGTCCTCCCCGTCCGCCAGGGCCTTCTCCACCCTCTTGGCCAGAGCATCCTCTATTGCAACCGAGTTCTCCGAGCCCAGGCTCCCGTCGACGAAATCCCTCTGGTAATCGACCACGACCAGCGCGCGCATGCTCCCGTGATGGGGAGGCGGCGATAAAACTTCTCAGATGCGGATGTTCGCGCCGGGGTACTTCGCCCGCAGCGCGGCGTGCACCTCGCCGAACGAGATGCCGGTGTCGATGGAGATGGCGGTGCACCCCATGCCCTTCTCGTAGCGGGAGATCACCTCCTCGCTCTCCTCCGCGTCCAGGCGGCTCCCTGACGAGGAGCGAACCTCGGAGGCCGGCACGTCCCACTTGATGGAATGGCACTTGGGGCACTTCTTCGGGTGGCCCCGGGCGGTCCCCCACTCGTGCCCGCAGCGCAGGCACTTGCAGCGGAGGTACTCCTTCATCCACACGGTGGAGCGGCACTTGGGGCAGCTCTTGGGGAGACCGTCGTCCTTCCTGGACACCCAGCGGTGCCCGCAGAGCGAACAGGTGTACAACGACCCTGCAGTGCCCGAAGTTCCGGACGGCTTCTCCATACGACACCTCGCGAATTTATACGTGTTTAAGGACCATTAAGCGGATTGCGAATATATGCGGTTCAATCCGCATTTTCTGTACCGAATCCAGAGAAAACAGCGAAAGGTTTGGTATGAGCGGGCAAGAGGGGATTCGAACCCCCAACCTACAGCTTAGGAGGCTGTTGCCATATCCAGGTTAGGCCACTTGCCCAGTTGGAAGAGGTTTGCGGTTTAAGTCAGGGGCACTCGCTCCTGACTTAAATCGTTATTGGTGCTCACTCGGCCTTGGCCTCTTCGGCCTCGGCGGGCTTCTCCTCGGCGTCAGCCTTGGGAGCCTCGTCCTTGGGGGCCTCGTCCTTCTTGGCCGCGGACCAGATCTCGATGAACTCGACGGTGTCCACGCCGAAGGCCTCGCGGAGGTCGGAGACGACTCTGAACCTCGCGGTGGTCCAGTTCTGGTTGAACTTGACGATCTCGGGGAGGGTCACGGAGACCTTGTCGCCCGGGAAGGCGAACTTGAAGTCGGTCGCGTCGCCGAAGTCGGCCTCGACGATGGCGGCGGCCTTGGCGTTGTCCTCGGTGATCTCCTCGGTGATCTTCATGACGTACTTGAGGTCGTGGCCGGCGAGCTGGTTGTTGAAGTCGACGCGGACGCGGCCGGCGCCGACGGCGGTGACGATGCCGGGCCTGCCGCCCAGGGTCACGGTCATGCCGACGACGGGGTTGATCTGCTCGCGGTAGAACTCCTTGATGGGGTGGACCTCGATCAGCTTGGGGTTCCTGACGCCGGCGCCCTCCTCGGTGGGGACCTCGACGGTGAACTCCTCTCCGACCTTCGCCTCGGCGATGGCCTTGTCGAGGGCGGGGAACAGCTTGTTCGAGCCGACGATGTACGCCATGGGGGTGTACTTGACCTTCTCGTTGTAGATGTTCGCCTCTTTGGCCGCGGCCTCGTCCGTGGTGTCGTAGAGCCTGTCTTCGTCTGCCAGATACGCCTTGTAGTCAAGGCGGATGACCTTTTTCGCATTGTCTGCCATTTGTAATCACCGTGAAAATTTCGGTTGAATGCTCTGCGCGATTACCTCACCTATATTAAAGGTTACCATGCACGCGAATTTAAAGCGCGGAGGGAAAGGAGAGGCGCGGGGATCGCCGTTTTGCCCGGAAATCCCGTTATTGCGGAATCCGCGCTTTATGCCCCGAAAACCGCCGGAAAACGGGGAAAACGGCGCATTTTCAAAATACCGACAAACATCTAATTTTTCCAAAATTCATATTCATTCGTCGAATTTTGCCATCTTTTTTGACCTAATGAACGGATTTTCGGGGGATTTCTCCAAGAAATCATCATTCAGTGTTAAATACTAATAGCGTGATGCACGAAACAACCAAAAGAGGCAATCTGATGGCAGAAATGAACGATGAGCTTACCAACAAGTACCTGAGGAGCGTCTACCGCGACCTCAAGAAGCACTACCCCGAGCAGAAAGAGTTCCTCGAGGCCGTGAGGGAGGTCCTCATCTCCCTGCAGCCGGTCGTCGAGGCCCGCCCGGAGATCCAGAAGAACGCCATCATCGAGAGGCTCGTGGAGCCCGAGAGGATCATCATGTTCCGCGTCCCCTGGATGGACGACAAGGGCAGGATCCACGTCAACCGCGGCTACCGCGTGCAGTTCAACTCCGCGATCGGCCCCTACAAGGGCGGGCTCAGGTTCCACCCCTCGGTCAACCTCTCGATCCTCAAGTTCCTCGGGTTCGAGCAGATCTTCAAGAACTCCCTGACCACCCTCCCCATCGGAGGCGGCAAGGGAGGCTCCGACTTCGACCCAAAGGGCAAGTCCGACAACGAGATCATGCGCTTCTGCCAGTCCTTCATGACCGAGCTCGCGAAGCACATCGGGCCCGACACCGACGTCCCCGCCGGAGACATCGGGGTCGGCGGAAGGGAGATCGGCTACATGTACGGCCAGTACAAGAGGCTCCAGAACGAGGTCACCGGCGTCCTCACCGGCAAGGCCATCGTCGCCGGAGGCTCCCTCGCCAGGACCGAGGCCACCGGCTTCGGGCTGTGCTACTTCATGGAGGAGTACATGAAGGACCACAGGATGTCCTTCAAGGGCAAGAAGGTCATCATCTCGGGCTCCGGGAACGTCGCCATCTACGCCTGCCAGAAGGCCACCGAGCTGGGCGCCAAGGTCATCGCCATGTCCGACTCCAACGGCTACATCGTCGACGAGGCCGGCATCGACTACCGCAACATGCAGGTCATCAAGGAGCAGAAGAGGGACAGGATCAAGACCTACGTGACCTACCCCTTCGGCAAGAAGGCCAAGTACTTCGAGGGCTGCAAGGGCATCTGGACCGTCAAGTGCGACATCGCGCTCCCCTGCGCGACCCAGAACGAGATCGACGAGGAGTCCGCCAAGATCCTCGCCAAGAACGGATGCAAGGCCGTCGGAGAGGGCGCCAACATGCCCTCGACCCCCGAGGCCATCGCCGTCTACAAGAAGAACAAGATGCTCTTCGCGCCCGCCAAGGCCGCCAACGCCGGAGGCGTCGCGACCTCCGCCCTCGAGATGTGCCAGAACTCCGCCAGGCTGTCCTGGACCTTCGAGGAGGTCGACGGCCGGCTGAAGGAGATCATGAAGACCATCTACCACAACGCCGCCAACGCGGCCGCCAAGTACGGCTACAAGGACGACATCCAGGTCGGCGCCAACATCGCCGGCTTCGAGAAGGTCTGCGACGCGATGCTCTGGGAGGGCGTCTCGTACTGATCCGGAGGGGGCGCACGCCCCTTCCCCAAACCGTTTCCGGGCCCGCGGCATTCTTCGGTTCCTCCGCGGGCCCTTCCTTTCACGAAATTATAATAACGGACGCGCCATTGAGAGCCCCAAGCCACTTTGGCGCAGCTGGTAGCGCACGTGCCTTGTAAGCATGAGGTCGGGGGTTCGAAACCCTCAAGTGGCTCTTCTCATCCCCATCAATTCAGATCAACTGGGTCATTGAATTTGATGTCAATATTGACGCCAATATTGCAATCGGAAAACAAAGGAAAAAGGGGGACGGGTCCCGTCCCCGTAAGGGGTTTCGGGTGAGCTTCACTTCTTGCCTTTCTTCTTGAGCTCTTTCATGGCCTTGTACTTCTCGACAGGGTCGTCGGAGTTCATGGCCTTCTTCTTCTCATCGGCCTTGGCCTTGTTCGCTTTGTTGCGGGCAAGCTGCTTCTTGCTCTGTGCCATGCGTGCTGGTACTACGGGATTTTATTTGTATTTTATTCAATCCGAGAGCTTTCCGTCGGAAAACGAGAGGATCCGGCCGCAGACCTCATCGGAGACCAACGCCCCGAGGAGCTCGTCATCTTTGGAGAGCCAGAACTCCCTGTCGCAGACGATCACCAGCCTCTTCCGGGCCCGGGAGACGGCGGTGTTGATCACCCTCAGGCCGACGGGCGTCTTCGAGGATGTGAACCGCAGCGGCACCTCGCGCACGCACCCCTCTCCGTCCTGCACGCTGAGGATGACGGTGTCCCATTCCCTCCCCTGCGACTTGTGCACGGTCAGCAGGGAGACGCCGTCCGCCCACGGCATCGCCTTGCTGAGGGTGCGGTACTGGTTCTTGTAGGGGGTGAGGATGCAGAAGCTCCCCTCGGGCGGGGATTCGCGCTCGATCCATGCTTTGATGGCGTCGGCCTCGGGGCGGTTGACCCGCTCCTTCCGCGGCCCGCACTTGACGTCGATGCAGACGATCTCGAGGGGCTCCTCGGCGAGCCCCCTGATGCCGTTCCCGTACACGAAGCGGTCGAGGACCTCGGCGAGGTTGTCCCCGAAGCGGTGGGAGGCCGTGAGGTCGCATTCCGCGGTCAATTTGAACTCCGGCTCGGCGGCGTCGTAGTAGATGCGGGCGAGCTTCCCTGGGGACTTCGTGAGCACGTCCTCGGTGTACAGCGCGGACATGTCCCAGAGGAACGCCCACGCCATCTTCTCGTCGGCCCCCGCCCACTCGTCGAGCTTCTCCTTGTCAAGGGTGCAGACGGGCGGCAGCTGCTTGTGGTCGCCTAGGAAGGTGACCGGCACGCCGTTGGCGAGGAGGGAGGTGCTCAGCAGCACCCCGCAGTAGCCCGCCTCGTCGATGAACACGTGCTCGGCGTCGAGCGAGGGCTTCTCGCCCTTCTCCCCGTTGGGCAGGAAGCGGGCCATGCAGACTTGCGGGGTGCATGCGACTAAGAGAGCGTCGGAGGCGTCGCGGTCGACGGCGTTCGCCTCCAGGAACCCGACCTGCGCGTCGAGCTCGGATATCCTTGCGGAGATCTCCTCCTCGGTGCACCCGCCGTACTACTCGATGGAGTCCGCGGGGCGGTCGCGTCCGTAGCAGATGCGCTGCATCGATTCCAGGACCGATTTGGTGTTCTCGCCGCCGATCTCTGAAATCAAAGGAGAGATCTCGGGGTCGTCAATGAGGGCCGCCTCGAGGCGCTCCTTCACGGCATCGAAGTCCTCCCCGGTGTCCTTCCTCTTCCACATAGCCAGCAGCATCGCGATGTCGCCGCGGACGGAGTCCCTCTTCCTCTCTTTGAGGACGCTCCTGAGAAGGCCCGCGTCCTTCCGCCTCTTCTCCGCGATCGCCCTGATGCAACGGCCCTCGCACATCCCCGGATGCTCTGAGGAGAAGGGCTCGGTCGCGGTCCCCAAGCGCAGGATGTCGCGGTCGGAATCGATGGCGGAGGACAAGCGGGGATCCGCCTCTATCGCGGAGACGAGCCCCCGCAGGACCTGCTCCACGGCGTTGTTGGTGGGGGCGATGACCGCCACCCTCTTCCCCTTGAGGAGATAGGAGGCGACGGCCGCCGCGAGGACCTCCTGGGTCTTCCCCGTCCCGGGCGCCCCCCACACATAGGATACGGGCGATGAGAGCACCGTCCTCACGGCCTTACGCTGCTCCTCGGTCGGGCAGGGGGACGACGGGTAGAGGACCTCATCATCGGAGAATGACGGCGCCCTCTCGGGTAACGCGATTTTCTCCCCGTACCGCTGGTAATAATCCATGACGTTGCGGACGAGGAACGACAGGTCGGTGACCACGCTGAACCTGTGCCCCTCCTCGGAGGCGATGTTGTACACCCATTCGGGGACCTTCGCCGCCAGGGTGCGGCTGTCATTATCGTAGAACAGGAACTCCGCGTCCGCGGTGAGGAAGAGGTCCTCGATGCGGATGTGCATCCCCGAGGTGTCCTCGAGGGGGCGGGCAAGGGTGAGGATAAGATGCTCCGAGCCGGACGTGCGGTACGATTCCGCCTCCGCCACGGAGAGGTTGGTGCCGTTGGCCCCCGTGTAGGACAGCAGCCCCTCCGCCGCCTGCACGCAGACGTCGGCCAGCTCCCGCCCGATCATTCGACGTCCTTGACGGCGGGCTCTTTCTTCTCCTTCTTCTCGGGGAGCTTCATCTCGAAGTACTCGTCGACGAAGTCGGCGATCTCCTCCTGGCAGGCCTTGAGGTGCTTCTTCCCGGTGACCTTGGTGGCCATGGCGTAGCGGCTCATGGCGTCGAGCCCGTCCGCCAGGTGGGCGGTGCGGTCGCAGCGGTGGGACTCCCAGAACATGACCGCCGTCTCGATCTCGGCGAGGCTCTTGCCCTCGATGACCAGGGAGGAGGCCTCGTAGAGGGCGCTGAAGAAGTTCTTGAAGAGCAGGACGGAGCGCTTGGCCAGCTTCTGGTTCAGCTTGGGCTTCTTGCCGGTCTGGCGGATCTCGGAGATGCGCAGGCCCGTGACGTCGCCCAGGTTGATGCAGGCGTTGCTGCGGATGGGGACCTCGCGGATGTCCGCCGCCCAGCCCATGTAGCCCATGGCGAGGTAGCAGCAGTTCATGTAGAGGACGACGGCGTCCTGCGGGTCCATCGCCTTGGGGATCTCGGCGGCCAGCTTATCGTAGACCTCCTGGGTGAGGGAGTCGTCGACGGCCCCGGGGTGCTTGACGTCCATCTCCGCCTCGAGGCGGGCGAGGGCGGGCACGGGGTACACCGTGCCGGGCTCCACGGCCTTCAGGACGGCGTCGGTCACCTTGCCGGCGATGGCGCGGTAGGCCGAGGGGAACAGGGTCCCTTCGCCGTCCCAGCGGTCCACGCCCTCCATCCAGAAGTCGACCGCCTTGGCCAGCTCGCCGTGCTTCAGCACCGAGTCGGCGGCGATGAAGCAGCCGTTCCAGGTGGTGCTGTCGTCGATGACGGGGATCTCGTAGGGCTCCTCCTTCTCCTCTTTCTTCTTCTTTCCGAACATCCTGTAACCGCTCCGTATCGGGGTGTCGCATGCTAGCGGCGGATAAAAACCTCATTGCTGCAGTCAGTCGGAACCGCAGGCGAAGTACTCGTCGATGAACTTCTCGATGGCGGAATCCGCCTTGCGGCGGTTGGACCGGCTGAGGGCGGAGGACGCGCCCTTCGAGACGGCGTTGAGCGCCTCCGAGAGGTGCCCGGTGCGGTCACGGGGGTTCGCCGTCCAATACTCGACTGCTCTGTCAATTTCCTTCTGCTCCTTCCCCCGCACGGCGTCCTCGCAGGACTGTGCCAGCTGTTGGAAGAAGCCCTTGTAGATGAGCAGGGTGCGGGAGACCGCCTTGGCGTTCGGCCCGCTCATGTAGCCGGTGGCCATGAGCTTCTTCGCCTCGGGCGCGGCGGCGTCGGCGAGCTCGGCGCACCGCCGGCACATCAGCGGCACGTCGCGGAGGTCGGCCGCCCAGCCGATCCTCCCGATCTGCAGGTAGAAACAGTTCATGCACAGGAGGACCACGTGGTCGTCGGTGTCCATGTGGTCCAGCTTCATCGCGATGAACTCGAAGGACTCGCGGCAGATGGGGAGGCTCTGCTTCGGGTAGCTCATGTCCATGAAGGCCTCCAGCTCGGCCAGCTGGTGGCAGGGGTAGAGGACGCCCTTGTGGATGTCCTTCATGACCTTCTCGGTAAACCTCCGGGAGATGCCCTTGTAGGCGCGCAGGAAGGCCTCGTCCTCCCCGTCCCAGCGGGTGATGGCGCTCTTCCACAATTGCACGGCGCCGGCGAGGTCGCCGGACCTCCACTGGCGCCCGGCGGCGTCGGCGAAGCTGCTCCAAGGGGCATCCGAAGGGATGCTCGGGGCCTTCGGCTTCTCCTCTTCCGGCTCCTCCTTCTTCCTGAAGATCCCCATGCTTCCGCCTCAAAAATAGATTGTCTGGGTATATTGAAAGGGGCCCCTTCCCGGGGCCCCGGGATCAGCTCTTCGCGCCGACCGTGTCCTCGGCCGACTGGATGCACTTGGTCAGCACCGAGTAGGCGTTGATCATGTCCGGCTCGTCGACGATGAAGATGGTATCGGTGTGGCAGGAGACGGTCTCCTCGATGTTGATGCCCGCGTCCGAGAGGTTGGTGATCAGATACGCTATGACGCCGGCGGTGTCGACGATCTTCTCGGGCGACTTCACCACGATCTCGACGAGGTTCTCCCGCACCTTGATGATGTTGAACCTCCCGACGGTGTCCATGATGCGGTCCTTGAGCATGCGGTCGGCGATGATGGTGACCGCCGAGGCGGACTGCACGCACTGCATGATGGAGTTCTCGTTCCAGAGGTCCTTGAAGAGGCTGTCCATCTTGTGGAGGACGGTCCAGTCGTTCTTGGCGGTGACGATGCAGGTCTTGGTGCGCATCTCGAGGCGGCTGTCCTTGAGGACGTTGAGGATGGCGAGCTCGTGGTCGGTGGTGACGCTCAGCTTGGTGGCGTAGCGCCGGCAGGCGATCATGACGGCCTCCTCGTTCTCCACGTCGAGGTCCTTCATGATCATACGGGCCAGGGAGGAGTAGTTGATGAGCCCTTTCGAGACGCAGTCCTTGATGCTCGGGTGGGCGTCGATGTAAATCCTGGTTCTCTCCGCGAGGCTCTCGCGGGAGGTAGTGTCTGCCATGCTTCGCCCGATGGCTATTCCGATATATATGTCCTGTTTCGGACATCCTGTCTTGGACGGGGCGGAAAAAGAAATGAGCGTCCCGTATGCGGAATCGGAAACCGCATACGGGACAGGTTGTTTACGGTTTTCAGACCGAGACGGCCTCGCGGAAGACCTTCATGAAGTCGTCCTTCTGCTTCATCGAGAAGATGAGCGGCGGGATGAGGCGGACGGTCTTGCCGTGGGCGAGGTTCACCAGGACCTGGTGGTCGATCATGTACTTGCGGATGGCCGCCGCCTTCTCGGGGGTGGCGATCTCGGCGCCCATGATGAAGCCGGCCCCGCGGACGTCGGTGATGACGTTGGGGTACTCGGCCTGCAGGGCCTTGAGGTCCTTCATCCAGGCCTCGCCGACCTTGGTCACGTTGTCGAGGATGTGCTCGCGGTTGATGATGTCGATGGTCACGCAGCCGCCGGCGGAGGCCAGCGGGTTGCCGCCGAAGGTGGTACCGTGGGTGCCGGGGGTCATCACGCGGGCGATGTCGTCCGTCGACATGACCGCGCCGATGGGGATGCCGCCGGCCAGGCCCTTGGCGGTGGTCATGATGTCGGGGACCACGCCGTAGAGGTCGGAGCACCACCATTTCCCGGTGCGCCCGACGCCGGTCTGGACCTCGTCGACGATCATCAGGGTGCCGTTGTCGGTGCACAGGTCGCGCACGCCCTTGAAGAACTCCTTGGTGGCCGGGTGCATCCCGGACTCGCCCTGGATCCCCTCGATGATGAGGGCGGCAGTGTCCTTGGACATCTTGTCCTTCACGTCCTCCAGGTCGTTGAACTTGTAGTAGGAGAAGGTGCTCGGGTTGATGAGCGCCTCGAAGGAGGCCTGGATGTTCTTCTGGCCGGTCGCCCCCATCGAAGCGGAGGTGCGGCCGTGGAAGCCGTCCAGGGCGGACATGATCTTGGTGCGCCCGGTGTAGCGGATAGCGGTCTTCATGGCGCCCTCGTTGGCCTCGGCCCCGCTGTTGCAGAAGAAGGACCGGGTGATGGGCTCCGGGGTGATGGTGGAGATGCGCTGGGCGAGCTCCGCCTGCTCCTTGATGTAGTAGAGGTTCGACACGTGCACCAGGTGCGAGATCTGGTCGCGCATGGCCTTCACCCAGTCCGGGTGCGAGTAGCCGAGCGAGCAGACCGCGATGCCGGCGACGGTGTCGAGGTACTGCCGGCCCTCGTTGTCGTACAGGTAGCAGCCCTCTCCGCTCTCGAATGCCAGGTCCAGGCGCCCGTAGTTCGGGAACAGGTACTTCTGGCTCAGTTCTTTGACCTTTTCGAATTCCATGATTTTCATCCCTTCGTGATGAGGGTCCCGACCGGCTTCCCGCGGACCGCGTCCGCGACGATCGTCCCCTCGGATTTTCCGTTCACCATGCGCACGGAGACCACGCCCGCCTCGAGGGCGCGGACGCACGCTTTCACTTTCGTCACCATTCCGCCGCAGACCGTGCCGTCCCTGATGAGGGCGTCGACCTGCGACCCCTTGACCTCGTCGATCTTGGTCGACGGGTCGTCCTTGT
>JBMNQO010000029.1:0-13802 GCA_050944195.1 Methanomethylophilus sp. | reverse complement strand
CCCCGGCCGTCAATATATTGACTGCCGAAGCTCAGCTCGGAGGGGCGCCGGCGTTGTCGAGCATGGAGCGCTTCAGCTTCCACAGCTTCTCCGACAGGTCGACGTAATAGGTCTGCGGGTTGGAGAACCTCTTGGTCTCGTCCCACAGGGTGTTATCCACTTCGTTCTTGCAGTAATCGCGGATCTCCTTGAGCGACGGGCTCTTGTAGACCTGCTCCCCGTTCCTGAAGATCTGGGTCTGCAGCTCCCGCACCGTGTAGTCCCTCAGGGTCTTCTTCTTCCAGGGGGCGGCGGGGTCGAAGATGGTCAGCGGGCCGTCCTCGTCGACCTTCTCGTCCGCCAGGCAGACGAGGTCGGCGAGCGCCTTGCCGTTATCCTTGCCGAAGAACCGGTAGACCTTCTTGTAGCCGGGGGTGGTGATCTTCGAGACGTTGTTGGAGATCTTGATCTTCGGAACAATTTTCCCATTCTCCTCCGCGGCCGCCAGCTTGTACACACCGCCGAACACGGGATTGCTGTGGCTGGTGATGAGGCGGTCGCCCACGCCGAAGGAGTCGATGCAGGCGCCCTGGTCGATGAGATCTTTGATCAGGTACTCGTCGAGGGAGTTGGAGGCGACGATCTTGATGCCGGGCAGGCCGGCGGCGTCCAGCATCTCCCGGGCCTTCCTGGTCAGGAAGGCGAGGTCGCCGGAGTCGAGGCGGATGCCGCCCTTGGTGATGCCGCAGTCCTTGAAGGCGCGGATGGCGGCGGGCACCCCGCTCCCCAGGGCGTCGTAGGTGTCGACCAGCAGCACCGCGTTGTTGGGATAGAGCTTGCAGTAGGCGATGAAGGCGTCGTACTCCGACGAGAACATCAGCACCCAGGAGTGAGCCATGGTGCCGCTGGCGGGGATCCCGTAGTCGCGGTCGGAGATGGTGCAGGCGGTGCCCACGCAGCCCCCGATGTACGCGGCCCTGGCGCCGAGGATGGCGGCCTCGCTGCCCTGGGCGCGGCGGGAGCCGAACTCCGCCACCCCGCGCCCGGCGGCGGCGCGGACGATGCGGTTCGCCTTGGTGGCGATGAGGCTCTGGTGGTTGATCGTCAGGAGAAGAAGCGTTTCGAGCATCTGCGCCTGCGGGGCGGGAGCGCGGACGGTCACGATGGGCTCCATCGGGAAGATGGGCGTGCCCTCCGG
Organism: Methanomethylophilus sp.; assembly: GCA_050944195.1. Taxonomy (GTDB): domain Archaea; phylum Thermoplasmatota; class Thermoplasmata; order Methanomassiliicoccales; family Methanomethylophilaceae; genus Methanomethylophilus. The sequence goes on along the minus strand of JBMNQO010000029.1, from coordinate 12,625 downwards.
GACGGCCCACACGTCGCCCTTGAACTTGAAATGTGCCAGATAGTCGAGGAACCTGTCCCCGAAGACGCCCTTGGACTGGAAGTAGTCGATGTCCTCGGAGGTGAACCTCATGTTCCTGATGCGGTCGGCCATCTGCTCCACGCCGGCCATGATCGCGAAGCCGCCGTCGTCGGGGACGTTGCGGAAGAACATGTCGAAATAGGCGATGCGGTCGCCCATGCCGGCCTCGATGTAGCCGTTGGCCATCGTGTATTCGTAGAAGTCGCACAAGAGAGTGAGGTTCTTTTCCTCTGTCATATTCCCTGGCGGTCATCGGCGATTCTAGTTAAGGTTATTCGGTAGGGGGCCTGCTGCCCGTCATCATCTTCCCGATCGGTCTTCGGGCAGGGTCTCCTCCGGGAACAGGCCCTTCACATATCCGTCGGCCTGCAGCGAGACCAGCATGACCCCTTCCCGGGCGGCCGTCTCTTTCAGCCTTCCGTCGAACCCCGAACGGGAGAACAGGGCGTAATGCCTGACGTCGATGCCCCTTACCTCCTCGGAGCGCCTGCGGAGCAGATCAAGTTCTTCCACGGTGACGACCCGATTCGTGAACTTGCATTCGGCGAACACCGCTTCGCGCCCGCCGTCAGGTATCCTCCTGACGCCGATCGCGTCGATATCCGCGGTCTCTCCGTCCCTGAGCCTTCCCCACCAGGACCCCACCTGAGGGTATCCGCAGGCCTGGAGATACTGCCGGCATATCCCTTCGAAGGCATGCCCCATATATCTCTCGATGTCGGTCTTCAGCGACCTGTCGTCCGCCAGCATGTGCTCCCTGCCGTCAATGACCGAATAATAGAAGCGGAACAGGTTGTCCTTGAGGGCATACCTGGTCTTCTTCCCGCCCCTGTCGCCGACGGGCATCTCCTTCTCCACCAAGTCCAGGTCCTGCAGGTCCTTCAGGCACTTGATGACGTTAACGCGCTCCATGCCGGTGTACGTGACTATCTCGCCGACGCGGTTCCTGCCCTCGGCGATCGCCTTGACGACGTCGTTGTGCCTCTGGGAGTTCCCCAGCTCCTCCATTATCAGGTTGGCCGGCTCGTGCGCCAGGAACCGCCCCCCTTCGAGGAACTCGCGGCGGATGACCTTGGCGATGCTCTTCCTGCCGACAAAACGCTCCAGGTACATCGGGATCCCGCCGGCGATGCCGTATATGCACAGCTTCTCCTTCGCGTCCCGGCCCTTCAAGCATTCGCAGGCCTCCAGATATCCCATCGGCCTCACCTCGATCTGCTCCGTGCGCCTGCCGTAGAGCGGGCTCTCCTCTCCCAGCACCTGGCGTTTCATGAAGCTCATAGAAGAGCCGCACAGGATGAGGAACACCTTGGTGTTCTTGAACTTGCGGTCGATGGCAATCTGCAGGGAGTCCAGCACTTCGGGAGCGGCCTTCGCCAGATACGGGAACTCGTCAATCACCAGGATGATGCGGCCCTTCTCCGACGCCACGGCCTCGAACACATCGTCGAACTTCTCTGCCTCGATGTCCCTGCCCAGGACCCTGCCGGCCTCTTCGGCGAACATCCTGAGGTTGATGAGCGCACCGTGGCTGCGCCCGGTGTAGAAGATGGCCCTCTTGCCTTTCACGAACTCTTCGATGAGTGTCGTTTTCCCAACTCTCCGGCGGCCGTAGATGGCAACGAATTCGAACTTGCCGCTGGCGTAGCAGCTGTTGAGAATCGCCATTTCTTCATGTCTTCCGAAGAATTCCATGATTTGTGCCAGACATTTGAGGGATAAATATTTTTAGTACAGATTTTCCTACATTATTCAATAAAGTAAGAAATTCATAACATTATTCAATAATGTTGAAAATTGATTACTTTATTGCCTGAGTTCGGCGCTTAAGCACAATCTCGGATGGACCGCATACGGCATCCCGGCCGCGATCGACGAACAGTGAGCGAATATCGATAGAAGCCGAGTCGGACAGCAGATCAGCACGGCTCGATTTTAAGGAATAATAAGGAAGTGGACAGGGCGAGATTCGAACTCACGACCTCTACAATGCCAATGTAGCGATCTTCCAACTGATCTACCTGCCCAGTTGATATGCCCTTGATTGTATGGTTCTATTTATAGATTCTCAAATAGGAAATCCGTCTGAGAAGCAATGAGCCAGAAGGGAGGATTCACTCGACGTCGAGCCTGGACTGCCAGCGCTGCTCCTCGCCGTCGATGCGGGTGGGGTACTTGGCGGTCACGCAGGCGAGGCAGAGGTCGCTCTCGGGCTTGCTGCAGGCCTCGACGAGGCCCTGCACGCTGATGTACCCGAGGCTGTCGGCGCCGATGATCTTGCGGATCCCGTCGACGTCGTACTTGTTGGCGATGAACTGGTCCCTGGTCTTCATGTCGACCCCGTAGTAGCAGGGGGCGATGACCGGCGGGCAGCCGATCCTCACGTGGACCTCGACCGCCCCGGCCTTGCGGAGCATGGTGACCAGCTGCTTGAGGGTGGTCCCGCGGACGATGGAGTCGTCGACGATGACGATCTTCTTGCCGGCGACGGTGCTCCGGATGGGGTTCATCTTGGTCGCCACCGCCTTCTCCCTCTCCTGCTGGTCGGGGAGGATGAAGGTCCTCTCGGCGAAGCGGTTCTTCATGAAGCCCTCCTCATAGGGGACGCCGGAGGCGTTGGAGAAGCCGATGGCGTGCGCCCTCCCCGAGTCGGGGATGGGCATCACGAGGTCGGCGTCGGGGCAGGGGTGCTCCCTGGCCAGGATGGCGCCGATGCGCCGGCGGACCTGGTAGACCGAGACTCCGTCGATGACCGAGTCCGGCCGCGCGAAGTACACCCACTCGAACATGCAGTGGGCGGTGTCGGTGGTGAACTTGCTGGGATACGATTTGATGCCGTCCTGGGTCAGCTCGACGATCTCGCCGGGCATGACGTCGCGGACGATCTCCCCGCCGAGGGCGTCGATGGCGGCGCTCTCGGAGACCACCATGTAGCCGCCCTCGATCTTCCCGATGATGAGGGGGCGGATCCCGCAGGGGTCGCGGATGCCGAAGAGGCGCCCGTTGATCATGAGGGCCAGCGCGTAGGCGCAGCCGATCTCGCCCATGGTGGAGCGGATGGCCGCCACGTAGTCGTTGTTCTGGCCGAGGTACTTGCTGAGGATCTTGATGATCAGCTCGGTGTCGGAGCTGGTCTGGAAGGCGGAGCCGCCCTCCATGTACTTCGCCTTCAGCTTGTCGTAGTTGGTGATGTCGCCGTTGTGGGCGACCGCGATCATACCGGCAGCCGCGGCCATCGTCATCGGCTGGGCGTTCTCGATGCCCTTGGAGCCGGTAGTGGCGTAGCGGACGTGCCCGATCCCGACCTTCCCGGAGATGCCCTCGATGCGGCTCTTCGGGAGGGCGGTCTGCACCAAACCGACGTCCTTGACGGTGGCGATCGTCATCCCGTCGTATACAGAAATCCCCGCGGAATCCTGGCCGCGGTTCTGGATGATCATCAGGACCTTCTGCAGAGAAGGTACCACGTTATGGTCGGCAGCTATGCCGATTACTCCGCAGTGATGCCGAGGGCCCATGATGATCAGTTGCTGTTTTCCCGACCCCTCTCAGTCGCGGATCTTGGCCCATTCGTAGGACCTGATCTTGGCGGTCTTGCCGTACCCGCAGGAGGCGCAGTAGCCCTTCCTGACATTGTACGAGCGCTTCCCGCACCTGCGGCAGGGAATGTGGGTCTTGAACTTGTTGTGCCTTCCCTGTGCTGCTGTTCCTGCTCCCATGTCGAAGTCTCCTATGTCGTTTGACGGCCCCGCCGGAGCGGTGGCCTGCCCCATTAGAGATGCTTATTGAGCCTCCCTGGGGCTTCAACGGGGATGCGATAAAGCAGTCAGTATTAAAGGCTTATCCTTATAAAATAGAGGAAACGGGAGGCCCTTTTCACACGAAGGCCCCGATGGCAGGCGCGTCCAGGCGGTCCATGTCGTAGAAGATCACCGCCTCCCTCATGCCCCGGGCCCCGAAGCCGGTCCCGAAGAACCTGTCCAGCAGGGCGGCCCTCCACAGGATGTCGAGGACGGCGGTGGCGAGGCAGCCGTAGTAGGCGTTCGCCATGTCGTCAATATACCCGTTCGCATCGATGAGCCAGTACACGCTCCCGAGGAAACTGTCGCGGCCGTTGAGGACCTGGATGTAGTCCGTCAGGACCTTCTTCCCCTCGGCGTCGGGCTCCCTGATCCTGATGTCGTTCGCGGACACCTCGCCCGCAGGAGAGAAGTCCCCTTTGTCGTCAAGGATTAATCTGGTGATCCTCCCGTTCTTGGCCGAGAAGAAGTTCCACGAGAGGTCCTCCGCGCAGTAGACGGGGAGGTTCACGGGGTCCTCCGAGGAGAGCGATTCCATCGCCGTCTCGCGGGCGGCGTCGTTCAGCCCGGGGAGGTCGTACTCCGCCCCCGGGGCGCTCGCGGGGAGCGCCATGCGGGAGTCGGATTCCGAAAGTGCCAGCAGCTTCGCTATGAAGCCCAGGTCCCCGAAGTCGCTCAGGCGCTCGGAGACCGTCATGCGGAGCACCGAGGAGTCCGCCATGACCCCCGCCGCGCGGGCGTTGAAGTAGAACTCCTCATAGACGGCGGAGGCCTCCTTGGCGGCCTCGTCGATCCTCTGCTCGGCGGCGGCCACCAGGGCCTTGGCCTCGGCGAGGGCGTCGTTGCCCTTGCCGGTCCACAGCCCCCGGCAGGAGAGGTCGAGCTCGACCTGCACGCGGTCCGAGACGTAGAGGTGGTAGGGATACTGGCGGCAATAGGTGGTGCGGTGGTCGTAGACCCGGCAGTGCCTGTTCTTGTCCAGGAAGACGCAGGACCCGCGGCCCTTCTTGAGGGCGAGCCCGATGTAGGAATCAGGGCCCTTGGTTCTCAGGATGTCGTGCGGGTAGTTCTTCTTGAAGAACGGGCGCTCCGGGGGCAGGACCTCAGGCTGGCACAGGCAGCACATCCCGCATCCTTCCAGGCACTCGGCCTTCTTCCCGGCGACCTCCGAGTAATCGACATCGCAGCTTACCGCAGACATCCCTCCCGAGGGGCTCCCCGCAGGGCTCCCCTTCCGAGATCTGCACCTCCCCGCGCACTATAACAGTATCGGGGAACACCGCCGGCATCCCGCCGTACGGGGACCAGCCGGCCTTCGAATGCAGCCTCTTCACGTCGATGGGGGCGGACTTCCGCATGTCGAAGATGGCGAAGTCGGCGTCGTAGCCGGCCTCAATCCTCCCCTTGGGGAGCGAGAAGATCCTCCCGGGGTTCTCCGCTCCCATGGAAACGAGCTGCGAGAGGGGGATGTCGCCGGCCTTCGCCATCTCCGCCGCCATGGGGATCTGGGTCTCCACTCCCGGGATCCCTCCCGGGGCGGAGTCGAAGTCCTCGGACTTCTCGGCGAGGGTGTGCGGCGCATGGTCGGAGCCGAACATGTCGATGCCCCCTTTCAGGAACAGCTCCCTCAGCCCGTCGCGCGAGGCCTTCTCGCGGATCGGGGGGTTGACCTTGTAGAAGGCGTTCTCGTAGCGCCCGGTATAGAAGGTGAGGTGGTGCATGGTCACCTCGGTGGTGAAGCCGAGGCGGTGCGCCTCCTCCACCTGGGGGGCGCGGGTGCAGTGGCAGATGTTGATGCGGTTGCTCCCGCTGTATCTTGCCAGCCTCCGGAGGGCGGAGTCCTCGGCCTCCGCGGGGCGGTCGCGGAGGTGGTCCTGGCAGCACTTCTCCTCGTTGCCTTTGACGATCAGGTTATCATCTTCGGCGTGGACGCTGACCACCTTGCCGGTCTTGGCCACCTCGGCCATGACGCCGGGGAGCTCCGCATCGTCGTTGAAGAGGATGTTCCCGGTGGTCGAGCCCATGAACAGTTTGAAGGCCGGAACGAAAGGTGCCAGCAGGGACGCGTGGCACCCCGGCGTGAGGGCCGCGAAGAGCCCGTAATCGCAATACGAACGCCCTTTCACCGCGGACTTCTTCCGCATGAGGGTGTCGGGGTCGGTGACCGGCGGGACGGTGTTCGGCATGTCGAGCACGCAGGTCACGCCGCCGCATATTGCAGACAAAGACCCGGTCGAGAAAGTCTCCTTCTGGGTCATGCCCGGGTCGCGGAAGTGCACGTGCGGGTCCACGAACCCCGGGAGGACGGTCATGCTCGAGCCCAGCTCGATCCTGTCCTCCCCGCCCGAGACCAGGCTCCCGACGGTTACTATCTTCCCCTCGGAGATCCCGACCTCGGTGTACTTCAGACTGCCTCCGCGGTACATCCGCCCGCAGAGCACGGTCTCGGGCTCGATCATACTCTCTTGACCTTGCCGTTCGGGGTCTCCTCCCCGAAGACCTCGGCGCTGAACTTGTAGAACTCGATGACGCCCGACCTCCAGGCGCTGTCCTGAAGCCCCGCCTTGGCGCACAGCTCGGAGAGGTACTGCTCGGTGTCCCAGCCCTGCTCGACGGGGACCTGCGGCAGGAAGACCGCATTGTTGGTCACGCGGGCGCTCCGCTTGTAATAGAGGACCAGCCCGTCCTCCCCGATGTTGATCTGGGACTGCAGGTCGTCGGTCGAGGAGTACTCGATCTTCTCGGGCACGGTGAGCACCGAGACCTCGACGGTGCAGCGGTCGGTCTCGTCCGGCTTGAGGGGCGGGAAGCGGGGGTCGTGGCAGACGTCCTCCGCCGCGATCCTCAGCGCCTCGCTCGCCTTGTAGTAGGGGAGGACGATGCCGATGCATCCCCGGAGCTGCTTCCCGATGTTCAGGGTGACGAAGACCCCGCGCTTCTCGTCCATCGCGGGCGGGAGCGTGACCTCGGGGGCGCCCCGGTCGGAGGCCTCGGCCTCCACGCCCGCCCTCGCAGCCTTGACGATCTGCTCGCCCTCGGCGTCGGAAAGCGCGCTCACTCCTCCTTCTTCGCGGATTTCTTGGTCTCTTTCTTGTCCTTGTCGTCGTCGGTGTTGATGGCGATGGGCTGGGGGGACTGGGACTGGGTACCCTCCGGGGGCCGGTAGTCCTGGCCGCCCTCGCGGTAGCGGGGCGCGTCGGGGTTCTTCTTGCTCCGGCAGTACTCGTTCTTGCGGCAGTACTCGATGTTCTTGTTCCTGTCCGCCTCGCTCGCGAAGTCCTTCATGAACTCGGGGGCGTCGCTGTTCCTGATGAGGGAGTTGAGCGCCATCCAGGCCTCCAGCCCGGCCCCGACCAGGTGCTGCTGGAACTGGGGGTCAGTGAAGGGCGACATGACGCGGTTGAGGTCCTCGTTGGCGTAGCGGCGCATGCGGTCGGCGTCCTCCTGGGCCCGGTACCTCGCGCGGTCGATGTCGTCGAAGGCGCGGCGGCGCTCCTCCTCGTAGCGCTTCCAGGCCAGGTCGCGGGCCTCCTTGGAGCGCTGGTAGGCGTAGTCCTCCTGGTCGCGGGCGAAGTCGGAGATGTTGTCGCGGGCCTCGTTGGCGGCGTAGTAGGTGCGGTCCCGGGCGTTCCGGAAGGCCGCCTCGCGGGCGTCCTCGCGGGCCATGGCCTCCCGGTAGCGCTGGTCGGCGGCGGCGCGGCGGTCGTCCTCGTAGCGCGCCCTCTCCTGCTCGTAGCGGGCCTGCTCCTCCTCGTACTGCCGGCGGGCCTCCGCCTCCTCCTCGGCCTTCCGCTTGGCGATGATCTTCTCGATCATCTCACTGTTCTCTTCCTCGAACTTCTTCATCTCCTCGTCGGATTTCTCTTTCTTCTTGTCAGCGTCTGCCATTTTTCACACCTTCTTTGTCGGCCTGGTGGTCGGGCTTCCTGAACCTGACCGTCAGGAAACCGTCCTTGAAGTCGGCGCCCACGGGGTCCGATCCGTACATGGAGGTAGGGAGGGACACCGTGCGCTTCTGGCTCCCAGCATGGATGATTATAGTGTTCTCTTTGCCTTTAAATAGTTCCACCTGGTCCTTCGGGATGAAGGGCATCTTGATCCGGAGCTCGGCGTCGCCGCTGTCGGTGGTGGTGAACTTCATGGGGCTCTCGGTGCTGTAGGTGTCGATGGGGTCGGAGTCCCCGAAGATCTGGTCGGCCAGGATGTTGAGCTTCTCCTGCCCGCGCATCTCGGTGGGGAGCATGTACGCGCGCATGACCTTGAGCCCGGAGAAGGACTCGTCGATCATCTGCATGTAGGTCTTCTGCTCCTCGAGCTTGGTCCTCATGAACTCCCCGTCGGCGTCGTCGGGGATGACCTTGTTGACGATCACGCACTCGACGTTCTTGTTGTAGAGGCACATGTACGAGTACGAGCGGCGGGTCTCGTTGATCGCCATCCGCTCGGGGTTGAGGACCAGCCTCACGGTGGTGTGCTCGGCGTCGTCCAGGATCGCCTTGACCTGCTTCATCTGCTCCTTGAGCTCCATGACGGAGTCCATGACCTCTTTGGATGGTAACGGGAAGTCGACCACCTTCCCTATCGTGACCCTCGCCAGCCCCATCAGGCGGGAGACGACGGAGAAGACCTTGTCGATGTACCAGTTGGAGACGTCCGGGAAGGACAGCAGGCGCAGGGTCTCGCCGGTGGGGGCGGTGTCGATGACCACCACGTCGTACTTGCCCTCCTGCTCGAAGGTGAGCACATAGAGCAGGGCGGCCACCATCTCCATCCCCGGGAGGATGGCCATCTCGTCGGCGGTGATGCCGTCGATGCCCTGGGAGAGCATGAAGGCCTGCAGGTAGTCCGCGATGGAGTTCCATTTGGTCTTCATCTCGTAGACGATGTCGATCTCGAGGGCGTCGAGGTTGGGGGCGACGTTCACGACCTGCGGTCCCAGTTTCACGTCGAGCGAGTCGCCCACCGAATGGGCGGTGTCCACGCTCATGAGCATGGTGCGGTGGCCCTTCTGCGCGAGGCGGAGGGCGGTGGCGACCGAGACCGAGGTCTTGCCGACTCCGCCCTTGCCGTTGTAGATGATGAGCCTCATACGGGAGCGGATGGCAGTTTCGGTTAAATATGTGCGCGGACGCACGCGCGGAATGTGTTAAGACTCCCGAAAATCAATGGAAAGATTGGTGCCGGGAGAGGGGTTCGAACCCTCGGCCTTCGGATTTCCCTGGTGAGGTCAGTTCTGTGAACCAAACCCTATGAGTCCGACGCTCTACCAGGCTGAGCCATCCCGGCGTTGTCACGCCCAATCCGCTTAGGGTTTATAACCCTATTGGGGGCGCGGGAGGTGAAAACGTTTGATTTCCGCGGGCCGGGAGGGCCCGCGGGGGATTCACTCCTGGGTCTCCTCGGAGGGCTCCTCGGCAGCAGCCTCGGGCTCCTCGGCGGGAGTCTCCTCAGCAGGGGCGGCCTCTTCCTCGGCGGGCTCGGCGGGGGCCTCCTCGGCAGGCGCCTCGGGCTCCTCGGCGGGGACCTCGACGATGGACTCGGGCTCGCCCTCTCCCTTCCTCAGGACCTCGGTCTTGCGGATCTCGACCCTCTTGATGGGGACGATGGTGTGGCAGGCTTTGGCGACGTCCTTGGACATGTCGCCGGAGATGATGGCCTTGACGAGGTCGGAGAGCTTGTGCTCGGCGGCGAACTGGGTCAGGTACTGGGCGATGGCGCCGCGCATGGCGTCCTCCTGGGAGGCCTGGATGCGGTGGTCGGAGATGGCCATGGTCTTGATCCTGACGTTGAAGTTGTCCGCGGTGGTGACGTCGACGACGTGGTCGGTCTTGGTCTTCTTGCGGCGGGTCATCCTGCGGACGTAGTCCGCGGCGTACTCGTGGCCGATGAACTCGGTCTTGGCCTCGTGGCCGTCGACGCCGACGATCTTGAACTTCAGCTTGATGTGCATCTTCGAGATGTCGCCGGTCAGGTCCTTCACGGTGACCTCGACCTTCCTGTTCAGGAGGTACTCGGGGTCGATCGCGGGGGTCTCCCCGATGACGGTCTCGTTGAACATGCGCGGGGCGTGGATCTGGTACCACTCCTTCGCTTTCCACTTGTCCTTGCTCTTCCTGCCGCCCGCGGACTTCGCCGCCGGCGCCGCCTTCTTCGCGGTGTCCTTGGCGGGCTCGGCCGCCGCCGCTTTCTCAGCGGCCGCTTTGGCCTCGGCCGCCCTCTTCTCTGCTCCGGGTGCTGCCATATCGGTAACTCCTTTCTGCCGAGGGTCTAGCTTGGGACCGTATAAAAAGGTTCTCAGAACCGGGAAAATTTAGGAAAAATATTTTCCGTTCGAGCCAGCGTCCGAACAATTCACCTAAAAGGATTTATTTTTCCATCCGTGGGTAGTACCGCTTTTATTTAAGTGAGCACGTCCCGGGAGGGCGTCCCCGTCACAGCTCCGCCTTCCTCTTGGTGACCGCCGCGATCATCTTCCGCACGCAGTCCTGCGCGTTCTCGGAGTACACGTCGGCGCCGATCTCGTCGGCCCACTGCTGCGTGACCGGGCCGCCCCCGACGTTGGTGACGACCCTCCCTTTGAGCCCGCGGGCCTCCATGATGCTCTCGAACTTCTTCTGGTTGACCATGGTGGTGGTCATGAGGGCGGAGGTCCCGACAGCGACCGCGCTGTTGTCGGTGACCGCGTCGGCGATGAGCGGGAGGCGGACGTCGCGCCCGAGATTGATCACGGTGAACCCGCCGGCCTGCAGGAGGGCGGCGCAGATGTCCTTGCCGATGGAATGGATGTCCCCCTCGATGGTGCAGATGACGAACCGCCCGAGCCCCCCGGTATCGGAATTGCCCTGGAGCAGCGGGGTGATGACGTCCACGCCCGCCTTCATGGCGTTGCCGGCGGCCATCAGCTGGGGGAGCATGATCTCCCGGCGGTCGTACTTCTGCCCGATGGCCTTGATCCCCGCGGTGTAGCCCTCGGTGATGAGCGCCAGCAGATCCAGTTTATCGGCGACCGCCCTCTCCGCGACGTCGCGGGCGGCGGCCGCGCTGTAATTGAGGACCGACGCCTTTGCCGCGCGTTCGGCCTCCTCCTGACTTACCATATTACCACTCCGCCCGAGGCGGACGGGCCGCCCGGCGGTACATTGGACCGATGGATTGATTCTAAGAATATAACGGCTCCGCGCGGAAATAGGGGGATTTACGGGTTAAAACAGAAGAAACGGGGCCCGGAGGCCCCGCAGAAGTTTACCGTCTCAGAGGACGACCTTGACCTTGTGGGCGGACAGCCCCAGGTCCTCCTCGGACATGCCCATGGCGATGCCGTAGAGCTGCGAGAGGTGGAGCACGGGGATGTTGTAGCCGAGGGCCTCCTGGGAGGTGTCGAACTGCAGGTGGCAGAACGGGCAGACATCGACGATGAACTGCGCGCCGGACTCCTTCATGTTCTCCAGGTTGGTCTTGGTGAACTCGGTGGCGACGTCGCCGAAGGCGGCCTTCAGGCCTCCGCCGGACCCGCAGCAGAGCATCTTCTGCTTCCTGGGCAGGCTCTTGCAGCCGGTGGCCTCCACGAGGTCATCGAGGATGTGGGGGTTCTCGGTGTCGTCGAGGTTCTTCAGGTGGCCGGGCTTCAGGAAGTGGCAGCCGTAGAAGGTGGCGATGCCGTAGTTGAGGGGCTTGGTGCAGGCGGCCTTGATCTTCTCGATGCCGACGTCCTTGTAGAAGACCTCGGCGAAGTGGCGGACCTCGGTGGTGCCGTTGTAGTGCAGCCCGATCTTGGCGAGGATCTCGTTGACCTTGGCGAGCTCCTCGGGGTTCTCCTTGAGCTCGTGGGCGGCCTCGAAGAGGGAGCCGTAGCATCCGTTGCAGATGGTCATGATGGGCAGGCCCATCTTCTCGGCCAGGGCGAGGTTCCTCGCGGCGGCGGCGAGCCAGGTGGTCTTGCTGAAGGCCCTGATGACTCCGGGGGCGGGGCAGCACGAGGCGTCGGTGAGGTCGACGAGCTCGATGCCGAGCTTCTCGCAGACGACGCGGGTCGACTTCTCGACTCCGGGGTACCTGAGGGGCGCGATGCATCCAAGGAAGAAAGCGTACTTTGCCATTATCATCACTCCACGATCTTGTTGAAGCCGGCGGCGTCCATGATGGTCTTCAGGTCCTCGTAGGCCTTCGGGTTGCTGAGCACGGTCGGGGGCACCTCGGGCAGGCCGAGGGATTTCCTCATGTTCTTCACGTTGTCGTTGATGGGGACGGTGTGGCCCATGGTGTAGAGGTTGTTGGCGGTCTTCTTGTGGGCGGGCTTGATGTGGCCCTCGGCGACGGCCATGTTCCTCAGGGCGATGACGATGTCCACGATCGGGACGCGGCGGGGGCACCTCTCCACGCAGGTGTAGCAGGTGCTGCACATCCAGAGGTCCTCGGAGGAGATGATCTGCTCCTTCATGTCGAGCTGGGTCATCCTCACGAGCTTCCTCACGCGGTAGGAGGTCCTCCTCCCGGAAGGGCATCCGGCGGTGCAGGTTCCGCACTGGAAGCAGAGCTTCGCGTCAGCTCCGCCGAGCTCGGCGAGCTGCTTCTCGAATTCGGGGTCGTATTTGATCTCAGTAGCGTCCATGACGTTCACTGGATGCCAAAATTTTCCTGAACCTATATAATGGCGAACGGTCTGGAAGTGTTAGGGTTACCTGATAAGGTATACTTAAATATCGATGCATCCAGACAATTCAGGAGAGATGCCTCGCCTTGACGGCGGCGATGATCTTCTCGGCGGT
>JBMNQO010000028.1:0-13894 GCA_050944195.1 Methanomethylophilus sp. | reverse complement strand
CCCGAATGGGTCGCCCCCGACGGGCCGGGCACCGGCATGGTCATCGACGTCGGCGACACCACCGGCACTTACGCCGTCACCCTCGCCTCCGAGGGCATCACCAAGTCGGTCCGCATCGTCGTGACCGACGAGCCCATCTTCAGCGACGACTTCGGCGGCTTCCTGCTGCTGGCCGTCCTCATCGCCATCCTGGTCAGCATCACCGTGTACGCTTCGGTCAGGGACTACAAGAAGAGGCAGCACTGAAACCGTTTGCCCGCCCTTGGGCGGGAACAATATTGAAACCCGGAAGGGGGACGGATGTCCCGTCCCTCTCCCGGATGTTCGTTTTTGGAAAAAATTCAGTCGATGAGCTTCCTCTTCCGGAGCTCGTCGACCAGCATCCTGATCGCGTTCCCGCGGTGCGAGATGATGTTCTTCTCGTCGGTCGGGATCTCCGCGAAGGTCTTCTCCCCGTCGGGGCTGAAGATGGGGTCGTAGCCGAACCCGTCGGTGCCCCTGGCACTGTGGGTTATCACCCCGGGGCAGATTCCCGTGACTACTATCCTCTCGTCCCCGATCCAGGCCCCGATGCAGCAGCGGAAGGTCGCCGACCTGTCCTCCACCCCGTCCATCAGCTTGAGCACCCCGCCGTTCCCGACGGTCTTCTGCACGAAGGACGAGTACACGCCCGGGAAGCCCCCGAAGGCGTTGATGAACAGCCCCGAGTCGTCCACCATGAAGTCCCGCAGCCCCTCGGCGTGCAGCTGCTTCATGCCCTTGTCCACGACCTCCTCGAGGTGCGCGGTCTGCACCTCGTCGTACTCGCGGTTGATGTGGACCATCTCGATCCCGTAGCCGCCCAGGGCGGCCTGGTACTCGCGCACCTTCCCGGGGTTGTGCGTCACCACTCCCAGCTTCAGGCTCATGTGTATCTTCCCCTGTCCTTGATCTCCTGCACCTTGTCCATGACCAGGCGGGAGTCGGTCTTCGTCTCGCAGTAGCTCTCCAGAAGGGCTTTGTAGGCGTCCTCCAGCCCCGGATGGGCGGAGGAGAACGCCCTTTCCAGCAGGCGGATGTCCACCCCCATGTCCTCGATTTCCGCGGGCCACACGCCCATCGAGAAGTCGATGAAGCAGATGCCGTCCGGCGTCATCAGCATGTTGGAGGTGGTGAGGTCTCCGTGGGCGATGCGGGCGTTGTGCAGGAGCGCGACGTCCCGGCCGATCTCCCGGCAGATCCTGTCTGCATCCTCGGGGTGCTCGTCGAGGTGCCTCTTGACGGTCTCCCCGCCCATGTCCTCCATGACCAGCTCCCCCGCGGGAGGGTCCGCCCAGTAGATGACCGGGGTGCGGATCCCCGCCCGGCGGGCGCTGCGGATGAGCCTCGCCTCGGAGCGGATGCGGACCGACCTGATCCGCTCGTCGAGCTCCGGCACGCGGTAGCCCTTCGGCGTGCGCACCTTGAGGATGGCCTTCCGTCCCAGGAACTCGGTGCGGTAGACGCTGCCCTCCGCCCCCCTGGCGATCTCCTCGAGGCCCTCGGTGTCCATGCCGTGCCCATCGCGGGGTCCCTATTTCAATATCGCGCGGGCGTGCACACTGTTCCCCTGGTTTCGCGCACGAACCTTTTAATGGGGATGCCCTTAACGGAATCCGTGAACCGCATTCCCATCGGCTGCCGGGCATTGGACTCCCTCCTGGGCGGAGGCATCGAGGCGGGCAGCGTCACGCTCTTCTACGGCGAGGCGGGGTGCGGGAAGACCAACATCTGCCTGCAGACCGCCCGCAACGTGGCGCAGTCGGGGAAGAAGGTGGCCTACGTGGACACCGAGGGGCTCTCCCAGGAGCGGGTGGAGCAGATCTTCAAGGACCCGGAGCTGACGAAGTCGCTGCTGGTGTTCGCGGTGCACAGCTTCACCGAGCAGGCGGACCGCGTGGAGCAGATCGCCCGCATCGCCAAGAACGGGCTGCTGGGGCTCATCGTGGTCGACTCCATGACCATGTTCTACCGCCTCAACTACGACAACCAGGAGATGAAGAACAGCTTCATCCGCCAGACGGAGACGCTGCTCAACATCGCCCGGGAGTGCGAGGTGCCGGTGCTGATGACCTCGCAGGTCTACACCAACATCAACACCGGGACCATCGAGTTCCTGGGCGGGCACGCCATGCACCACAACGCGAAGACCATCATCCGGATCGACCTCCGCGGGAACGGGGTGCGGAACGCGGTCATCAAGAAGCACCGCTCCCTGCCGGAGGGCAGGTCGGCGATGTTCAGAATCACCGCCGACGGCATCGCTGATATCTGAGGATTTTCAGAGGTTATTTTCCAAAGACCCAGATAGTGGAAAATGAAGGGGTTTGGGAAGAGGTTTTTCCTGTATCTTTAATCAGACTTCCCTGCTGATCGCGTAGTCGGCGAGGGCGGCCATGAACTCCTTGTCCTCGGAATCCGGCAGGCAGGAGAGGTGCCTCTTGGCGGAGGCGATCTTGTCCTCGGCGGCCTTCTTGTTGTAGTCGACGGCGCCGATCTCCCTCATGATCTCGACGCCCTCCTTGCAGTCGTCGTCGGTGGCCTGCGGGTTGCCGAGGATGCTCTTGAAGCGGGCCAGCTTCTCGGGGTCCTTGAGGTGCTCGAGGGTGTAGGTGACCATCAGGGTGCACTTGCCCTTGCGGAGGTCGTTGCCGGCCGATTTCCCGGTCTTGGCGGGGTCGCCCGCCACGCCCAGGTAGTCGTCGTACATCTGGAAGCCGAGCCCCATGTCGAGGGCGTACTGGTTGATCTCCTCGACCACCTTGTCGTCGGCCCCGCCGACGATGGCCCCTCCCGCGGCGGCGGCCGCGAAGAGGACGCTGGTCTTCAGGAAGATGGTCTCGATGTAGCGGTCCTCGGAGATGAGCTGGTGCTCGTTGGTGACGTCGAACTCCTGCCCGCGGGCGAGGTCCCAGACGGCCTTGGTGACCCTCCTCAGGACCTCCCTCATGTCCTTGTCGGGGATGTCCAGGTCGGCGATGATCTGGAAGGCCTTGGCGAAGAGGGCGTCCCCCGCGTCGATGGCGGTGGGCTCGTCGTAGGCGACGTGCAGGGTCTTCATCCCGCGGCGCATGTCGTCGCCGTCCATGATGTCGTCGTGGATGAGGGTGAAGTTGTGGATGTACTCGATGGCGACCGCCAGGGGCATGGCCTTGGATTTGTCGCCGCCGACCGCCCCGCAGGCGGCCAGGACGATGGCGGGGCGCATCCTCTTGCCGCCGGCGTACGGGTACTGCCGCACGGCCTCGATGAGCCTCATGGGCTCCTCGTCGGGGATGTAGCTCTTGATCGGTCCGTCGACCTCCTGGGAGGTCTTCTTCAGATATTCCTTTGCGTCCATTTCAGTCCCTCGATCCATTCGCGGGTCTCGCCCGCCACGAAGTGCCTCGCCTTGGCCAGCGAGGCGATGTCCCGGGAGCCGGTCAGCATCATCGCCGCCCGCAGCTCCTCCCTGATCAGTATGAGTTTCTTCTTGACGGCGTCCGCGGACTCCGTCGCCTCCCTCAGCACGGCGTGCGCCACGCCGGCCGCCGTCGCCCCCATGGCGATCGCGGCCGCCACGTGGGTGCCGTCCAGCACCCCTCCCGAGGCGATCAGCGGGAGCTTGGAGTCCAGGCACTCGACCAATGCCGCGGGGGCCGGGATGCCCCAGCCGAAGAAGGTGTCGCCCATGGCGGCCAGGGCCTCGTCGCCCTGCCGCTGGGCGCGGTACATCTCCACCGCCGCGAAGCTGGTCCCGCCCATGCCGGCGACGTCCAGCCCCCGCACCCCGATGCCCTTGAGGCGCTCGGCGGTGTAGGCGTCGATGCCCGCCCCGGTCTCCTTCACGATGACCGGGAACTTCAGGGCGAGGTCGCGGATGCGGTCCCTGATCCCGGCGCCGTTCTTGTCGCCCTCGGGCTGGACCACCTCCTGGAGGAAGTTCAGGTGGACGGCGACGTAGTCGGCGTCGATCAGCTCGATGGCGGCCTTCACCATCTCGTCGGTGAAGGGCTCCCCGCTCTTCTGCTTGACCAGCTGGGGGGCGCCCACGTTGCCGATCACCAGGGGGACGTCGTAGTCCTTGATCACGGAGTAGGTGTCGGGGTCGACCCCGTTCACCCCTGCCCGCTCGCTGCCCACGCCCATCCCGATGCCGAGGTCGGCGCAGGCCGAGGCGATGTTGCCGTTGATCTTCTTCGCCCCCGGGAACCCTCCCGTGATGGCGGTGACGATGAGCGGGAACTCGAGCCTCTTCCCGAGGACGTCGGCGGAGAGGTCGATGTCGTCGATGTCGATCTCCGGCATGGCGTTGTGCACGAGCTTCACGTCGTCCCAGTAGCAGTGGTCGGGAGCGACGCGCTCCTTCAGGCAGATGTCGATGTGGTCGGATTTGCGGCTCCTGATGGTCATTCCATTCCCCCTTTGGCCGTGGTGCAGATGACGTCCTCCCCTTTTAACAGAGCGCCCAGGCGCCCGGGCACGTTCCCGTTGAGGAGGACGCACTCGCGGTCGGCCGAGGTCATCCTCAGCATGGCCTCCATCTTGGCCTCCACGCCGCCCGTGACGTCGTCCACCGAGGACCCCGTCCGGACATGTGCCAGCGTCTCCTTGGTGACGACGGGGATCAATTTCGCATTCGGGTCCTTCTTGGGGTCGGTCTCGTACAGCCCGTCGATGTCGGAGACGAAGACGACCTTCTCCGGGGAGTACATCCGGCAGAGCATCTCCATGATCTGGTCGCCGGAGACGATGGAGAAGCCCATCGAGCGGTCGGTGATGACGTCGCCGTACATCACGGGGATGATGCCGAGGTTGACCAGCCTCCGGACCGCCTCCTCGTTCCCTCCGGATAATTTCCCGTTGTCCGCCACGAAGGCGGCGGTGACGGGGATCGTGGCCGCCGGGATGCCGGCCGCCAGCAGCTCCTCGACGACCATCGAGGAGAGCTCGCAGCAGTCGCAGATGACGCGGGCCGCGGCGGGGACCTGCTCGGGGCGGGAGTAGCCCTTCTGGATGGAGTACTCCTTGGAGACCACGTGGCCGAAGGAACCGGCGCCGTGGACGATGAGGACCTGCTGGCCGGAGTCCTTGATCTCCTTGGCCAGCCTAGCCACGGCGTCCTTCCTGAACGTGCGGTAGGAGGTCTTGTCGGTGATGACGCTGCCGCCGAGCTTGATCAGGATCATTGCTGGCACAAATCGCCCCAAGATAAATAAAATAATGCGCGCGACGCGGGATGACGCGATGGCGCGGCCTTGAAGATGAAAGTGAAGAAGTGGTAGACAGCGTGTCTGCTTTCCCGTACACTTGCGCAATACAGTACGCGACAGATACGTGAGAGGGCTTAACTGCCGGGTTCGAGATGGGACCGGGTGAACCCCTCTGCTGTGGCCGTCTGACCAAATCCGTAGATAGAGGGGTAGTATAAAAAGATTTGCGGGGAAAGGCCCCGCGCCCTCACTGGGGCTTGTCGACCTCGGCGCTGTCGGAGTCGAGGAACTCGTTCCAGAGCTTGAGGGTCTCGTTGGCCTCTTCCTCGTCCATGACCTCGATGGCGAAGCCGGCGTGGACGACCACGTACTGGCCGACCTTGGCGTCCACCATCGAGATGTTGGCGGTCTTCATCGAGCCGCCGTAGTCAATGTACGCTTCGTCTCCGTCGATGTTGACGATCTTCCCGGGAATCGCTAGGCACATTTCACTCACCTGATACGATCTTGATTATCGCTTCCGCGGGCTGCCCGTCGGTCGCCTCGAGGGCGGCGATGGCCTTCTCGCGGTCGCAGTTGGTCTGGGACATCACGAGCTCGATGTCCTCGGCAGGGAACGAGGGGCCCGCGGGGGCGCCTTCGGCGGAGCCGGCCGGCATCTCCTTGATCTCTCCCGCCACCTGGTAGCTCTTGCTGCCCTTCATGTCGATGCAGACGACCTCGGCGGGGGAGATGACGATGTCCTTGTCCGCGGTCCTGATGATGACCTCGGTGACCCCCTTCACCTCCTCCTGCTTGATACCCATCGAGCGCATCGTGCGCTGCATCGCGCGGGGGTTCACACCCCTCATTCCGCCTGCCATAACGGTACCTCGAATCCCTTCGTGTTTAATTAATGCTTGTCTGCGCGCGTAATAGGGATTGTAACCGGGTCATTCCGCGGGATGCCCGCTGAAATCGCACTTCTGGCACATCTTGAGGGAGCGGTCGTTGCCGCCCTTGTGGTACATGCCCGCCCAGCGGCAGATGCTCTGCAGGATGGGGATGGCGGAGCTCCCCTTGTCGGTGAGGCTGTACTCCACCCGCGGGGGCACCTCGTCGTAGGACACCCTCTTCACCATGCCCTCCGCGATGAGGGCCTTCAGGGCCGCGGCCAGCGCGGTGTCGGTGATGTCGACGATCTCCCCCCGGATCTCGCTGTAGCGAAGGGTCCCCTTCCCGTCGAGGACGCAGAGCACGCGGGAGTTCCATTTGCCCCCGAACACGCCTAGCCCGTACTCGAGCGGGCACCTGATGTCCTCCTCCGTCTTCTTCTGGTACATGGGGATCTAATCGCTAAGAAAATTAAAGTAACTTTTGTTTCTTAAGTGAAAAGGCCGGCGAGGGGGCCGGCGGCCCCCCGGCCGGGATTCAGAGCTCCTTCTTGTTGTCCTTGCCGGGGGTGGTCACGATGACCTTCTCGGGGGTGATGATCAGGGCGCCCTTGGCGGTCGCGGTGCCGTTGAACATCTTCTCGACCATCGCCTTGTAGGCGTCGACGACGGGACCGGAGGTGATGTGCTCCGCCCTTCCCTTAATCTGGTAGCCCTCGAGGGTCTTGGGGTTGTAGACCGAGATGGCGATCTTGCCGTTGTTCTTCTCGAGGTTCCTGAGGGTGGTCTCCAGGAAGACGTCGCCCACGGTCAGCTTGCCGTCGTCGGTGACGCCCTTGAAGGCCACGGTCACCACGTTCGGCTCGTTGTCCGCGCAGGTGGCGAGGTCCCACATGCACTCGTTCAGCAGGTTCTTCACTCTGTCGTTCATCATGTTCTCTCATTTCTCCCGGGGCCGTCGGCACGGTCCCGCTAAGAGAATCGTAGTGGCTTTATTTATCTCAGTCACGGAAGAATTCCTTACCCGCTCAACAATTGGTTAGCGCTCGGGATCTCAATATTGAAATTAGAAGAAAAAGAGGGAAAAGAGGGGTCAAAGACCCCTCATTGAAGGTTTCAGAGCAGCTTCTTCACGGCGGCGACGAGGGCGTCCAGGACCTCCCGGGCCTTCGACGCGTCGGGGACCCCGCCCTGGGCGAAGTCGGGCTTCCCGCCGCCCCTCCCGCCGAACGCATTGAGCACCTCCGGCAGGACCTTGCGGCAGTCGACCTTCGGCGAGCCCGAGCCGAGCATGACGCTGACGGTCTCGCCCCCGCTCACGAAGGCGCACACCCCGCCCTCGGCCTTGAACTTCTCGACGGCGTCGGCCAGGGTTTTCCTATCCGCTCCGGCGAACAGCCCCGAGTACAGCTTGGTGCCGTTGACGTCCTCGGGGGCGAGGTTCTTCACGACTTCCTTGGCGGCCTCCTTGGAGGCCACCGCGGCAAGTGCCAGATCGTGCTTCATGTTGGCGACCGTGCGCACCACGAGCTCGGGCTTGCTGCCGGTCTCGTCGATGACCTCGAGGCAGGTCTGCGCCAATTCCATTGCTGCATCCTGCGCGGCGTTCCCGACCTTGAAGTGGATGGCGACGCCGTCCTTCCCGGCCGAGACCTTGCGGTCGACGAACAGCATCCCCAGCTCCCCGGTCTCCTGCACGTGCACGCCGGAGCAGGCGGAGTAGTCGATGTCCCCGATGGAGACCACGGTGATCTCCTCGTCCTCGGGGATGCGGTCCAGCTTGATCCTCACCTTGGAGAGGTCGGGGTCGTCCCGGGCCATCACCGTCTTCCTGACGGTGAGGTTGTCGCGGATGGCCTGGTTGGCGAACCGCAGCGCGGAGCGGATCTTCTCCCAGCTTATGTCGTGGTTGACGATGACGTACTTCTCCTCGGGGGAGATGTAGATCTTGGTGATGGCGAGGTCGGGGTCCTCGCGGTGCAGGGAGCAGAACAGGAGGTGCTCCCCGGTGTGCCCCATCATGAGGTCGTAGCGGCGGTCCCAGTCGAGGCTGCACCACACCCTCATGCCCGGTTTGAAATCGTTCCCGGGCACGACGTGGACGATCTCCTTCCCCTCGTAGTGCACGTCGGTCACCGGGCGCCCGTTGATGGTGCCGGTGTCGCACACCTGGCCCCCGCCCCCGGGGTAGAAGCCGGTCAGGTTCATGACCACCTTGTCACCGTCCACCGCGGTGATCTCCGCCTCGAACTCCGACATGTAACCGTCGTGCCTGAAAACCTCGTCAGCCATATTGCGTCGCACCCACATGCCCGCGCCCGCTTATAACCTGAACCCTTCCTCTCGGCTGAAAAAGCGCCCGACATTTGCGCATTTCATCCCCTTTTTGCCTGTACATCCGTCTAATCCCGCCCAGTAAGGTTAAATCCCCTTGGGGGCATAAGGCAGGCCAAGGAATCATCATGGCCGAGGGCAAAGCGTTCGACGATCTGGACAGGCGCATCATCGAGATGCTGAGCAGTTCCAGCCAGGGCTCCTACCGCCAGCTGGCCAAACAGCTGGGCGTGCACCCGACCACCCTCATCCAGAGGGTGAACAACCTGGAGGCCCGCGGGATCATCCGCGGCTACCGCGCCAAGCTCGACTACATGGCCATGGGCTTCGAGTTCATGGGCATCGCGAGGGTCTTCCTCAACAAGTCCGACACCATGGTGGAGGAGCGGATCTCGTCCCTCCCGCAGGCCGTCGCCGTCTACGACATGGCCGGCGACGCCAACGTGGTCGCCATGCTCTGCTGCCGCGACCGCGAGGAGTTCCTGGAGACCGTCCAGAAGATCGACGCCCTCGACGGCGTGGTCCGCGTTGAGTCCTCCATCGTCCTCAACATCGCCAAGAGCGAGTCCGACTACGTCCCCGTGATGGACTCCACCCGCTGAGCGCTATTTTTACGAACAGTATACGCGCAGGCGCACATTATTTAATGGGAATGGGCAATAGGCGCCCCGTCACATACTCAGGGGAGCATTGCTAAAATGAGGAGAACGAACACTTGCGGAGAGCTCAGGGCCTCCGACATCGGCAAGCAGGTCTGCCTGGAAGGCTGGGTAAGGTTCTCGAGGGACCACGGGGGCGTCGCCTTCATCGACCTCGCCGACCGCTACGGGATCACCCAGGTGGTCTTCGACCCCGAGGACCTCCCGGCGGGCGCCGACACCAAGGAGCAGATCGCGGCCGCCATGTCGGATTTCTCCCGCGAGTCCTGCGTGCTCATTGAAGGAAAAGTCCGCGCCAGGGTCGAGGGCACCGCCGTCGACTCCAACCCCACCGGCGAGATCGAGGTCCTCATCACCCACGCCGAGCTCCTCTCGAAGTCCAAGCTCCCGCCCTTCGAGATCGGCGACCAGAAGGAGGGCGTCCTCCCCGACGAGGACACCCGCATGAAGTACCGCTACCTCGACCTCCGCCGCACCCCCATGATCAGGACCATGGAGTTCCGGAGCAAGCTCGTGCACCTGGCCCGGAACTACCTCGAGAGCCAGGGCTTCCTGGAGATCGAGACCCCCATCCTCGGCCGGTCCACCCCCGAGGGCGCCAGGGACTACATCATCCCCTCGAGGATCCACCCCGGCACCTTCTACGCCCTCCCGCAGTCCCCCCAGCAGTTCAAGCAGATGCTGATGGTCGGCGGCCTCGACCGTTATTATCAGGTGGCGCGCTGCTTCCGCGACGAGGACTCCCGCAAGGACCGCCAGCCGGAGTTCACCCAGCTGGACATGGAGATGTCGTTCGTCGACTCGAAGGACATCCAGGACGTCATCGAGGGCATGATGGCCTACATCTGGAAGGGGCTCTACGGCAAGGAGCTGAAGACCCCCTTCCCGCACATCGGCTACCGCGAGGCCATGGAGCGGTTCGGCTCCGACAAGCCCGACATGCGGTACGGGCTGGAGTTCACCACCCTCACCGACATCGTGAAGGACGCCCCCTACAAGATCTTCCAGCGGATCCTGGCCGAGGGCGGCATCGTCGCCGGCCTGTGCATCAAGAAGAGCATGGGAGAAGTGGGGAGGAACGAGGTCGACCGGTACATCAAGTACGCCAAGAAGGTCGGCCTCGGCGGGCTCACCTGGATGAGGTGCGAGAACGGGGTGCTGACCAGCAACATCACGAAGTACTTCACGCCGGAGATCCTGGAGAACATCAAGAAGGCCGTGGGCGCCGAGGAGGGCGACCTGGTCTTCATCATCGCCGGCCCCTGGAAGGCCACCTACGAGGGCGGAGGCTTCCTGAGGAAGAAGATCGCCGAGGACCTCCACATGGTCCCCGACAACGAGTTCATGTTCTTCTGGATGGACCAGAACCCGATGTTCGAGAAGGACCCCGTGTCCGGCGCGTACACCGCCTTCCACCACCCGTTCGTGCTCCCCACCGGGGACCTCAACGACCCGGACCACTGCGGCGGGGCCTGCTTCGACCTCTGCCTCAACGGGAACGAGCTCGGCTCGGGCTCCGAGCGTATCCACGATGCGGAGACCCAGATTGCCGTGTTCCACCGCCTCGGTCTGTCCGACGAGAAGATCCAGCAGCGGTTCGACTACTTCGTCGAGGCCCTGCGCTACGGCGCCCCGCCCCACGGAGGGATCGCCATCGGAGTGGACAGGCTGGTCGCCATCCTGCTCAACAAGGACACCATCCGCGAGGTCATCGCCTTCCCCAAAAACAAGAAGGCGGTCTCCCTGCTGGACGGCTCGCCCTCGCCGGTCGACGAGGAGAAGCTGCAGGAGCTGCAGATCATCTCCCTCGCGGGGGACCTCGATGTCTCCGACGCGGAGGAGTTCAACCCCGACTCCGAATCGGACTCCGACTCTGATTCCGAGTGAAACCACTGCGGGCCGGAAGGCCCGCGTTTTCCTTATTCAAAATTTCAGTGCTGGCACTTGTCAGAAGTTGCCGCTTCCGAAGCACCGGTCGATGACGATGTAGGCGACGTCCTTCCGCATCCCGACCTCCTCGGTCTGACGGATCGTGACCCCGAACTCCTCTTCCGCCTTCTCGAGCTTGGTGGGGATCTCGGCCCGGGTGTGGACGCTCGGCGAGGCGAAGAGCGGGATCGCGAGGATGTCCTTCTTCCCGCGCTTCGACAATCCCTTGATTCCTTTTCTGATGTCTGGGTCTTCGAAATCGTTGAAGCAGACCTGCACGTCGAAGCCCCTCTCGCGCATGTACCCCGCGTTGGTCTCGGCGATGGCGGAATCCTTCCCCGTCCGCGAGCCGTGGGCGATCGCGAGGATCCCCGTCTCCTTCGGTTTCGCATGCGCATCGTCGAGGACGTTGCGGAGCACGCTCTTCATCTTCCAGTGGTCGCCGAAGGTCCCGGTCATCTCCAGGAAGACAGGGCCCTCTGAGGTCTCGACAGAGCCCTTGGTCTGCCCCTCTGGGAGCCCCAGGGCCTGAGGCACCTTGGTGCAGGCCACCGCGCCGGGCGAGAAGAACATCGGGAAGACCTTCGCCGAGGTCACTCCGTCCTCGGCCATCTGCCTGAGAACTTTCTGCACGGTGGGCTCCCGGTACAGCATCGCCCAGTAGACCGGCGCCCCGGTCTGCGCCTGGACGGTGGCGGCGTGCACCATGGGGGCGTTCCAGGAATCAGATTCGGGGGAGCCGTGGCCGACGATGAGCACCGCGCTGTCCATGGTGCCGGTATTGACGGTTGCGGATTAATCCGTGACGGTAGAAGAAGAATAGGGGTGTGCTTTTCAGCACACCCCCTGAACTGTTTCAGAGGCGCGACTCGATGACGCGCTTAACGGCCGCCACAACCTCGGCGGAGGAGTACTTCCCGCCGGTGGTCTTCATGACGTGCCCGATGGCGGAGTTGGCCGCCTTGGCGTTGCCCCTGCCGTAGTCCTCGACGACCTTGGGGTTGGCGTCCAGGAACTCGGAGATGATCTTGTCCAGGCCCTCCGAGCTCTCCTTGGCCGCCTCGGCCGTCTGGCCGGTCATGGCCGCCTTGATCTCGATGGCGCACTCGGTGTCGGTGATCTTCCCGTCGGCGAACCTGCCGATGGAATCGAGGACGGGCGCCGGGCTCCTGCCGGCCGCCTCCATCTCCTTCCAGCTGCCCGCGACGGGGCCCGCCACCCACTTGACGGCGTTCTCCGTCCCGTACTTGGCGGCGGTTTCCTCGAAGAACTGTGCCAGATCGAGCGAGGTGGACACCAGCTGCTTGGCCATCTTCTCGGATATCCCGTACTGCTTCGACAGCCTCACGGTCATCTTGGCGGGGCTCTCGCGGATGGTGATGGACTCCGCCATCTTCCCGATGTGGAAGATGCCGAGGTCGGGCTCGTCGATGTAGCCGTAGTCGGCCTCGAACTCCTTCTTCCTCGCGGAGTAGGTGATGCCGCGGGCCTCGTCGAAGTTCCGGGTCTCCCGCTGGATCTTCCCGCCGGCCTTGAGGATCTTGATCTGCCTCACCATCTCGTAGGTGAGGGCGCGCTCGGCGTTCTTCACGCCGGTGACGTTCTTGACCTCGCACCGCTCCTTCCCGACGGAGATGTTGCAGTCGCAGCGGATGCTGCGCTCCCCGTCCGCCGGCAGGTCGATGACGGCCCTGATGTCGGCGATGAGCTGGGTCAGGAACTCCCTGGCCTCGGCGGGGGTCGAGAGGTCGGGCTCGGTGACGATCTCCGCCAGGGGGATGCCCGAGCGGTTGTAGTCGATCAGCGAGTACATGTCGGAGGTCCTCTTGGTCTTCCCGGGGTCCTCCTCGAGGTGGATCCTGGTGATGCGGATGGGCTTCTTGCCGTTCAGCATGACCACCCCGCCGGTCCCGATGGGGTGGTCGTACTGGGTGATCTGCACGCTCTTGCTCATGTCGGGGTAGAAGTAGGTCTTCCGGGAGAACCAGGTGGTGTCCGCGATCTTGCACCCGAGCATCTTGGCCAGCATGATGCCGTAGACCAGCACCTGGCGGTTCAGCACGGGGCGGGAGCCGGGCATGCCCAGGCACACCGGGCAGACGTGGGTGTTGGGGGCCTCGGCGTCCGTGGTGGGGCAGGAGCAGAACATCTTCGACTTGGTGGGGAGCTGCACGTGCACCTCCAGCCCGATCTTCATGCCGACACCTCTGCGCGCTTCACGTCGAACCGCTTGTCCCAGTCCTCCGCCATGGTCAGGAGCATGTCCTCGTTCCAGTGGTCGGTGACGAACTGCATCCCGATGGGCATCCCGTTCTCCGGGGAGTAGCCGCAGGGGCAGCTCAGGTGGGGGGTCCCGGCCAGGTTCGGCGGGACCGTCAGGAAGTCGGCCGCGTAGTTCTCCACGGGGGTCATCTCGGCGATGTCCGCGAACTTGGGGGACACGAACGGCATGGTGGGGGTGAGGACGGCGTCGTGGGATTCGAACTGCTTCTTGTAGGCGTCGATGACGTCCATCCTGACCTGCAGCGCCTTGGCGTAATACCTGTCGCGGAAGCCCTCCATGCGGGTGTAGGTCCCCAGCAGGATCCTCCGCTTGGCCTCCTCGCCGAACGCTTCGGTGCGGACCTCGGTGAAGTAGTCGTCGAACTTCTGCGAGAGGTCGCCGTCCTGGCGGCCGTAGCGCATCCCGCAGTAGCGGGCGAGGTTGGTGGAGGCCTCGGAGGTCGCGAGCACGTAGTAGGCCGGGATGGCGTACTTCAGCTCCGGCATCTTGACGCGCTCCACCTCGATGCCCATGGACCTGAGCTCCTCGAGGGACTTCTCGAAGGCGTCCTTGACGTCCTTGGCAACGCCCTCGAGGGCCTCCTCGGGCACCGCGACGGAGGTCATC
>JBMNQO010000027.1:0-14058 GCA_050944195.1 Methanomethylophilus sp. | reverse complement strand
ATCGTCGCGGTGAAGAACTTCATCTTCCTCGAGATCAGCATCCTGTTCATCTGCTTCTACATAGAGCTGGCACTGATGGATGCGGAAGGGCCGATCACCAGGCTGGGCCCCTCGCTGACCGTCATCCTGACCTTCCTCGCCCTCTTCTGCTGCTGGTACATCGTGAGGCACACGGACTACGTCTTCGACGACAACCGGCTCACCGTCACCCGGAAGTTCATCGCCGTCCGGACCTCGGAGATCCAGTACTCGAGGATGGCCTCGGTGGGGCTCACCCGCAGCATCTTCGACCGCCTGGTCGGGACCTCCACCCTCTTCTTCAATGTGAACTCCAAGGTCAACGCCACCAAGGCCGACCAGACCCTCTGCATCGACCAGTACGAGGCGGTCCAGCTGCGCGACTTCCTGAACGCCAAGATCTTCGGTTACGGGCAGCAGGAAGCCCGGGGGGCGGGCGGCCTCGGCTACGCCCCGAAGGGCGTTCCGCAGGGGGCGCCCGCCTACGCCCCGCCCCGCGAGAACCTGATCAAGATCACCAACCTCGACATCGTCATCCACAGCTTCATCGGGCAGCCCTCGCCCCAGCTGGTGGTCGCCCTCGCCACCCTGGTCTACGGCATCTGGTCGGCGGTGGTGGAGTACTTCGAGGGGCTGTGGTTCTCGGTGTTCTTCTTCCTCTTCTGGGAGATCATCCCGGTGGTGGCGGTGATCTGCCAGTACTACAACTACCGCATCTACCGGGTCGGCGACACCGTCACCGCGGAGTACGGGATGTTCACCCAGCGGTCGTTCTCCTTCAAGGAGAACAAGGTCAACTCGGTCCGCATCAGGGCGCCCCTCCTGGCCCGCCTGTTCGGCCTCTGCACCCTGGAGGCCGAGGTGGTCGGGGGCGCCAACCAGAACGACAACAACAACCTCCCCGTGCTGTGCCCCCTGAAGAAGCGGGAGAAGGTCATGAAGCTCCTGGACGACGCCCTGCCGGGCTTCGCTATCAAGAAGGAGATGAGCCCCCAGCCGAAGGCCGGGAAGCGCATCTGCGAGCTGTACTGGTCCATCGGGGCGCTCATCTCCGCCGGGATCGGCATTGCACTCTGGTGGGCCTGCAACGAGTACGACTACGGGGACCTCGCCCTCCCGATGCTCGTCATCTTCCTGATCATCGCCGCCGGCGCCGCCGCCTACGGCTTCATGGCCGCCGACAAGAGGGCCTTCGCCGAGGACGGGAACGTGTTCGCCTTCGTGACCGGCGGCTTCGACCTCTCCGAGACCCGCTTCAACTACGACAAGGTGCAGATCGCGGAGCTCCGGGCCGGGCCGCGGGAGCGCAGGCGCGGCGTCTGCCGGTGCACGGTGAGGATGCTCTCGTCGAAGGGCTTCGCCAAGGTCGAGTCGGGGAGGTTCAGCGAGGAGGACCTCAGGACGGTCCCCGACACCGTCATGGCGAGGATCCGCGACGGCCGCTACGACTGGCGCAGGTACGAATGAGCCAGACCCTGGAAAACGTCCTTACGGGGAGGGGCGGAAAGGAGCTCCTCCCCGAAGGGCAGTTTTATTATGCGTAACCCAATCCACGCCCGCAATGGCAAACGATCTGGAGAAATACATCACGGATGTCCCGGACTTCCCGCAGAAAGGGGTCCTGTTCAGGGACATCACCAGCCTCATCTCGAACCCTGTCGGGTTCAAGCTGGCCGTCGACCGGCTGGCCGACATGGTGAAGGACAAGGAGGTCGACGTCGTGGTCGGCTCCGAGTCCCGGGGCTTCGTCTTCGGCGCCCCCGTGGCCTACAAGCTCGGCAAGGGCTTCGTCCTCGCCAGGAAGAAGGGGAAGCTCCCGCGGGAGACCATCTCCTACACCTACGACCTCGAGTACGGCACCGCCACCCTCGAGATGCACAAGGACAGCATCAAGAAGGGCGACCGGGTGTTCATCGTCGACGACCTGGTGGCCACCGGCGGCACCACCAAGGCCATCATCGACATGGTGGAGAGGCTCGGCGGGAAGGTCGTGCAGATCGGCTTCGTGATGGAGCTCGCCGGCTTCGGGTCCCGCGAGGGCCCGCTCAAGGGCTACGACGTGGGAAGCCTCATCGTATACCCCGGCAAGTGAGCGGGAGGGGGGCCGAAAGCCCCCTCCCATCATCTTTTTTACGCTTGCTGGCACATTGATATTGACACGAGAACACAGAGGGCCTGCCGGGATTCGAACCCGGGTTGTCAGCTCCGAAAGCTGATAGGATCGTCCTGGCTACCACACAGGCCCGGGGTTTCGATAGTGAGATGGGTATTAATACCGTTGTTTTCCGGAGCAGTCCAAGCAGGCCCCGTGGCCGGCGGCCACGAAGAGCGGGGACACCGCCTTCAGGGAGAGGGCGAGCGCGTCCCTCTTGGGAGCGGGGATCCGCGATTCCCCGAAGTTCTGTATAGCCTCCTCCCAGCCGATTTCCTTCACCTTCCCGGCGGTCTCGCCGGGGGCGAAGAAGAGGTCGGAGCTGTAGAAGATGCGCGAATTCTCCTCGAAGAACAGCAGGCCGTCGTTCATGTGGACCTCGGACGGATAGGCGAGGAACCGCAGGCTGAGGGCCCCGCGCCTGATGACGTCCCCGGGGATGCCCTCCATTACCGTCCCCCGGTAGCCGTAGCCGGGGAGCTCGCGGGCGGTCATCGAGGAGCAGACGACGACAGCGTCGGGATACCTCTCGTGGAAAAGACCCAGCGCCCCGTCCTCGTCGGATTCGTTGTGGGAGACGAGGATGTACTCCACGTCTCTTCCGCCGAGGATCCTGTCGATCTCCGGGAGGTTCCTCTCCGCCTCCGCGACCGTCCCGGTGCAGAAGACCGCGGGCGTCTCCCCGGCCAGGAGGTACTGGTGGATCGAGATGCCGGCGGGGGCGATGTAGTCGGAGAACTGCCAGAGGTCCCCGAAGATGTTGATGGCCATGGGGCGGAAATCGATGGAGAGGGTCATAATTGCATCGGAAAATCCGCGCGTAACCGTTTATAGCAAGAGCCGTGGTCGTTCCATCGGGCGGCGGGTTCCGGGCGGATTGTGCCAGTGATGGCATCCTCTGCCATTGCAAACCAATCTAGACCGATCACTAGGATCAGCGTATGGCCCGCCGCCCCCGGGAAGCAAAGACTGCTCCGGCTTCATTAGAGCCTGTACGGGTTCCCCGCCTCG
Organism: Methanomethylophilus sp.; assembly: GCA_050944195.1. Classification (GTDB taxonomy): domain Archaea; phylum Thermoplasmatota; class Thermoplasmata; order Methanomassiliicoccales; family Methanomethylophilaceae; genus Methanomethylophilus. The sequence goes on along the minus strand of JBMNQO010000027.1, from coordinate 10,877 downwards.
CCAAAGCAGCCTGCTTCGCCGGCGATTGCAATGAGAGGATCGGAGAAATGCCCCGGGGTAACCCCGGGGAAATGATTTGGAAAAGCTCACTCGGTGGGGCGTCTGGGTCTTCCGACCCCGCTGTCCTTGACCTTCCCTTCCTCGCGGAGCCTCATCATCTTGCGCCCGGCCATCATGTAGCCGCGCTCCTCTCCCGCCTTGTAGAGCTCGACCGCCTTGTCGAAGTCGGGCTCGACCCCGAGCCCCTTCTCGTAGCAGGTCCCGAGGTAGTACTTGGCGGGGATGAAGCCCCGGTCGGCGGCCTTGGTCAGCCATTCCGCCGCCTTCTTGTAGTCGTTCTCCACCCCGCGCCCGCGGTAGTACATCATGCCCAGCTCGAACTGGGCGTACTTGTACCCCTGCTCGGCCGACTTGGAGAGCCACTCGACGGCCTTGGCGGGATCGAACTCCACGCCGGTGCCGTCCCTGTACAGGACGCCGAGGTTGCACTGGGCCTCCTTGGACCCCTGGTCGGCGGCCTTCCGGTAGAGCTCGGCGGCCTTGGGGAAGTCCCTGGCCGTGCCGCGCCCGTCCTCGTAGAGCTTCCCGAGGTGGAACTGGGCCATGGCGTACCCCTGGTCCGCCGCCTTCTGGTAGAGCTCGAGGGCCTTCTTGAAGTCCTGCGCGACGCCGTTCCCCTTCTCGTACGCCATCCCGAGCGCGTCCTGGGCCGAGGCGAGGCCCTGGTCGGCGGCCTTGGCGTACCATTCCGCCGCCTTCTCGGGGTCCCTCTCGACGCCCAGCCCGTTGGCGTAGTCCTGCGCCACGTACAGCTGTGCCAGCGCGTCGCCCTTCTCGGCCGCCTTCATGTGCAGGCGGTTGGCGTTCTCGGTCCCCTCGGGGGTCCCGAGGGCGGAGAACCGGGCCGCCAGCGAGCGCAGCTCCTCGGCGCTCAGCGCGTCGGGGTCCGCCGGGTAGACGGGCGGCCCCTCCTCGGTCTTCTTCGCCGCGGGCGCCTGCCCGCTCTCCTGCTTCCTCTTCTTCCCGAAGCCGAACATTTGGGATGCCTCTCGGAGGATGCAATGGGCCTGTTCGTTAAAAGAAGGTTCGTTAAAAGCAGCGTTCCGATGTAAACGTGACATTGATTTTATAGCAAAACACCTGCTTTGAAAGGCCACGGTCGGCAAGGACGCGGGGAAGAGGAATATCGAAGAACTGCGGAAGAGCTTCTGCGGGATCCTCGACATGGACGATGACGCTGTGGCCGAGATAATGGCCATGTATCCCGAGGTCTTCGAGGATCTCAAGAAGTGCTGACAACAGCCCTCGGCCGATTGCAATATCTTCTGTGCCTGCCGCATCGCGGTCCCTTCGGGACCGACCCATACATTAAAACCAGCCCGCGACCATGGCCCCAGCAATGTCAAAGGTAGTCATGAACGACGGTGCGGGGGGCGAGCTCATGCAGGAGTTCATCTCCAAGCACATCACCTCCCACTTCCCCAAGATGGACATCGAGGTCCCCCTCGATTCGCTGGACGATTCGGCGGTCGTCGACGGTATCGTCTTCACCATCGACGGGCACACCGTCAACCCCCTGTTCTTCCCGGGGGGAGACATCGGGAGGATCGCGGTGTCCGGCACCGTCAACGACATCTCCGTGATGGGCGCCAAGCCGGTGGGGCTGGCGAGCTCGGTCATCCTCGAGGAAGGATTGGACTCGGAGACCGTGGACAAGGTCATGCAGAGCATGGGCGACACCGCCCGCGAGGCGGGCGTGCCCATCGTCACCGGCGACACCAAGGTCATGGGCGCCGGGGAGCTCGACAAGATGGTGATCTCCACCGCCGCCGTCGGGAAGGACTGGGACGCGCTGGACCACGACATGGAAGTCGCGAACTCCTACCGCAAGGTGGACAGCCGCTGGTGCGCCGACTCCAACACCCGCCCGGGGGACGTCATCATCGTCTCCGGGTACGTCGGGGACCACGGCGTGTCCCTGCTCTCGTTCCGCGAGGGCTACGGGTTCGACAGCACCGTGAAGTCCGACGTGCAGCCCCTCAACCATATGATCGAGAAGGGGCTCCGCGTCGGGGGCATCGTGAGCATGAAGGACCCCACCCGCGGAGGGCTGGCCAACACCCTCAACGAGTGGGCCTCCAAGTCCAAGGTGGAGCTGCAGATCGAGGAGGCCGCCATCCCCCTGCGGGACGGCGTGGTCTCCGCCTGCGAGCTGCTCGGGATCGACCCGCTCAGCATCGGGAACGAGGGGAAGTGCGTGATCTCCGTCGTGCCGGAGATGGCCGACGAAGTGCTCAAGGCGATCAAGGCCACCCCCGAGGGGAAGGACGCCGCCATCATCGGCAAGGCCGTCGAGGGCAAGAGCCGCGTCATCCTCGACACCGAGGTCGGCGGGAGGAGGATCCTCGAGCCGCCGTCCGGCGACCCCGTTCCCAGAATCTGCTGACGATCAACATACCCAGACAGGTGAAATCATACATGGTAGACTTCCGTCCTTTCAAGGGCCTCAGGCCCAGCATCGGCGCGGGCGACGCCATCGCCGACCGCGTCTCGCCCCCGTACGACGTCATCGGCCCGGAGCAGCTGAAGGAGCTGCAGGCCAAGAAGTACAACGTGACCAACCTCACCCTCGCCGCCGACCCGGACAAGCATTACCACGGCTCGGCGAAGAGGCTGCAGGAGTTCATCGACAGCGGCGCCCTCCGGCAGGACGTCCCCTCCTACTACCTCTACGACCAGACCTGGAAGGAGGACGGGAAGGAAGTGAGGCGCCGGGGCCTGGTGGGCATCCTCCGCACCGAGGAGTACTCCGCGGGGAACATCATCCCCCACGAGGAGACCTTCTCCAAGGTGAAGGCGGACCGCCTCAACCTCCTGCGCGACACCGAGACCCAGCTCGAGAGCATCTTCGGCATCTACGAGGGATTGGGAGATGAGCTGGAGAAGAAGGCGGACAGCGCCGCCCGCCTCAGGTACAGGTACGTCGACCCTGACGGCGTGGAGCACCGCTACTCGCAGATCGCCGACCCGGATATCATCAACGAGATACAGGAGAAGCTGAAGGGCCAGAAGATGCTGATCGCCGACGGCCACCACCGCTACGAGACCGCCCTGAACTACGCGAAGGAGAACCCCGGGGACGAGATGAAGCAGTTCGTGCTGTGCACCATGGTCTCCCAGAACGATGAGGGGCTCATCATCCGCCCCACCCACCGGCTGATCGACGCCGGCGACATCGGCGAGACCACCGCCATCAAGAAAATCGGGAAGTCGGTGCAGATGCAGGAGGTCTCTTCGGTTGAAGAGCTCGAGAAGGGCCTCCCCGACCACCTCTTCGGGATGATCTTCCGCTCCGGGAGGTGCTTCCTCATCGACTGCCCGGGCGAGACCGACCCCATGATGTCGCTCGACACCTACGCCGCCCAGCAGAAGATCCTGTATGGGATCTACAAGAGCGACGAGGGCAAGTCCGAGGTCTCCTACGACGCCGACCTCAAGTCGGTGGAGAAGGCCATGGCGGAGAAGAAGCATGATGCGGCCGTCGTGCTCAACCCGCCGAAGCTGCAGACCATCTGGGACCTCGCCGGCAAGGGGAAGCGGATGCCCAAGAAGACGACGTTCTTCTTCCCGAAGATCTGGTCCGGCTGGGTCTTCTACCGGATGAAGTAAACCGATTAAATTGAAGGGCCCGCAAGGGCCCTTGGATTGTTTTTCCTCAGATTCTGAAGAAGTTCCTCACCTTGGGCTGGAACAGGTAGAGCAGGATGAGGACGCAGACAAGTGCCAGCACCAGCCCTACCGGGAACAGCAGCAGCGAGGCGACGAACCCGAAGACGTACAGCAGGACCGCGACGTACCAGAAGATCGAGATGCCTTTCCACATCCCGTACCCGACGATGAAGGTGACGATCCCGAGGACCAGGAAAGCGATGCCGATGAAGATCATGAAGGGGTCGGACCCCCCGTGACCGTCCGAGAAGGCATCGACGGCTATGTCCGATTGGACCAGGCACAGGACGGCGACGACGAAGAACGCTACCGCAGCGAGCATCGTCACCATCGATATCAGCGATATCAGCACGGGCCTTTCTGCCATAACGTGAGGAAAAGTTAGGCGGGTATTTCTGTCATTCGAATTCGTTTGTCGGATTAAACGATGGTTGCGTATCCACTGATGACAATGTGTGCAAATAACCGGGAATGTGTTCAGAGAAGCCGAAACAGAAAAGACCCAGATACGGGAACCTGAGACTAGTGAAGTGAAAATGGAGCCGCTGGAGGGAATTGAACCCTCGGCCTACGCCTTACCAAGGCGTCGCTATACCCCTTAGCCACAGCGGCTTCGAGCCACTTTATTGTGGTGTCGTATTTAATGATTATCCGCCCGGAGGGGGCTTCTTTTATCCGTCCGAGCGTATCCCCCTGGCATGAAGAAGGAGATGAGCTCGTTCGACGTCCGCTCGGTCGTCGGCGAGATGGCCGCGCTGGAGGACGGGCACATGGACAAGATCTTCCAGTGGGGGGCGGGGAACGTCCTCTTCCGCATCAACGCGAAGGACGGGAAGAAGGACCTCTTCTTCAAGGACAAGAAGTGGCTCTTCCTCTCCCCCGACCGCCCCGACACGCCCACCGTGCCCACTTCCTTCGCCACCTTCCTGCGCAAGTACCTGGCCAACGCCAGGATCGGGAAGACGCGGCAGATCGGCTTCGACCGCATCGCGGAGACCGAGGTCTTCAAGGCCGACGGGGAGTACAGGCTCATCTTCGAGATGTTCGGCGGCGGGAACGTCCTCCTGGTGCAGGACGGGACCATCGTCAACTGCCTGACGCAGAGGACCTTCCGGGACAGGGCCACCAGGCCCGGCGAGCCCTACGTGATGCCCAAGGAGAGGTTCAACCCGCTGGAGTCCACTTTGGAGTCGTTCACGGAGGTCTTCCGCTCCTCGGAGGCGGACACCGTCCGCACCCTGGCGACGGTCGCCAACCTCGGCGGGCAGTACGCCGAGGAGGTCGTGAAGCGGGCGGGGGTGGACAAGACCGTCAAGGCCTCGGAAGTTTCCGATGAGGACATCCGGAAGATGCACGCGGCCCTGGAGGAGATCGCGCAGGCGGTCAAAGGGGCGCCCGAACCCACCGTCTTCACCAAGGAGGGGGAGATCGTCGACCTCGCGCCCATGGACCTCCGGATCCACGACGACTGCGACAAGACCCGGGTCTCCACCATGTCCGAGGCCATCGGGATGCTGATGGAGCAGAGCGACCGGGAGTCCGAGACGGAGCGTCCCGACCCCGAGGTGGAGCGGCTCGAGAAGAGGATCGCCAAGCAGCGGGAGACCGTGGAGGCCTACCGGGTGGAGTCCGAGCGCCTGAAGGCGGAGGCGGATTCGCTGTACACCGAGTACCAGAAGGTCGATGAGCTGCTGAAAGTGCTCTCCGAGCAGAGCAGGAAGCTCTCCTGGGAGAAGCTCACCGAGGGGGCGCTGAAGATCCCCTATGTGGCGTGGATCGACCCCTCGAAGAACGCCGTGGCGGTGAAGATCGGGATGCTGGAGCCCGAGCTCGACTACACCAAAAGCATCGACGGCAACGCCTCCGCCATCTACGCCAAGGGGAAGGAGCAGTCTGCCAAGGCGGATTCGGCGCAGCGGGCGCTGGAGGATTCCGAGGCGGAGCTGGCGAAGCTGAAGAAAGGGATAGACAAGAAGATGAAGGCGCAGGCCGAGCGGGCCCGCCCGACCAAGCAGTTCTGGTTCGAGGCCTTCAAGTGGTTCGTCACCTCCGGCGGGCGGCTGGCGGTCGCCGGCCGCGACACCCGCTCCAACGACCAGGTGGTCAAGAAGCACATGAAGGAGACCGACATCTACGCCCACGCGGACATCCACGGGGCCCCGTCGGTGGTCCTCAAGGACGGCCTGAAGGCCTCCGACGAAGAATTGAGGGAGGCCTGCTGGTTCGCCCTGGCGCAGTCCAAGGCGTGGATGGCCGGCTCCACCGAGGGGGCGGCCTTCTGGGCCTACCCAGACCAGGTCAGCAAGACCCCGAACGCCGGGGAGTTCGTGCCCCGCGGGGCGTTCATCATCCGCGGCAAGAGGAACTACGAGTACCACCTGCCGCTGGAGATGGCGGTGGGGGAGATCCTCTACCATGGGGAGCGGAAGGTCATGTGCGCCCCCACCCCGGTCATGGAGAAGGCCTCGGAGAAGTACTTCGTGATCCGCCCCTCGAAGGCGAAGGACCACCGCATGGCGGGGGACATCGCCAAGGCGCTCGAGGTGCCGGAGGAGGAGGTCTCGCGGATCCTCCCGCCGGGGAGCGTGGAGATCGCCCGGAAGGTGTGGCCGAAGGAAGGGGAAGAGGAGCCTGAGGAAGAGCCTCGGGAAGAATGACCCAGATCCATCGGCTTTCGATCCGAAGAAAATCCGTTGAAAAGCGAGAATACCAAGGAGGCCCCCGGAGAAGCTCAATGGATACGAAAGCCGGGCCGGAAGCCTCCTATGAGTTCCTCAGCACGGGGTGCTGGTATTAATGGTTCGCGGTAAGATGGTTGATTTATTGTTGCCGTTCCGTCCGCGGACGGGGAACATTCTGCTCCTCCTTCCGTGCAGTTTCTATCAGTCTCCGATGAATTTTGCGGATTTCATCGGGATCCGTGACGATCTCCATCTTGAAATCATCGGGAATCTTGATCCTCTTGCCGCTCCGGTCAATCTCCTGGATCCTCTCCCACTCCTCAGGAGTGAGTATGCCCACGGTGCAGATGTCCTCCTCCCATTTGCACGAATACTTCGGCATGCCCGGCTCCTGATTAGTCATCGGAACGAGGATGATCGTTCGCTTCAGGACCCTCCTTTCCGCGTTCCTCGGCTGCTTTCTCCTCTGCTTCCAGCCTGTCGTAGTATTCTGCCGATTTCCGGGCTATCCTGCGGAGCTCGTCCGGATCGGTCACGAGGGAGCTCTTTCCATCCACGTTTAACCTCACGCCGCTCCGTTCGATCTCGAGGATCCTCTCGTATTGCTCAGGAGTTAATTTTTCGAGGATACAGGAATCATCCTCCAGGAGGGCGCAGATGTCCTCCTACATCTGACGCGAATACTTCGGCATTTTATCACTTCAGAATCGAGTTCGAAATGATAGTATTTGAATGTTATAGGCTGTTTTTTCCTCCCTCAAATCGACCTCTGCATGCTCAAAAACCGCTATCCGCTCATACGAACCCTATCATCCTGTTCATGCCAGTGTCCTCCGAGCGGTAGACCAGCCGGAAGCCCCTGTCTTCATAGTACCCCACAAGCTCATCCCTGCAATCCAGACCCATGACGCGGCATCCGACGATGCGCTTCGCAATGGCCAGAATCATTAGCCCTTCCTTCAAGAGAAGGGCCCCTGAACCCGGGGGCAGTCTCGAAGAACGCGAAAGCTGCCCGATCATGTACAAATGAACGAACCCGGTTCTTTCGTCCACGTTCATTCTCCTCCGCATGCTGGCACTCAGCATCGTGCAGTTATCTAGGGACATGCATTTGACGGCGAGGGAGAAAAACCCGACGATGCACCCATCGGCCATGTCAAGGGCCAGATAGGTCCTGCTGAGGTCCTTCTTCTCCATCATGACGGCCTTGCAGTGAAGGAACTCGTCGGGCTCGGAGACGCTCACTGACCTGTATCTGGAAAGGGCTCCCGCGGTTCTCCGCTCCCCCAAGATTTCCATGTAGTCCGAGAGGGACATGATCAAGAGCTTTGTCACAGGGGCCCACCTCTTACGGCGTGATGCGGGGCCCGGGGCACGGGCGCCATCGGCGGAACTGCCGTCTCTGCATTCATGCCGTGAAGGAATCAGGTCCGCTTCTTAAAACCGGGATGCTGCAGTCAGCGCTAATCAGGATTCGCATAATCGCAACTGCGGAAAAACGATGGCGGGCATATTGGGATTCGAACCCAAGTCTAGGGCTCCGCAAGCCCCTAGGATATCCAAGCTACCCCATATGCCCGTGGATTAGTGCGGAAACTCCCTTGTTCTGATAAGGTAAGAGGTTTGCGCCCTCATGCCTCGGGGTGGGACATGTAGCGGGTGATGTATCCGGCGATCTTGTTCCTCATGGGGACGGATCCGACATCGGTCAGCGTGGCGACCATCTGCTTGTTCGCCTCGAAGTCCCTGCCGAACGCCTGGGGGTACTTGTTGATCAGCTCAATGGATACTCTCTTGATGTAGGTGGGTCTGATTCTTCCCATGTGTATTTCACCGAGCAAAGCGTCCGATGGAGGTTCTCTATTTAAACCTTTACGGGGAAGATAAGATACTGACGGAAGAGAGAATTGACGGATGACGGAGGGGGACGGGGGCTCCGCCCCCGCCCCGCCTCAGTCGTCCTTCAGCTCGGTGCGCGGGTGCCCGCAGGACTTCTTCCCCTCGGGGCACCCCGTCGGCTGGATGCAGCCGGGGCCGGCGTTGCGGAAGATGATCGGCGAGACCTCCTTGCAGATCTTGAGCATCTGGTCCGCCAGCTCGCGGATCTCCCACTGGGCGCGGTTGCAGCAGCGCAGCGAGAAGAAGTGCCGCAGCTCCCGGGCGTTCATGGTGACGGTGATGTTGGTGGTGCAGGCGTTGGGGAGCACGTAGCGGGCGTCCTCCGCCTCGATGCCGAGGTCCTCCAGCTTCCGGTAGGACTCCCATATGCAATCCATGGTGTCGTTGAACACCTTCAGGGCCTCGGGGTCCTTTTTCACGGTCTCCGGCACCACGTAGGTCGGATCGCGCAGCGAGACGTACCTCTGGGACTGCTGCGAGTAGGTGGCGATCCGGTGCCTCACTAGCTGGTGGGTGAGCGAGCGCGAGACCCCCTCCACCGAGAACGTGAACACCGCGTGCTCGATGACCGAGTCGTGCCCCATGGACACGACGTGCTTCAGCGTCTTGGCCGGGTCGACGGTCTCCTCCAGCTCGGAGGCGGGCTTGTCCGAATAGCAGGACCTGGCGGCCGCGGCGCAGACCCGGTCCGCGTCCGGCGTGCATGCCAGCAGTTTGACGATCATTTACTCCGGTTCCTCCCAGAACTCCTTCTTGACGGCGGCCAGGCGCTCGGGGTCGGTGAGGTCCGCGAGGCGCACGGCGCGGACCTCCCCGCCCAGCAGCTTCAGCAGGCCGCCGACGTGGCCGTCGCCGACCACGGCGACGGTGCGCTCATGGGTATCGGCGGTCCTCCTTATCATCTCTGCCATGTGCTCGTTGCGCTCGTCGATGAGCACGCGGACCAGGGTGGGGTACTTCTTGCGCATGTTCTCGATGTAGGCCTCCTGGTCCTTGGAGTAATCCTCCTGGGTCTTGTCGGCCTTCTTCTTCCCGCCGATGCTGTCGGAGATCCCCGACAGGCGGTAGCGCATCCTCTCCCCGAACGACATCTGGTCCCACATGCGGGCCATGGCCTGCTGCGCGTCGACGTCGATGCAGACAATCTCCGCGCCCACCTCCTTCCCGGCGGCGATGGCCGCCAGCATGTCGGTCCCGGCGGCGACGCCGTTCTCCCCGGCGACCTTCTCCTGGTACTTCGCCGACTGCCGGTAGACCGGCGGGGCGTCCTTCAGGCGGTCCTCGGCGGAGGCGTCGGGGTCGATGCCCCTCGCTGCCAAATCCCTCCTTACGGCCTCCTTGTCGCCGATCAGGGCGTGGTAGCGGAGCTCGTCGAGCTCCACGCAGACCGCGTCCGGCCAGCTGTGCCTCACCAGGAACTTCACCGTGTCGCCGATGTTGAAGACGTGACCGGTCCCGATGAGGGTGAGGCTCATTTCCTGCTCTTCACGGGCACGCCGTCGGTGAACCAGCCGCGGTACTTGGGCCTCCCGTCCGCGTAGACGGCGGTGCCCTTCCCCTGCTGCTTCCCGTCGACGAAGACGCCCTCGAAGACGTTGCCGTCCTTGTCGACGTACGTCCCGAGGCCGTTCGCCATGCCCTCGAAGACGTCGCCGGTGTAGGTGGAGCCGTCGGGCCAGGTGATGCTGCCCTCGCCGGTGGCCTTGCCCTTGACGATGGGGCCGCGGTACATGCCGTTGTCCGGGGTCTTCTGGATCCCGTTGGCGACGGGGTTCTTGGGGGCCTCCTTCTCGACGTAAACGATCTTCTCCTTGACGACCGGCTCGGGGATGATGTAGGGCTTCCCGTTCGAGAACTCTCCCGAGAAGACCGTGCCGTCGGCGCGGCGGAGCACGCCCTGGCCGTCGTAGCGGCCGTTGGCGAAGCCTCCCTGGTAGGAGGAGCCGTCGGGGTAGGAGATGCTGCCGTCGCCGTCGTAGCGGCCTCCGAGGAAGTTCCCGGAGTACTTGGTGCCGTCCGCGAGGGTCAGGATGCCCTGCCCCTCGTAGCGCCCGTTGGAGAAGTTGCCCTGGTAGTGGGTGCCGTCGGGGAAGGTGAACTCCCCCATGCCCTCGAGGCGGCCGAGCCTGAAGCCGCCGGAGTACTTCCTGCCGTCCTTCCATTCGTATTTGCCCTGGCCGTCGGGGATGTCGGCGGCCTCCAGGACGGCGCCGTCGTAGACGCCGTCGGGGAACTCGATGTGTGCCATTTTTGCCATAATGATGGGGGCTATGGCCTCCGAGGTTAAATAGAATGCCGAAAACCCGGGAATTGACGCGGTGTGGGGAATTGTCAGGATAGTGGATGCTGGGTCTTTGAAAAGAGAAGGTTCAGGGCCTTTCCGTCAATGGGTTTTTGCGGGGGCGTCCGGCCCCCGCTTTCCTCAGTTCTTCACCGCCTCGTCGAACACGGAGACAACGTACCCGGCCACCGCGCAGTCCTGCTCCTCGGTGCCGCCGCCGACCCCGATGCCGCCGGCGATCTTCCCGTTGACGAAGAGTGGGTACCCGCCGGGGACGAGGGTGATGC
>JBMNQO010000026.1:0-14136 GCA_050944195.1 Methanomethylophilus sp. | reverse complement strand
CCTCGTCGGTGCTGGCGGGGCGGCGGGCCGGGCGCTCGCCGGCGGGCCTCTGGCCCTGCGGGGCCCTGCCCGACGGCTGGCGGTCGGAGCGGTACCCTCCGGAGGAGGGGCGGCGGTCCGAGTGATAGGTTCCGGAGGATCCCCTGTCGGAGTGCGCCCCCTGGGAGGAGCCCCGGTCCGAATGGTAGCTTCCCGAGGACCCGCGGTCGGAATGGTATCCGCCCGAGGAGCCGCGGTCCGAATGATAGGACCCGGACGATCCGCGGTCGGAGCGGTAGCCTCCGGACCCCCGGTCCGAGCGTCCTCCCTGGGAGGAATCGCGGTCGGAGCGGTACCCCGACGAGCCCCTTTCCCTGTCCGAGCGGTATCCCGAAGACTGGCCCTGGCGGTCCGAGCGGTATCCTCCCGAGGACCCCCGCTCCCGGTCGGAGCGGTACCCTCCGGAGGAGGAGCCCCTGTCGGAGCGGTACCCCGAACGCTCCCGGTCGGAACGGTATCCTCCCGAGGATTCGCGATCGGAACGGTACCCCCTGCGCTCCCCGCTCTGGCTGCTGCGATGTGAATCCGAGCTGCGCTCGGAAGGCTGAGCACTCCTCCCGCGCTCGGACTGTTTGGCGTCCTTCTTCGCGGGCCTGCTCTGGCTGTCTTCGTTGCTATCCAATTCGATAACTCCGTCCATTTCCGAAGGTGCGCCTTTTAAATAATCTTTCTGTCGGATGCTGTCGGACTGTGTAACCATCTCTGGGACTGCGGGGGATTGCCTTTATACCCCGTCGGGGTAACCCCCACCATGGACGAGGAGATCGAGCCCCCTCCGACGGAGGACGAGCTCCGGCGCGAGCGCGCCGGCATGCTGAAGGACCGGGCCGGGTACATCATGCTCCTGACGGTCTCCGCGGTGTGCGCCGTCATCTCCGCCGTGATCGGCGAGTACAAGGCGCTCTTCCTGTCGCTGCCCGCCCTGCTGCTGGCCGGCTACGCCCTCCTGAAGCACGGCGGGGTCTACGTGCCGATGTCGATCTCGATCATCCTGGCCGTCGTCCTAGTGCTGCTGATGTGCACCCGCTGGACCTTCATGTACAGCAGCGACCTGCGGTGGATCGACACGACGGCCGACTTCGTCATGGGGATGTTCCTCACGCTGATGGGGCTCATCCTCATCTACGTGCTCTTCCGCCGGATGCCCGGCTTCGACCGCGAGAACCTGGGCTTCGTCACCGTCATCGCCTTCGGCTTCGGCCTCTCGATGTCGGTGCTGATCATCTTCTTCTCCTTCCTGGCCGATTCGGCGAGGATCGGGGACATCGAGTACAACCAGGGCTTCATCTCGTCGAGGGAGCTGGTGTCGGCCATGCTCGGCAGCTTCTTCATGTGCCTGCTCTACTACGCCAACCGCAACAGCGCCTTCTTCCAGCGGACCATCGACGACTTCCTCCGCGGGAACGCCGACACCATCGGGATCGAGGAGCAGGAGAAGGAGAGCATCCTCCGCCGCATCGCCGGCGGGGAGAACTTCCAGACGGAGTTCAAGTCCACCCTCCGCACCAATCTCCACACCGGGGAGAAGGACCCGCGGATGGAGAAGGCGGTGCTCAAGACCATCGTCGCCTTCCTCAACTCCAAAGGGGGCACCCTCCTCATCGGGGTGGGGGACGACGGGAGCATCGTCGGGGTGGACGAGGACTCGTTCGAGAGCCGCGACAAGATGATGCTCCATCTCAACAACCTGATAAAGAGCCAGATAGGGAGCGAGTACCTGCCCTACATAACGTATAAAGCGGTGGATTTTGATTCCGGCTGCGTCATCAGGGTGGACTGCCGCCCGAGCGAGTCCCCCTGCTTCCTGGTGGAAGGCAAGACCGAGACGTTCTTCGTCAGGTCGGGCCCCAGCAGCATCGACCTGCACGGGAACGACCTCCTGTCCTACGCGACCCACAACTTCGCCAAGCAGCTCAGGAAGATGTACAAGCCCAAGTGATTAAGGGAAGAACCGACATACTTTCAGAGGAAACACATGCCCAACGGAACCGACATCCCGGATAAACTGAGAGAATTCTTCGAGAAGAACCCCCGCCCCGCCATCGCCTATTCGGGAGGGGCGGATTCGTCGTATGTGCTGTACGCCGCCCTCGCCTCGGGCGCCGACCCGATCTGCTACTTCGTCTGCTCGGAGGTCACGCCCTCGATGGAGCTGGCCGGGGCCGAGAAGACCATCTCCCAGATGGGCGGGAGGCTGAAGGTCCTCGAGATCGGGCTGCTGGAGGACCAGGACTACGCGGCCAACCCCCCGAACCGCTGCTACATCTGCAAGAAGCACCTCTTCGGCGCCATCCTGAAGGAGGCAGAGAAGGACGGGCGCTCTCCGGTGGTCGACGGCACCAACACCTCCGACGAGTCGGCGGAGAGGCCCGGCATGAAGGCCCTGGAGGAGCTCGGCATCCAGTCCCCCCTGCGGGACTGCGGCATCACCAAGGAGGAGGTCCGGAGGCTCTCCCGGGAGGCCGGCCTGAGCACCTGGAACCTGCCGTCCTACTCCTGCCTGGCGACCAGGACCCCCAACGGCATCCCCCTCACCATCGAGGTGCTGGAGAGGACCGAGGCCGCCGAGGCCTTCGCGGCCAGCCTGGGCTTCCGCGACTTCCGCATCCGGACCACCCCCGACGGGGGCGCGGTGATGGAGATCAAGGACAGCCAGAAGCCCCTGCTCAACAAGTACCGCAAGGAACTGGAGTCGGTCCTGCTAAAATATTATAACAGTGTCCAATATGGGAAACGGGTATCCCGCTGATGAACACACGCGAACTGCTGGACAAGGTGAAAGCAGGGGAGATCTCCCCGGAGGACGCGGAGGTCATGCTCAAGGCCGCCCCGTTCGTCGACCTCGGGTACGCGAAGGCGGACACGCACCGCAAGATCCGCCAGGGGGCCCCGGAGGTCATCTTCGGGGCCGGCAAGACCCCAGAGCAGTCGCTCGGCATCGCCCGCGCCCTCGCCGACGCGGGGACAGAGTGCATTTTGGTGACACGCTGCCCGGAGGAGACCGTTGACCTTCTGCGCAATAATTTCGATAAAATTGACTTCGACAAGACCTCGAGGCTGTGCGTCATCGGCACGCCCCCGCAGCCGTCCCCGAACAGCGCCGTGTGCGTGGTCTCCGCGGGGACCAGCGACATGCCGGTGGCCGAGGAGGCGGCCCGCACCGCCGAGGCCCTCGGGAGCCGGGTCACCCGGATCTACGACGCCGGGGTCTCCGGCCTCCACCGCATCCTCTCGCACACCGACGAGCTCATGCGCGCCCGCGCGCTCGTGGTGGTGGCCGGGATGGAGGGCGCCCTCGCCTCGGTGGTCGGAGGATTGGTGGAGGCGCCCGTCATCGCCGTCCCGACCTCCGTCGGGTACGGGGCGTCGTTCGGCGGGGTGACCGCGCTTTTATCCATGATGAACTCGTGCTCCTCCGATGTGAGCGTGGTGAACATCGACAACGGGTTCGGGGCCGGGTACATCGCGTCAATGATAGACAGGAGGAGTTCGCCGTTATGAGAACGCTATATCTGGAATGCAGCGCCGGCGCGTCCGGCGACATGATCCTCGGGGCCCTGGCCGACCTGCTGAAGGACCCGCAGGAGCTGAAGGGGATGATCGAGTCGGCCGGCATCCCCGGGATCAGGTGCGAGGTCGAGGAGGAGGAGCGCTCCGCCATCGAGGGAGTGCACGTCCGCGTGTACGCCAACGGCATCGAGGAGGGCTCGCCGGAGGACGAGCAGCAGGCGCACGGGGAGCACCACCACGAGCACCACTCCCTCGCCGACGTCATGGGCGTCATCGGCTCCATCAAGGCCTCGGAGAAGGTGAAGAAGGACGCCGCCGAGATCTACAGCATCATCGCCGAGGCGGAGTCCAAGGTCCACGGCAAGCCCCCCGCGGAGGTCCACTTCCACGAGGTCGGCTCGCTCGACGCCATCGCCGACATCGTCGGCATCTGCATGCTCATCGAGAAGCTAGCCCCCGAGCAGATCATCGCCTCCCCGCTCCGCACGGGATACGGCTCGGTGAAGTGCGCGCACGGCGTCCTGCCGGTGCCCGCCCCCGCCACCGCCAACATCCTCGTGGGGATGCCGGTCTTCGCCGGCGACGAGGAGGGCGAGTTCACCACCCCCACCGGCGCCGCCGTCGTGAAGCACTTCGCGGACCGCTACGAGAACATGCCCTCGATGACCTTCGAGGACATCGGGATCGGGCTCGGCTCGAAGAAGTCCCAGCACGCCAACATGCTGCGCGCGTTCATCGGCGAGGCCGACGAGGCCATGCCGACCGTCACCGAGATCAACGCCGACATCGACGACATGACCCCCGAGGACATCGGGGGCATCATCGACCTCCTGATGGCCGACGGCGCCCTCGACGCGTCTCTCACCTCGGTCATCATGAAGAAGAGCCGCCCGGGCTACATCCTCACCTGCATCTGCCGCGACGAGGACGCCGACGACCTCGCCATGACGATCCTCGCCCACACCTCCACCATCGGGATCAGGCTCCACCAGTGCCAGAGGTACGAGATGAAGTCGTCCTTCATCAAGTACCAGACCGACTTCGGGGACGTCCGCATCAAGATCTCCGAGGGCTACGGGCTGAAGAAGTGGAAGCCGGAGCACGACGACATGGCGAAGGCCGCCATCACCAACGGCGTCACCGTCGACGAGGTCCGCAAGAGCATCCACTTCGACCCCGACGAGGAGCTGGGAGACGACTGATGCCCACCCTCAGCGTCGACGTGGACGACGGCACCTTCGACCTCCTCGCGGATTACGCCATGAGGAACAAGATGACAGTGCCAGAGGTCATCGAGGCGGCCATCCGCGAGAAGATCGTGGCAGACATGCTCAAAGGCATGTGAGTGGGTCCGTCCCCACTTAAACTTCTTATTGTCAATTATTTTTTTATAGTTCCTGCCATAGAGTAGGGAATATGGAAAAGAAAATCCTCGGCGCTACGATAGTTATCGTCGCCGTCGTCATCGCCGCCGCGGCCGCCACCGTGGTCGTCTACTCATCCGATGATGACAACGACCTCTCCGCGTACTCCGCCGACGTCCAGATACCCGAGGGCGCGTCCACCGCGGTCATCTACTTCACCTGGAGCGGGCACGCCGAGACCATCGCGGGCTACATAGAGAACGTGACCGGGGACACCGCGGTGGAGATCGTGCCGGAGACGGCCTATCCGACCGACTACGACTCGGTCGTTGAGCAGGTCCAGGAGGAGGTCGACACCAACGCGAGGCCCACCATCGACGCCGACTCCCTGAGCTCGGCGCTGACGGCCATGAACGGGGCTGACTACATCTTCCTGGGATACCCGACCTGGTACGCGAACTGCCCGATGATCATCCTCAGCCTGATCGACGAGTACAAGGAAGCACACAACGACCTGGCGGACAAGACCATCATCCCGTTCTGCACCTCCGGCAGCAGCTCCCCCGACACCGGCTACGAATCGATCCGGAACGAGAGCGGCGCCACGGTCACCGACGGCTACTGGTGCACCACCGCCCACGCGGACGCCGGCATCGAGGACGAGGTTTACGAATGGCTGGCGGCCATCGGCCTCGAGAAGAGCTCCTGAGACTCCGGTAGAAAAACTCCTTCCCGCCCCCTCCGGGCGGGCTTTTTTCCGATATCTGGCACAGTGTGGTGCGGGGTAAGGGATTCGAACCCATGAACCGCTAGGGAAAGGATCTTAAGTCCTCCGCCTTTGGCCGACTCGGCTAACCCCGCCTGCTCTATCGAAGAGGTTCCTGGTATAAATCCCTCGACCAGGGAACGCCTCCCTCAATATTGACGGAGGAGGCGCTCCCCTCCCATGACCCAGACCAGGAAGCGTTAATACCGACCACGGGGATTCCGCCCCCATGAAGGGCATCCCTTCCGAGGAAGATGTCGAGAGAGCCGTCCGCAAGGTGCTCAATTCGGTGCAGAGGGCGGAGAGCCAGCATGAGCTCGGGGAGCTCGTCAGGAAGGAGCTTGCGAAATCCGACCCCGACGTGCGCATCTCCGATTCGAGGATCCGCCGCATCGCCGCCAGCACCGGGGCCGCCCGGCTCGAGATCGAGTACCGCGACGCCTCCGGCAGGGAGCTCCCGGACCTCTGCCCGGTGTGCGGGAACGCCATGTCCCCGGTGAAGAACTCCACCCTCGACGGCGGCGTCGCCGAGTTCAAGCGCGTCTGCACGGTCTGCCCCTACTCGGTCGGGCTGCGCTCCCGCGCGGCCGCCAGGTACGTCTTCGTCCGCGCCCCCGAGCGCGAGACGCCGGAGGAGGTGCTGAGGGTCCGCAAGCTGAAGGCGGCCGCCTCCCACCTGCGGAAGGCGCAGAAGCTCATCGCCGAGGCCCTCGAGGGCACCGACTTCCCCGAGCGGAAGGAGTGGTCGGAGAAGGCCATCGACGAGATCGTCAACTCCAAGGAGAGGGCGGGGAGCATCCCCAGCCTCATCGCCGACGTCCGCGACATCGGCCACGAGGACCCCCTCTGGACGAAGCCCCTGGACACCCCCAAGTACCCCGCCCGCAAATGAATTATAAGCGCGGGACGATTGTTCGCGCGATAGCAGAGGAGTTGGAAGTCCTTGAAGAGCTTTGAGTTCACGAAGATCGAGGGGAACAGGATCAAGATCGACCGTTGGCTGTCCGACATCATGGGCCTGGTCGACGGGGGGTACATCTACAGCACCCTCTTCCAGTACCCCGAGGAGGGGCCCAAGCGGTACGAGCTCCTGCTCTCGATGTACCCGCAGGAGAACCTCCGCAACCTGGCGTACATCACCATGTACACCGAGGACGTGCCGGGCGCCACCGTGCAGGCGGCCTCCTTCCTGACCAACCAGAAGATCCGCATCCTGAACTCCGTCTCCCTCACCGGGATCTCCGACACCACCATCGTCTGGAACATCCTCGCCGAGCTCAACTTCGCGGGCGAGGGCGACCTGCTCACCGAGCACTTCCAGAAGCTCCGCGAAGCCAGGGACCCCTCGGTGGACAAGATCAAGTTCGTCAGCGTCAAGCCCACCAGCATCGGGAGGATCTTCCGCGAGCGGAGCCGCACCGGCGGCCTCAAGAAAGAGCTCCGCAAGGGCGCCCCGATGACCTACGAGGACGGCTACTTCGACCTCGGGAAGGAGTACGGGGACATCCTCGGCGACATGAGCGGGCAGAACGCCATGATCACCGTCGACCCGGGCATGTGGATCGTCTCGGTGGTCATCTTCAAGGAGGACACCGACCTCGTCAAGATCGACATGGACATCCCCGACTGCATGGGCTCGGTGGACACCGCCCTCAAGATGATGGCCGACGCCGGGGTCAACCTGATCTCGGTGTTCACCAAGGTCATGATCTCCTACCAGACCATGGACATCGAGGTGGTGGCCGACCTCAAGGGCAGCAAGTACTCCGCCGACGACATCGAGAAGAAGCTCCCGGAGTACCTCTCGAAGCTCAACGGGGTCTACGAGCTCAAGAAGATCGAGCGCCTCTGAGATGCCCGTCGGAAGGTTCGTCAGGACCACCCTCGCCGACTGGAAGGGCAGGGACTGCTGCCGCCTCGAGTTCCGCGGATACGACGTGAGATGCCCGTTCCTGGGCGGGTCCGAGCTCTACGAAATTGACGGTCCAGTCGTTGACAGTCAAGAGATTTTTGACTACGTGAAATCGAGGAAGGACAACCTCGAGGGCATCGTGCTCGGCGGCGGGGAGCCGCTGGCGGATCCGGGACTTTACCCGTTCCTCAAGGAGCTCCGCAGATACAAGGTGCCGGTGCTCCTGGAGACCTGGGGCATGCGCCCCGACGAATTGGATGATCTAGCAGGAGCGATGATGTTCGACGAGGTGAGGCTGTACGTCCCCGCCGCGCCGGATTCCCCCAAGCTCTCGAAAGCGACGGACGGCACCGCGGACCCTTCCAAGCTGAAGCGCTCCATTGAGATCCTCAACGACCTCGACGTCCCTCACGGGATGTGGACCTGGGCGGTCCCGGGCATCTCGGGGCCGGAGGAGCTCTCCGAGATCGCCAGATTGACAGGTCCGAAGACGACGCTCACGCTGTCGCAGTTCAATCCCGAGAAGGCGGCCTCTCCCGAATACCGCAAGGTCAGGCCTTACAGCCGGACCGAGGTCTCCGCGATGGCCGCCGCGGCCAGGAAGTACACCAAGCATTTCTCCCTGGCCGGGTTCTGAATCACTGGACGAAGTTCTTCGCTTCGGCCATCCGCGCCGGCTCGAGCGAGAGGCTGCTCTCGTTCACGAACACCCTCTGCCCCTCGGCGGCCTGCTTCTTCACGCGGGAGATGAGCTTGTCGTCGGCGCTCATGACCCCCACCGAGAGGCCGGAGTCCATGTCGGCCAGCAGCTCGACCGCCGCCGCGTCGTCGGCGACGGGGATGACGCACACCGCGGGGATGGCCTGGTCCTCGTAGATGGAATCGTTGTCGGTGCCCATGCCGGTGAAGATCATCGGCGACCAGTAGCGGCCGTTCTCGAGGTACTCGCCGGTCACCTTCTTCCCGCCGAACACCAGGTTGCCCTCGTTCTCCGCCTTGAAGTCCTTGAACCTCTTCTCCTGGTCGGCGGAGACCAGCGGGCCCATCATGGTGCCCTCCTCGGCCGGGTCGCCGACCTTGTAGTCCTTGGCGACCTCGATGAGCGCCTTCACGAAGGCGCCCTCCTCGGCGGCGGGGATGATGATGCGGGAGACGGAGTAGAGCCCCGTCCCGGAGTGCGAGAACGCGGAGTCCGCGACGTCCTTGGCGGCCTTCTTCATGCTCGCCGGATGGGAGACGATGACGGTGTTGGTCCCCTTGGCCTCGTTGATGAAGCCGAGGGTCTCGTCGACCGGCACGAACATGAGGTCGTCGATGGCCCTGCCGCATCCCGAGGCGACGACGCCTGCGATCTGCTCGCGGTCGGTGAGCGCGGTGACCTGCCCGTCCTTGCGGTCGGCGACGATGTTGAGCACCCCGCCGGGGAGCCCCGCCTGCTCGAAGAACTTGTAGAGGGTGTACACCGGCAGCGGGCAGGTCCCGCTCGGCATCATGACCGCGGTGTTGCCGGCGGCGATGGCCGCGGCGGCGTAACCGACGGCGGAAGCGAGGGGCGAGCTCGTAAGAGAAATAATAGCCCACACCCCGCGCGGTTTGCCCGTCTGGGTCTTCGCATCGGCGGCCGCCTTGTCGAGCACCTCGATGAGGCGGTCGGCCTCCTGCATGGCGTCCCTCCGCACCATGCCGGTGCTGAACAGGACCTCGGCCGCCAGGCGGTACCTGGCGGTACGCGCCAGGGAAGCGGCCTTCCCAATGATCGCGGCCCTCTCCGCAGGAGGGGTCTCCGACCAGGTCTTGAACGCCTCGGCGGCCTTCTCGGCGGCCACGGCATCGGTGCCCTCGTCCGGCTCCTGGAGGGTGCCGAAGATGATGGTGCTGTCGACGGGGCTGATCAGCGGCTGGGAATCCCCGGAGGCGATCTTGAGCCCCCCGACCATCTGCGGGAAGTCATGCTTCTCCCTGTCGAGGACCATGTTGATGGCGGCCTCGAAGGTCTTGCTGTCGTAATCGGCGGACATATCGGCCTGGCATGGGCTGGAGTTATGATAATCCTTTCACTCGCGCGTGCCCTATGATTAAATAGGGAGAGCCTATTTGCGGACTGCAAGGACTCATGGTCTAGGGGTTATGACGTCGCCTTCACACGGCGGAGGTCGCCGGTTCAAATCCGGCTGGGTCCACCATGCATTTTCCACATCCGTGATCCGGGTTCCCCGTTCCGCAGTCCCCGCTCCCGATTGATTTTCAAGTGTCTGGGTCATTGCGATCTATATTGACTGATGGGTAGTTGGATGATATTGCCAATCTATATATGCAAGATAGCCGATTTCTTAATTGGATTATACATCCAAGTTGATTGGAATGACCTGCAAATGCCTCCGCTGCGGACATAAATGGATCCCGCGTACCGACAACCCGGGGAGATGCCCCCGCTGCAAATCGGCCAGATGGAACTCGCCCGATACCGTCGACCGCTGCCTGCGCTGCGGGGCCGAATGGGTCCAGCGGGGCGAGGTCCCGCCGAAATGCTGCCCGAAGTGCCATTCCTCCATCTGGAACGTCGAGAAGGCCACCTTCACCTGCCCCAAGTGCGGGAGGACCAGGGTGCTCCGTGCCAACAGTCGCGTCGGGCTCTGCCCGGTCTGCGACCGCCACGCCGACCCCCGGCCCCGCCTCCTGCCGTTCGACCGCCCCTCCCGCCCCGTGAGGTTCGGGATCGGGAGGATCATCAAACTGTGGAGCAGCGGGGACGGAATCGTCCTGCTCTCCGTGGAGGGCGGGACGCGCGCCTATGCCTACCTTGACGGGAGCCTCCGCGGGACGGTGAACCTGGAGTCGTGGTGCCGTTCCAACCGGCTCGACTACGAACGCCTCCTCCGCAACCCGGAGAGCAACGATTTCGAGCCTTACCTCGCCCGTCTGGCACATTCGATGATGGACGACGGGGCGGACCCCGGGAGGGTGGACGCGGTGTCCCAGCTGCTGGGCATCGGGAGGCAGCGGGCGGAGATCCTCGTCCTGCGGGAGGGCGGGATGGACCCCCTGCCCATCGCCCTCCGCCTCCACCTGACGTTCTCGGAGGTCATGGACGCCCTCTCCGACGTGCCCCCGGCGGGCGCCGGGAACCTCCGGCCCGGGGGCGGGGACGGCGGCCGCGAAAGGTGGGGGAGCGGGGCGATCCGTTACGGAACGGGCACCACCGGCGCCTGAAACCTTATACCGTGCGGTGGCCTTCCCCTGACCGATGCTCATCGAGTACTGGTCGGATTACACCTGCCCGTTCTGCTACATAGCCGAGACCCGCCTCAAGAAGGCGATAGCCCAGATGAACCTGGGGGACCGCGTGAAGCTGGTCTTCAAGGCCTTCGAGCTGTACCAGGAGGCCCCGCAGTGGGCCGAGCGGAACATCGTCGAGGGGATGCAGCACACCTACGGGATGTCCGAGGCGGACGCCCTCGCCAAGGTGAACCGGATCGAGGGCATGGCGCAGGGGGAGGGGCTCGACTTCCATTACGGGACCGCCCACACCTGCAACACCTTCGACGCCCTGCGCATCGCCAAGTACGCGCAGACCCTGTCGGATGAGAAATTGGAGAAGTACTCCGACCTGATGTTCGATTCCTTCTTCGGCAAGAACGAGAGGATCTCCGACCATGCGGTCATCCTCCGCAACGCCGTGGCGGCCGGGATGAAGGAGGCCGACGTCAAGGGCATCCTCGAAGGGGACAAGTTCGCCAAGGAGGTCCGCCGCGACGAGCAGGAGGGCTACATGCTGGGCGTCCGCGCGGTGCCTTTCTTCGCCGTCGCCAGGAAGTACAGCATCCCCGGGTGCATCGAGACCGAGCAGTTCAAGCAGGTCATCGCGCAGGCCATCGCCGAGGAGGACGCCATGGACCCCGAGAGCATGAAGGGGATATCCTGCGGGCCCGACGGGTGCCACTGAGCATCTCCGTCGCTCTCCGTAGGCCTATGTATTCTCTGTTGGCAATATCCATATACGGTCCCTCCGTGTAAGGACATGTGTCTGCAATCTCGGTAAGGAACCTCACGAAGTATTTCGGGGAGGTGCACGCCGTCGACGGCATCTCCTTCGAGGTCCCCGAGGGCTCCTTCTTCGCCTTCCTGGGCCCCAACGGCGCCGGGAAATCGACCACCATCTCGATCATCTGCTCCCTGCTCCGCCAGGACTCCGGCGAGGCCGAGGTGTTCGGGAAGCCCGCCACGGACCCGGAGGCGCGCCGCAGCATCGGCGTCGTCTTCCAGGAGTCCCTCCTCGACAAGCTCCTGACCGTGCGCGAGAACCTCGCCCTGCGGGGGAGGATGTACGGGCTCGAGGGGGAGGAGCTGGAGAGGGCCGTCGGCGAGGCCATCGAGGCCGCCGAGGCGGAGGAGTTCGCCGGCCGCCGCTACGGGACCCTCTCGGGAGGCCAGCGGAGGCGCGCGGACATCGCCCGCGCCCTCATCCACCGCCCCCGCCTGCTGATCCTCGACGAGCCCACCGCGGGGCTCGACCCCCAGAGCCGGAAGACGATGTGGGACACCATCTCCGCGCTCAACAGGGAAAGGGGGATCACCGTCCTCCTGACCACCCATTACATGGAGGAGGCGGCGGGGGCCGACGACGTCGTCATCATCAAGAACGGGAGGATCGCGGCGCAGGGCACGCCCGCGGAGCTGCGGTCCGCGGTGACCTCCGACCGCATGATGGTGAGGGTGAAGGACCGGCTCGCGGCCGAGCACATCCTCGCCTCGATGGGGCATGATTGCGCTTGGAGGGGCGGGGCGCTGGAGATACCCCTGGAGAGCACCCTCGACGCCCTCCCGCTGATCGAGGCGCTGAAGGGGCAGATGGAATCCTTCGAGGTCCGCGAGGGGTCCCTGGACGACGCCTTCATCCGCATCACGGAGGGGGACGAATGAACGCCGCCGAGAAGGAGGGGATCATCGGGCTGGCGAAGAGGGACTTCCTCTGCTTCATCCGCGACCGCAACTCGGTCTTCTTCTCGCTGCTGGCGGTGCTGATCGTCATCTTCCTGTACCTGCTGTTCCTGCGGAGCAACCTCGTGAACGCCTTCGACGAGTACCCCGGCATCGACCACCTCATCGACGCGTGGGTGCTGTCGGGCGTGGTCGGCATCGTGCCGGTCACCTCCGCCGCCGGCGCCCTGATGACGATGGTGACCGACCGCTGCGAGAAGCGCGGGCAGGACATCCTCCTGACCCCCATGAGCGAGCTCTGGATCGCCGTCGGCCATGTCATCGGGACGTTCATCACCTGCACCATGATGAGCTATCTGGCACTCATCATCAGCGTGGCCTTCCTGGCGGGCTCCGGGACCGCCCTCACGGCCTCCGGCATCATCGGCGCGGCGGTCCTCGTACTGCCGTCCTCGCTCTCGGCCGCGGCGGTGATGTACGCCGCCTGCACCTTCATCCGCACGACCGGCGCCTACTCCGGCTTCTGCACGGCGGTGGGCGTCCTCATCGGCTTCCTCTGCGGGATCTACATGCCCGTCGGGGAGCTGCCGGACGGGGTGGCCTGGTTCGGCGCCCTCATGCCCGCCAGCCAGTTCGGGATGGTCTTCCGCCAGCTGCTGGCCGAGCCGGCCCTGGACGCCGCCATGGAGGGGGCGCCCGCGAGCACGGTCGAGGACTTCCGCCTCGAGATGGGGTTCGACCTGAAGTTCGGAGACTTCACGTTCTCCGCGGCCAGCGGGCTGGCCCTGGCGGGGATCGTGACGGTGCTGTTCCTGGCCTTCGCGGTCTACATGCACCGCCGGGGCGGTGCGAAGCCGATGTGGAAGAAGAAGGCCGCGAAGACCCAGCAGTGAAAAAAAATTCAGCGATGCCGGACCTTTCGGTCCTTCTCCCCGCCCTTCGTCTTCAGCACCTCGGGCCTGACGTCGATGTAGTAGTAAAGGGCGACGATCGAGGCCACCAGGAAGAAGTAGAACGGCCCGGAGATGACGAACTCGGCGGCGTCCGCATACTCCGCGTCGTCCGAGAGGTACATCACGAGGTAGCAGGCCGCGAGCATGGCGAAGGAGGGCACGAGGTAGGCGACCGACCTCCCGAGGCCGGGATCTGGAAGCTGGTCCCGCTTCAGGCGCCCGCCGTACCGGCAGTAAAGGATGATGGCCGCGGCACAGGTGAGAGAGACCACAGCGCAGACGGCGATCTCGATCGCGGTTCCCGTGTCCATGTAACCATTATCCGCGAGCCTGCCATAAACCGACCCGACGTATTCTCCGTCTGGCTATGTAGAAAATATAGAGCAGGGGAGTGGACCCGGCCGGGTTCGAACCGGCGAGCTCCGCCTTGTAAGGGCGGCGTCATGACCACTAGACCACGGGTCCCTCGGCCGCGGAGGCCGCGGCCGCTTGACCGCATTATCGGCTGGGAGTATAAAATCCCACGTCGGGCCCGCCGTCCCTTAGACTAAAATAGGTGAACGCCATCAGAAAGCCCTGCGCGGATGTAGTCCAGTTGGTTAAGACGGCGGCTTCCCAAGCCGCTAACTCGGGTTCGAATCCCGGCATCCGCAC
>JBMNQO010000025.1:0-14526 GCA_050944195.1 Methanomethylophilus sp. | reverse complement strand
CCGTGACCGCCGACTACCAGTACCTGTTCTTCGGCGTCTCGGACTGCCTGTACGCGGAGGACGAGAAGGCCTACGACGCCGTCGGCAACAGCCTGTACGACGACCTGAAGCTCTCGGACTTCTCGGTAAGGTACGGCATCGATGCCGATCTTCTGGAATCTGGCACATACCTTCAGCTGGGATATGAGAAGGACGGAGTCGCGGACATCACCCTGGTGCAGAGAGGCAGCGGGATGATCTGCGTCCTCGGCGGGGACTATTCCAACAACCAGCGCTCGGACCTCGCGACGGTCGTCGCCTCCGGGCTCTCGTACCAGTCGGAAGAGGCCGGGCATGCCTACGGCGACATCGACAGCGAGACCGTCGACGGGACGATAGAGTTCACCGAGGAAACGGGGAGCTACAGCGTCTACGTCGCCCTCGGCGGATACTTCACGACCTACGGGCAGGCGCACTACCTGACCCGCACCTGAGCGCCGTTTCTCTGCATCTGGCACTTTCGTTCTCACGCAGTGCTCTCGGGCTTCTGAATCTGTCCCTTCGACGCCCTCCGCTGGTCGCGGATGTGCACGAAGGCCTCCCAGAGGAGCATGATCAGGATGACCAGCGTCCCCAGCAGCTTCAGGGCGTTGGCGCGCGGGTAGAGCATGAAGATGAGGAAGAAGCAGAGCACGTAGACGAGGTTGTACCTGTCCATCTCCTTCTCCTCGACCGCGAAGAGAACCAGCGGGACCATCATGTAGAGGTAGAAGTAGGTGGTCGCCTGGCCGGTGCAGACCGCCATGCAGCCGAAGAACAGCGCCGCCATCTTCCAGGGCTTCATGCCGCGGTCGAAGATGACCGCTACCACCGAGAGGACGATGATGAGGATGGAGACCGCCCACCCGATCGCGTTGCCGACGTCGCGGGGGATCAGGTCGGTTTGAAGGAAGATGGAGCGTACGCTGACGAGGATGTCCCCGCTCAGGCTGTTGTTGAGGAAGATGTTGTCCAGCATGTCGAGGAAGCTCCCGTCGGTCAGCAGGAAGGCCCCGAAGAAGATGACGACCGAGACGACCACGCATTCGAGGAACCCGCGCCAGTCGCGGTCGCGGAGAATCAGGAACGCCAGGATGGCCGGGGTGATCTTGATGCCGATGGAAAGCCCCAGGCAGACATAGGAGAGCAGGCGGATCCACTTGTTCTCCGACCGGTAGCCGACCAGGAAGAGCACGCAGAGCGTCAGTGCCAGGATGATGATGTTGCCGCGGAAGAACGCGAAGATGAGCGGGCCCGAGAAGAGGACGATCCCGAACAGCAGGTCCGACTGGACGTCCGAGAGGCGGCCGCGCACCGTCCTCCTGTAGACGAGGTAGAGGATGTACACGCAGACCAGGTACATCAGGACGAGGAGCAGCATCGCGACGGAGTCGTCGCGCATCAGGTAGGCGGCCTCCTCCCTCTCGTTGGCGCTCAGGATGTCCTCCGAGAACCAGGCGAAGACCTCGTAGATCACCACCGCGACCGCAGGGTACTGGACCTTCCAGATGCTGTATGCGCCGTAATAGCTGTCAGCGACGCTGTAGAAATGGTCCATGAACTGGGTGGTCCCGGCCTGAATGATGCCCCCGTAGGGGTAGTTCAGCGCATCGCCGTGGCTGACGAAGACGGCGATCACATCGATGGCCAGCATCAGCAGGCCGAGGAAGATGATGGAGAACACGACGGGCCCCCGGTCGTACCTGACCCGGAGGAAATCCTTCACGTTCTGCGTTTCCATGCGCATCGGGCTTTAATCGTGCGCTTCACTGATAAAGATTCCCTGGATGCGCTCAGAGCTTCTTCGTGGAATCGACGCGGTCCCACACGCTCATGTTGTCGTCGCCGCGCTCGACATGCTCCCTGGCTATGTTCCTCGCCTTCCTCTCGAGGCGGGCGGCGTAGAGCATCTTGAAGGGATGGAAGCCGAGCTCGTGCATGCTGTCGAGGGCCGCCGTGACCAGGAACTTCTTGTTCCAGGTGGGGACGTCATAATCGTAGTACTTCTTCATCGTGCACTCGCCGATGTTGACCCTGACCCTCTGCTTCATGAAGTCCTCCAGGGTCTCGGGGCCGCGGTTCCTGATGATGCTGTCCGGCACGTACACGCAGCGGTAGCCGGCCTCCTCGAGCTTCATCCTGATGTAGTCCTCGTCGGACTGCATGTCGGTCCGGAGGCGGGTGCCGATGTCGCGGAAGGCGATGAGCTCCCCGATCTTGGCGTGCTGGAGGGCGAGCTCGTGGTGGACGGTCCACATGAGGTTGACCGCGAAGCCGATCTTGTCGGAGGTGTCGTTGGTCGGCACCGGGCGCCCGCCGGTGATGCCCACCTTGGGGTCCCGGAACGGGAGCATCAGCTTCTCGAGCGAGTCCTCGGTCCCGAACACGTTGTCCGCGTTGAGCATCACGACGTACTGGCACTGTTTGTTGTCAAGGTAGCAGTTGATGGCCGAGTTCTTGCCCTCCCTCTTCTCCTGGCGGTAGAGGCGGAGCTTCGGGAACTCCTTCATCAGGCCCCTGACGATGTCGTCGGTCCGGTCGGTGCTCCCGCTGGAGACCACTAGGACCTCCTTCACGTTGACGAAGTCGGTCTTCTGGGCGCTGATGGAGCGGATGGCCCGCTCGATGATCTGCTCCTCGTTGTAGGCGCAGATGCCGACGGTGACGTCGATGTGGGCGGGGGCGTTGGGGTCGGGGTAGTAGACCGCCCCGGGGGTGTCGCCGACGGGGGCGGGCACCTCCCGGCCCTCCACCTTGGCCGAGACCTCGGCGTTGACCGAGACCTCGGAGCGCTTGGCGTTCCTGAAGACCCAGTACTTGCTGAAGACGTAGTTAAGCACGATCTCCACGCAGGAGACGAAGATCTTCGCCACGAACCCGTCGACGCCCAGGAAGGTCTGGTCCATGCCCAGGTCGTAGAGGACGGGGAACCCGAAGATCGAGATGCAGCCGGTGATGATCCTGCTGATGGTGAAGTAGGTGGCCTCCCTGCCGACCTTCTTCTTCTCCCTGGTCTTGCTCTCGAAGACGTAGATCTTGTTGACCACGAAGGCGAAGGTGACGCCGATGACCCAGGAGATCACGTTGCTGATGGCCGGATCGATGCCGGCGAGCACCAGCAGAGCGTAGGACGCCCACGTCACCACCACGTTGAGGAACCCGAAGAACAGGTACCTCATCGCCTGGCCGTGCCTGCCGTAGAAGATCTCCTTGATCATCGTCTTCAGCACAGACATCGGGTGCCGTCTAGTCGGTCAAGATATAATATTTTAGTTTCGGGCTTGACCTGAGCAACACCCGTTCGGATGATATACCATTAACGGATTCCTTTGCCCATGGTCAATATCGGGGAGGCGATCTACGACTTCTTCGGCGGGGACCCGACGGGGGTGCTCATCGGCATCTTCCTCATCTTCCTGCTGGACGCCCTCGTGATCCCCACCCTCCCCGAGTTCTTCTTCGTCGTCGGCTTCATGGCCGGGACGGAGACCGAGAACTCCCTGCTGTTCGGCTGCGAGCTCATCCTCATGGCGGTCCTGGCCGAGCTGATCGGCATCTTCTCGCTCTATTACGTGGTCAAGCACATCCGCATCCCCAAGAAGATCGAGAAGCTGGTCGACGACTACACCGGCTTCCTGGTGCTAGGCGATGAGCGTTTGCTCCTGCTCAACCGCGTGGCCCCGATGATCCCCTTCGCGGGAGCGTTCATCGCCATCATGAACTGGGACCCCAAGAAGAGCGCCTTCTACATCGTGCTCGGATGCGTCCTTAAGTACGGGTTCATCATGCTCCTGAGCGACTTCTTCTACGGGTTCTTCGGAAGCAACGAGGCGCAGACCTTCACCCTCATCATGATCTTCCTGGTGATCGGGATCAGCATGGCGATGTCGTGGTACCTCAAGAAGAAGAACGGCATCGGGGAGAAGGGAAACGGCAAAGAGCCAGAGGCCTGAAAGTCTGCCTTACGGACCGAGGGTATTGTATAAATAACAGAGTAGGATAACGAAGCCAGAAGGAAAATCCGATGACAGGGTCCTGCACAATAGTAATCCCGACCTTCAACGAGAAGGGGAACGTCGTCAACATGGCGAAAGCCCTCAGGGAGGCCTATCCGGACTACAAGATCCTGTTCATGGACGACAACTCCACGGACGGCACCATCGAGCTCGTCCGCGCGCTCAACGACCCGCTGACCCAGATCTACCCCAGGCAGTAGGAGAAGGGCCTCGCCGCCTCCGTCATGGAGGGCTTCTGGATGGCCGACACCGACTACGCGCTCTGCATGGACTGCGATTTCCAGCACCCCATCTCCGCCCTGAAGGACATCATCGCCAAGATGGACGAGGGGGCCGACATCTGCGTCGGGGTCCGGAACAGCAGGATGTCCATGGGCGCCAAGCGGGCGCTCGGGTCGAAGACCGTCGAGGGCTTCTGCAAGATCTTCTTCAAAATCCACGGGAAGCAGACCACCAAGGACATGATGTCCGGCCTGTTCGCCATCCGCTGCAGCGAGTTCCACGACCGCATCGCGGACTGCTGGGACAAGTTCGAGTACAAGGGCTGGAAGGTCCTCATGGACCTCCTGAAGTACGAGGACCACGACGTGAAGATCGACTACGTCTACTACGACTTCGGGACCCGCGCCGAGGGCGTCTCGCACCTCAGCTCCAAGGTCGCCATCCGCACCATGCACCAGCTGTGGGGCTTCGGCAAGTGGATGGCCAAGCTCCTCTGCAAGTTCAGCGGGAACAACTATTACGAGATGTACCCCGCCGAGGCCAAGCGGAAGAAGCAGGCCAAGGCCCAGTGAGATCCTCGGTTCTCAGGCGCCCGAGGGCTCGGCCCGGGGCTCCGCTTCCGTTTTCTTCCCTGCTCCCAGCGTATGCCTGAACAGGAAATGCACCGTCAGCGCGGCCAGGGCCACGTTGGCGATGTTCTTGACCAGGTTGTTGACGATGCCCCAGGCCCCCATGTGGGACAGGTTGTTGTAGAGGAGCGTGAAGTTGAGCACCGCCGTGACGGCGTAGATGACGAAGAACAGCAGGAAGGCATCGCGGAAGCGCCCTTCCTCCATGCGGGGGATGAGCAGCGGGTACAGGAACATGAACCACACCCCGTACTGCGCCGAGAAGACCTTGCTGAACACCAGGGTGACCGTGATCATCGCGACGGTGATCACGGCGGCCAGGTAATCCCGGTCGCAGGCCGGCCTCTTCTTCGCGACGCACACCAGCACCGCCAGGACCAGGACGATCAGGGCCACTGCCGTCAGGGCGTTCATGTACGGGGCGATCGCCTCCGGCAGGACCCCCGTCAGGTTGGTGGAGCCGTAGCTGTCCCCGACACCTACGTCGCTGCTGACGAACAGCGCGAAGAACATGATGACGCCGGCGAAGACCGATTCCACCTGCAGGCCGCGGTCGCTGTGGTAGTTGAGGTAATCGAAGGCCGTGGACGGGTCGATGATCACGAACGGCAGCTCCACCAGCACGCAGACGGCGACCGAGACCAGGGCCCCTACGGCGAGGTTCTTCCATT
This sequence comes from Methanomethylophilus sp., assembly GCA_050944195.1. Lineage (GTDB taxonomy): Archaea > Thermoplasmatota > Thermoplasmata > Methanomassiliicoccales > Methanomethylophilaceae > Methanomethylophilus. The sequence goes on along the minus strand of JBMNQO010000025.1, from coordinate 8,970 downwards.
CCCTCCTGACGAGGAGGACCGTGAGCAGGGCCGCTATCGCCAGGGCGGGGAACAGCTTGGTCATGGTGGCCAGCCCCAGGATGGCGAACGCCCAGGCGTTCCTGCCCTTCCTGAACTCCCAGAACGCGATGATGATCATGGCGGTCGGGAAGATGTCGTAGCGGGTCACCGCGAAGAAGCCGAGGGAGGCGAAGGCGAAGAGGACCCAGAAGACGGACTTCCCGCGGCTGTAGCCGTACGAATCGGCGAGCTTGAACGTGTAATGGGCGGCGACGAGATAGCCGACGAAGGCGAAGAGGATGTAGGCGATGTTGTAGGAGATGTCGTTGAAGCTGAAGAGCCTCGGGACCAGCATGAAGACGATGGCCAGGGGCGGGTACTCGAACGGGAACCCGCTGTACGGGACCAGCCTGTCGTCGATGACCCTCTGCGAGAACCCGTAGTAATGGGCGACGTCCGACCAGCCGTAGGAATAGGCGCTGAAGACGATGTACGCCAGCACCAGCGCCACGGAGATCCCCAGGAACAGCATCCTCTGCTCCGATGCCGGCTTCCTGTCGATGTACAGGATGCAGCCGTCGATCTTCCGGGTCAGCCAATTACCCTGATCTCCCACCGTCTCACCAAAATGATTCAGGGAGGGGGCCGGAGGCCCCCTTAAGAAAATTCAGTCCGTAACTCAGTTCACGTAGTCGAGCCACTTGTCGTACTTGGGGTTGTTCCCGGTGGCGATCTTGGTGAACTCGGCGTGGATCTTCTGGGAGACCTCTCCGGGCTTCCCGTTGCCGACCTGGCGGCCGTCGATGCTGGTGACCGGCGCGACCTCGGCCGCGGTCCCGGTCAGCCACACCTCGTCGGCGGAGGTCAGCTGGAACCTGGTGACGGGGCACTCGCAGACCTCGTAGCCGAGGTCCTTGGCGATCTGGATGATGGAGCTGCGGGTGACACCCTGGAGGATGCCCTCGGCGGCGGACGGGGTGAAGACCTTGCCGAACTTGTAGAAGAAGATGTTCTCCCCGGTGCACTCGGCGACGTGGCCCTCCTTGTTGAGCATGACGGCCTCGTTGGCGCCCTGGCGGATGGCCTCCCTCTTGGCTAGGCAGCTGGCGACGTAGGAGCCGTTGACCTTCGCGCCGGCGGGGCCGCAGAGATAGTCGGGCCTCTGCCACGAGGAGGTGATCAGCTTGATGCCGGCGTCGGCGTCCTTGCCGAGGTAGGCGCCCATGTTGATGCAGGTGATGGCAAACGAAGCGGGAACGCCGACGGGGTTGAGCCCGACCTCCTCTCCGGAGAGGAAGACGCAGGGCTTGACGTAGTCGACGTTCTTGTTGGCGCGGACGGCCTCCTTGATGGCGTCCATGACCATCTCGTAGGTGTAGTCCTTGCCGCCGAAGTTCATGTCGATGCCCATCATCTTGCAGCCGTCGACCAGCCTGCGGGCGTGGTCCTTCAGGCGGAAGATGGCGGGGCCCTTGGGGGTGTTGTAGACCCTGATGCCCTCGAAGACGCCGGTACCGTAGTTCAGAGCGTGCGCGAGGACGTGGACCTTCGCGTCCTCCCATTTGACAAGCTTTCCGTTCAGCCAGATGAATTCGCATTTTTCCATAGGATCCCTCTTCAGCACATACCTCAGAGCGCGTTCAGGGCCTTGACGTACTTGTCGGGCTCGGAGCGCTCGATGATCTCCTCGACCTGGTCGTCGCCTCCGACCACTCCGACGTTCCCGTTGGAGGTGGAGATGAGCGCGTACGCGGACTGCCCCTCCTCGGGGACGAGCTCGCAGCCGTAGACATCCTGCAGCTTCTGCAGCCTGCCCATCGCCAGCTCCGCCTCCCCGCGGTCGATGACGGAAAGGACCATCCTCGACTTGCCAGGGACCTCGCATTTCCCGACCACGATGGTTTCGACGTTGATCTTGTTGCGGGTGAATTCGCCCATGACTCTCTGCATGACGCCGAACTCGTTCTTGACGATCAGGGATATGACGTACATATGTGCCGACCTGTTCCCGATTAAGGCATCGTCGTATTTACATCATGCGCGGTAAATCGCGCGAATAAAAACTCACGGATCGGTAGAATGTCAGGATCGGTCCCTGTTCCCCAGGATCTCGTCGACGGCGTCTTTGAAAGTGAATGTGCCAGACACGCGGATGCACTTCATCCCGAGGCGCTTCCCGAACTCCATGTCGGCGTCGCTGTCGCCGACCATCCAGCACTTCGCGGGGTCGAGGCCCATGTCCGAGATGGCCTGCAGTCCCATCCCGGTCTCCGGCTTCCGGCAGGAGCATCCCTCGTCCGGGCGGTGGGGGCAGTAATAGATCGAATCGATGCGGCCGCCCGAAGCAGCTGAGATCTGCCGCTCCATCTCGGCGTTCACCGCGTTCATGTCGTCGACGGTGTACATCCCGCGGCCGATGCCCGACTGGTTGGTGACCACGACCACGGGCAGGCCCGCATCGTTCAGCCTCTTGACGGCCTCCGGCACCCACGGGAAGACCTTCATCTTCGCGGGGTCCCCGTTGTGGGGGATGTCGGGGCAGAGCGTGTCGTCCCTGTCGGTGAGTACGGCCGCTCGTCCGAACATCTTCCTCTCGACGATGCCGCACATGATGTGGCAGGCCGCGAGGTACCCTTCCTGGATGTGGGCGGTGTCGGTGCTGGGGATGATGACCGCGACGTCGGCGATGTCCTTCAGCTTCCCCCCGGGGCCGGTGAAGGAGAGGGTCTTGCACCCGAGCTCCTTGGCCCGCTCCAGAGCAAGAACCACGTTCTTCGAGTTGCCGGAGGTGGACATCCCGACGACCACGTCGCCGGGCCGGGCGAAGGCCTCCACCTGCCGCTTGAAGACGATGTCGTAGCTGTAGTCGTTGCCGATCGCCGTCACCGGCGCGATGTTGGACAGGCACACGCCGGCCATCGCCGGACGCTCCATCTTGAAGCGGCCGGAGAGCTCGGCGGCGATGTGCTGGGCGTCGGCGGAGGAGCCGCCGTTGCCCATGAAGATGGCCTGGCCCTTGTTCTTCACGGCGCCGTAGACCAGCTCCGCCGCCGCCTCGATCTGCGCCGGGTCGATGCCCAGGATCGCGTCCGCGCTCTTCTTCAGCTCTTCAGAAATCGTCGCGTCAGTCATACTTTGCTCCTCCAGGAGATGACTCCCTCCGGCTCGAACTGGAACTCGGTGACCTCGGCGCCCGCCTTGGACAGGGCCTTGGAGACCTGGGGCTTCTTATCGTATTTGGTGACGAAGTACATGAACCCGCCCCCGCCGGCGCCGGACACTTTCCCGCCGATGGCGCCCGCCTTGATGGCGGTGTCGTAGAGGGCGTCGATCTCGGGGTTGGAGACCTTGTCGGAGAACTTCTTCTTGTACTCCCAGGACTCGCCCAGCAGCTGGGCCACCTCGTCGATCTCGCCGTGGCGCAGCGAGGAGCGCATCTTGATGGCGATCTCCTTCGCCTTGTCGAGGGCCTCGTCGTTCTTGCCCTCCTTGTAGGACTTGATCTGCGTGTCGATGACGGCGGCGGAGTCGTGCGTCATGCCGGTGAAGCAGATCACCGAGCGGCACTGCAGCTCGTAGATGATGTCCTGCGGGATCTTGGCGGGGAGGACCGCCACCCCGTTGCTGTCGAATTTGAGGGAATTGAACCCGCCGAAGACGGCGGCGTACTGGTCCTGCTTGCCCCCCTTGAGCCCGATGACCTCCCTCTCGAGGTGATATGCCAGGCTCGCCATCTCGAGCTTCGACATGTCGACGTCGAGCCAGTTGGCGATGGCGCCGATCATGGCCACGATCATGGTCGAGGAACCGCCGAGGCCGGAGCCCGCGGGGACATCCGAGCGGATGTTCATGTCGAAGCCGTCGGTGACCTGGAAGTGGTTCGATACCGCCTTGATGAGGTCCATGTTCCCGTCCAGCGGGAGGGGCCCGTCGTTCAGCGGGGCCCGGTACCTGCCGTAGTACTCCGAGGTCACCGTCATGTTGTGGTCCTTGCGGGGCTTCAGGGTGCTGTACGCGTACTTGTTGATGGTGGTGTTGAAAACGTAGCCGCCTTTCTCGGTCGCGTACGGGTCCACATCGGTCCCGCCGCCGGCGAGTCCGATACGCAACGGGGCCCTGGCTCTTATGATATCAGTCATGCTGTCCCTCTATTCTCTCGCCCTTGCCGACCACGGTACCGTCGGCAAGCACGCTGTCCGACACAGAGCTTCCCTCTTCGAGCTTGCATCCCTCGCCGAGGACGGAGCGTGTCACTTTCGATTTGAATACCTGACACTTTGCCATCAGCATAGAGCCAGATATCTCGGATAGGTCGACATTGCAACCCTCTGATATAATGGATTCGTCGATTTTGGAGGATTTGACCGCCGCTCCGTAACCTATATAGGAGCGCCCGGAAACAGAGGTTCCGTAGGCCTCCGTAGACCAATCCTTGTCCGGGTAGATCTTCGCCGACATCTCCTGGTTGATCCTGATGAGGTCCTTCGGCCTCCCGATGTCGATCCATTCCCCGTCGGAGAGGTGCCCCTGGAGCCTCATCCCCTTTTGGATCATGACCGGGAAGAGCTCCTTCGAGAGGTCGCAGAACTATCCCGCGGGGATAAGACCCAGCACGTCCTTGTTGATGACGTAGAGGCCGGTGTTGACGAGGTTGGAGATCTCCTCCCCCTTCGCCGGCTTGTCCTGGAACTCCGTCACCCTCATTTTATCGTCGGTGACCACCACCCCGAACTGCGAGGGGTCGTCCACCGGCGCCAGGGAGACGGTGATGTCCGCCCCGGTGCGGAAGTGCGTCTCCACCATGGCGGCCACGTCCAGGGTGTTCATGGTGTCGCCGTTGGCCGCCACGAAGACGTCGTCGAGACGGTCCTCGAGCTTCTTGATGGCGCCGCCCGTCCCGAGGGGCTCGTCCTCGTCCGAGTAGACGATCTTCACGCCCATGTCGGAGCCGTCGCCGATGGCATGTGCCAGCACGTCGGATTTGTAGCCGACGGCGAGGATGACCTCCTTCACCCCGGCGGCCGCCAATGCGTCTATGAGGTACTTCAGGAAGGGGCGGTCGAGCACGGGCATGGCGGGCTTGGGCCTGGTCAATGTGAGGGGGAGCAGGCGGGTGCCCTTCCCCCCGACCATGACCACCGCCTGCCTGACCTCCGGCATCGGTTTCACTCTTCCTTCGGCACGGGCATCTCCACCCGCACCACGTTCGTCCCCAGCGGGACGTTGAGACTGTTCGCCACCGGCAGGCACTTGGCCCGCAGGATGTAGGCGACGGGGCAGGGCAGGTCCATCTCGGACAGGGACTCGTAGTTGGCCATCCCCTTGGCGATCAGCACGGACGCCCGGCCCATCTCGTCCTTCAGCTCATCCGTCATGTACGCCGGCGAGAACCCGACGGTGAAGCCGCCGGTGTCGACGATCCCGTCGAGCTCCTTGTCGAGCCCGATGCGGACGGCGTCCTCGCGGGTGACGTCGTTGAGGATGGGCGCGCCCCTGACGACCCCGACCACCCGCTTCCCGAGGGCCTTGATCTCGCGGATGAGGAGCCGGTCGAAGCAGTCCTCCCCGCAGTTGTCGAAGGCGTACAGCACGTCGAACCCCTTGTCCAGCAAATCCTCCAGGTGGGAGGTGTCGTCCGAGCCGATCCCCTGCTCCAGGAGCTGGTGGAACATCGCCGAGAACTCCTCGGGGGAGTCGATGGCCTTCCCCGAGCCGAAATCCATGATGTTCCCCACCACGGACACCCGCACGGCGGCCGCCAAGCGGTCGTCCTGGGAATCGATGTACTCCCGGGCGTCGTTGACGAAGGACTCCGCCACCCGGTCGGAATCAACCTTCATGGCAGCGTAGGGGTCCTTCACCCCCATGGCCGCGTAGGCCTTGACGTGGACGAGGCGCCCCAGCTCCGCGGAGCAGATGTCGGGGCGGGACTGCGCCGCGTACTCCGCGGCGGCGGCCTTCACCGCTTCGAACTCGGTCCCGTTGCCGGCCAGGCGCGCCTGGAAGAGGACGCGCTTGAGCAGGCAGGGGCCGCAGTCTGCTTGGGTCTTCATGGTGACTCGCACACGCGCCCGATAATAAAAGGTTCCGCCCATCCCTTTTTAATACAAGAAGGGGCATCAGACGGCCATGGCTAACGAAAAGATATGCTCCTCCTGCGGGAAGAGGCTTATCGGGCACGGCAACACCTTCTTCAAATGCCCCAACTGCGGGCAGGTCGAGATCGGCAGGTGCGCCCAGTGCCGCGATCAGAGCGTCCCCTACAAGTGCCCCAACTGCGGATTCTGCGGTCCTTGAGGTGAGAGAATGGGACAGATCGTCAGCACCTACGACATCCTGCCTGAGAGCACCGACGTGGATCTGAAGAAGATCATGGCGGACCTCCCGAACGTCATCCCCCAGGGCGTCAAGCTCATCGAGGAGGACACCAAGATCGCCCCCGTTGCCTTCGGTCTCATGAAGATCGTGGCCGCTTTCGTCATCGATGACACCATCGAGACCATCGGCGGCGACCTCGAGAAAGCGCTCACCTCGATCCCCGGGATCCAGAACGTCGAGTGCGTCTCGTCCACCAACTACTGAAAACTTCCACGGGCCGCAAGGCCCGTTTTTCCTTCCTTTTCCAATATCGGTCCGAGGGTTCAGTCCTTCGGTATCTGGCACTTCCGCAGGAACGACTCCCCGTCGGTCCTCATGTAGGTCTTCCCGCGGCGCTTGTAGAAGTGCTTCAGGTAGAACCTGATGCCCCAGTGGTAGACGCCCGGGAAGTGGTAGCATCCCCAGCCCTCGAAGCCCCTGAGGTACTTCTCGCGGAGCTCCTTGAACTCGGGGCTCCGGACGTACTCGACGAACGGCCCCTTCTCCATGTGCCCCGCCGAGCGCATCTTCATGTAGGCGTTGTGGCGGAGGACGTCCTCCCGCACCCGCGGGTCCATCTCGATCCCGTCGGCGAGGCCGTAGGCGGCTACCTCGTCCTTCCCGCGGATGTCGGCGTGGGAGGAGCTGGTGGTGAGGGTGCCGGCGTTGCGCCGGTAGGCGTACAGCGGGCGCAGGTCCACCGTCACCGTCTCGCATGCCTCCAGCAGGCGGTAGGTGAAGTCCACGTCCTCGGCCAGCGAGTCGCGGAAGCGGATCCCCCGCTCCTCGATGACCGACCTCCGGGCGAACTTGGACCAGGCGGTCACGGGGATGGCGGCGGGCTGCATCCCCTTCATGCATTCGGCGGAGGAGAGGCGGTAGGCCGGGAACTCCTTCCCGAGGAACTTCTCGGGCACCCGCTCACCGGGGCCGACGTTGACGGCGTTGAAGATCACCAGGTCGGAGGAGTCGCGCTCCTGCAGCCTCACGCACTCCTCGAGGAGGTCGGGGACGAAGGAATCGTCCACGTCGCAGAACCACACGAACTCCCCGCTGGCACTGTCGAGCCCGAGGTTCCTGTTGCCGGCGAGGTGGGTGTCGTCGCCGAGGATGAGGACGCGGAAGCGGGGGTCGTCCCCGATCGCCTTCCGGACGGCCTCCTCGGACCCGTCGTCGCTGGCGGCGTCCACGCAAATCAAAGCCTCGAAATCGCGGAAGGTCTGGGCTTTGAGATCCGCCATGCAGCCGGCTGCGAACTCCGCGCCGTTGCGGATGGGGACTATGACCGAGACCTTCGGTGCAGGCATCGGGCGGGACCTAAGTTAATCCAGTATTTCAGTGGATTGGCATAACAGAAATGCGTTATGGGGCCCCGGAGGGGGCCCCTGAAATGTTTATCTGGCACTCACTGGGCGGGCGCCACGAACTTCTTGATGAAGCCCTGGTCCATCATGGCCTTGGTGAGCTTCCTCGACCTGCCGATGATGGCGGCGGCGCGCTCGTGCTCCTCGTCGAAGGTGGTCTGCTTGCGGGCCAGGCCCTCCTTGCAGGCCTCGACGGCCACGGCGGCGGCCTCGCGGGCGAAGACGTCCTCCTCGGACATGTTGGGCACGATGTGCTCGGGGGTGAGGCCGGTCTCCTCGGCGCACTTGGCGAGCTCGGTGGCGGCCGCGATGCACATCTCGTCGGAGATCGACTTGGCCCTCACGTCGAGCACACCCCTGAAGATGGCGGGGAAGCCCATGGAGTTGTTGACCTGGTTGGGGAAGTCGGCCCTGCCGGTGGCGAACACCTTGCAGCCGTGCTCCTTGGCCTCCCAGGGCCACATCTCGGGGACGGGGTTGGCGGTGGCGAACACGATGGGGTCGTCGGCCATGCCGTCGATGTACTCGGCGGGGATGGTGCCGGGGCCGGGGTGCGAGGCGGCGATGACGATGTCGGCGCCCTCCATGGCCTCCTTGATGCCTCCCTTCTTGCCCGCGCCGTTGGTCTTCTCGGCGATCATCTTCTTGAGCTTGTGGGCCTCGTCGATGTCGGTCCTGTCCATGTTCAGGATCCCCTTGGAGTCGCACATGCAGATGTGGTCCGCGCGGAACCCGGTGCCCAGGAGCAGCCTGGCGGTGGCGATGGAGGCCGCGCCGGCGCCGACGATGGCGATGTTGGCGTCCTCGAACTTCTTGCCGACCAGCTTGAGGGCGTTCATGGCGCCGGCGACCTCGATGGTCGCGGTACCCTGCTGGTCGTCGTGCCAGACGGGGATCTTGCAGTCGGCCCTGAGCTCGTCGAGGATGTCGAAGCACTTGGGGTTCGAGATGTCCTCGAGGTTGATGCCGCCGAAGGAGGGGGCGATGAGCCTGACGGTCTCGATGATCTTGTCGGGGTCCTTGGTGTCCAGGCAGATGGGGACGCAGTCGACGCCGCCGAGGTACTTGAACAGCATGGCCTTGCCCTCCATGACGGGCATGGCGGCCTCGGGGCCGATGTCTCCGAGCCCGAGCACGCGGGTCCCGTCGGATACCACCGCTACGGTGTTCCACTTGCAGGTGTGCTCGTACACCATCTCGGGGTTCTTCGCGATGTCCTTGCAGGGCTCCGCCACTCCGGGGGAGTACC
>JBMNQO010000024.1:0-14562 GCA_050944195.1 Methanomethylophilus sp. | reverse complement strand
GCCTCCGACGGCCGCCCGGTCGTCATCCTGGGCACCACCTCGGTCATCTCGGAGGTCCAGACCCTCCGCGAGAGCGGGCGCCTGGCACATGTCCTGCGCGGGATAGATTGATAACAATGCCCGCAGATAGCGGAAGCATGTTGGTCCTCGACAGCTCGGCCCTCTTCGCCATGGCGCAGCTCCCCGACGGGGAATGCTGCTGCCCCTCCGGAGTCGTCAAAGAGCTGCGGAAGTACAAGGACTCCCGTTTGGATTATTGGGAGGGGCTTCTCCGCGTCATGGACCCGACCGACGCCGCCCTTGGGAAGGTGAAGGAAGCGGCGACCAAGACGGGTGATATCGGCAGGCTCTCCCCCGTCGACATCACCGTTCTGGCACTTGCAGTAGATGTTGAAGGGGAGGTCCTCTCCGACGACTACTCCATCCAGAACACCGCCCGCGCCATGGGCATCCCCTGCCGGGGCGTGGGGCAGGCGGGCATCACCCGCAAGGAGAAGTGGAACTACCAGTGCACCGGCTGCGGCAAATGGTACAAGGAGAAGCTCGACGAGTGCCCGATCTGCGGCTCTCCGCTGCGCGCGCACCGCAAGCGTTGATCACGGGAACAGGTGCTTGCAGCGGATGAGCTTCCCCATCCTGCGGGTGCCGAGGATGCTCATGCAGATGGCCGTGCTGCGGTCGCTGCGGAAGGCAAAGAAATCGGCCAGCTTCTTGTTGTTGGCCGCGATGTGAAGAGGCTTCCAGAGGATCTCCTTCCAGTCCTGCTCGTACAGTGCCAGGCTCTTCCCGTTGGCGATGTTCTCGTAGGCCGCCTGCCCCGCCATGCGCCCGGTCATCATGGCCTGCGGGATGCCCCCGCCGTTGACCGGCATGACGACTCCCGCCGCATCCCCGGCGAGCATGACGTTGTCGGTGTAGGTCTTGGCGATCGGCCCCTCCGAGGGCACGTACTTGCCCTTCATCGGGGTGGTGAGCTCCAGCTCGTGCATCTCGCAGAACTTCTCCATGTAGCCCCGCAGGGAGCCCTGGGAGAACTGCGGCGAGAACCCGACGCCCACGTTGGCGCCTCCCTTCTTGGGCATGATCCAGCCGTAAGCTCCCGGAGCTATCTTCCCGAAGAACATCTGGATGATGGGCTCGAAATCGCCCTTGGCCTGGGCGGAGACGGCGGGGTAGGGGTTGCGGTTGGCCGGGAGCCCGGCGGCCTGCGCCACGCGCGAGCCGGGGCCGTCGGCGCCGATGAGCACCTTGAACCCGATCTCCCCGGCGGAGGTCTGGGCGACGTTCCCTTTGAACGTCTCGAAGGCGGTATTGACCTTCAGCTCCGCCCCGGCCTCCTGTGCCAGATCCATGAAATGCTGGTCAAAGCGGTCGCGGTCGGTGGTGTAGCCGGTGAAGGGGAAGTCCCTGACCTTCCCGTTGGGGTCGACCAGCCTGATGGCATTGACCTTAGTGGAGAGGCAGACGGGCTCGGAGAACATCATGTCGGTGTCCCGGTAGTTGGGGAACATGTCGCGGATCTCCTCCACCGAGGGGATCATCTCCCCGCAGCGGACGGGGACGCCCACCTGCGGGCGCCTCTCGAGGACCAATACTGACAGTCCTTTCTCCGCTGCGGCCTGCGCCGCGTGGCTGCCGGCCGGACCCGAGCCAACCACCAGGACGTCGACGCTGTCCATCGGGAATCACCTGTCGCGGGAGACGAAGAAATCGACCAGCTGGCACAGCGACTCCTTGTACTCGGAGTCGGGCACGCACGCGAGGTGCTTCTTGGCCTCCTCGCCAATCTCCGCGGCCCTGGCGCGGCACCTCTGCACGGAGTCCGTGGTCTTGATGAGGGCGATGGCCTCGGCGGCGTCGTCGTAATCCGAGGAGGGGTCGTCGAAGATCTCGGCCACGCGCTTCCCGACCTTGGGGTCCTGCATGGCGAGGATGATGGGGAGGGTGGGCTTGCCCTCGACGATGTCGTTGCCCACGCGTTTGCCGGTGCTACCCTCGTCGCCGGCCACGTCCAGGACGTCGTCGATGATCTGGAAGGCCATGCCCGCCTGGTAGGCGAACTGCCCCAGCTCCTCGATGTCCTCGGCGGAGGCGCCGGCCACGTAGGCCCCGCATTTGGCGGCGCACTCGATGAGGCGGGCGGTCTTCCCGCCGATGATCTTCATGTACTCCGCCTCGTCGACGCTGTTGTTGCGCTCGTAGTGCTTCTGGTTGAACTCGCCCGCGGCCAGCCCCGAGGCGGCGTCGATGACGTAGTTGACGATGTCGTTGGAGGTCGCGCCCAGCAGCCTGAACCCGAGGGCGAAGAGGTAGTCCCCCACGACGATCGATTTCCCGAGGGAGTACTGGCGGTAGAGGACCTTCGCGCCGCGACGGAGCTCGCCCTGGTCGTTGATGTCGTCGTGGATGAGGGTGGCGTTGTGGATGATCTCGATGGCCGCGCCGATGTCGGTCGCGTTCTTCTTCTTCGAGTCGTCTCCCCCGCAGGCGTAGAACGAGAGCAGGCAGATGGCGGGGCGGATCCTCTTGCCGTGGTTGGAGAGAACGTAGTCGCACATCTCGGTGAGCTCTGGGTCTTCCGAGGCCGTCACCTCTTTGATGACGCCGTCGACCCTGTCGAGGTCCGATGAGATGCAGTCATGCCAGTTCCCTGCCATTCTTGGAGCATCGGAGGGACCCTACTTAAAGATGATGATAACAACTGGCTATCTGGGTATTTTTTTCCCAGAAACGGGGTAATGGACCGGGGGGAGGACCCCTTGCCTGCCTCCCTCCGGATGTTTCAGGCGGCGGGCTGCCACTTGCAGCGCACGGGGGACACGATGGCCTTCTCGGCCTTCAGCTCCTTGAACGCCGCGTCGACCTCTTTCCGGTCGGCGCCGAGGATCTTCGCGACCTCGCCGGCGGAGAGGGGGCGGCCTGCTTCCTTCATGGCCTTCAGGACTTCGTTCTTCATAGCCATGATTTAGCCATCCCGAAAACTGATATTTAAGAAATCTGGGCGAGGGCGCGGAGGGGTTGGAACGGCAGTCCGTTCCCCGTTGGATTCCTTACAGAAAAGAGGTCCCGGCCCGGAGGCCGGGAAGAGGTTTGCTTCAGGCGTTGATGCCGGCGAACACGGAGGCAGCAGCGTCCTCGATGACGCCCGAGATGAGCTCGGGGTAGACACCCAGGACAACGACCGCGACCGCGCAGCAGAGGATCGCGAACTCGAAGGACCGCGGAAGCTTGAGCTTCGTGGCCGGGGTTCCCTCGGCGGGCTTCTCGACGTACATCGCCTTCACGACCCTGACGTAATAGTACAGGGAGATCGCGGAGTTGATGATGGCGACGAAGGCCAGCCAGATCCACTCGGTCATCACGCCGCTGCTCTCGCTCGTGAAGATGGTCGCCGAGAACAGGACGAACTTGGAGGTGAATCCTGCCAGAGGCGGTATTCCCGCAAGCGAGAAGAGGAACAGCAGCATCGCGAACGATGTCAGCGGGGCCCTCTTCGCGAGGCCGTTGTAGTCCGAGAGCTTCTCCCCGATGCCGGCGGAGATGAACGCGCCGACGACCAGGAAGGCACCGCCCTTCATGAACACGTGGGTGAACATGTGGAAGATGCTTCCTTCCAGGGCGTACTGGGACATCACGGCCATCACGATGAGGATGTAACCCGCCTGCGCGATGGACGAGTAGGCGAGCATCCTCTTGACGTTGTTCTGCGCGATGGCGACCACGTTCCCGACGGTCATGCTGAAGGCGGCGATGATGGCGAAGAAGTACTGGATCTCCTCGATGCCGAGCCCGCTGGTCGCCTCGGCGACCAGGAACATGACCAGGAAGATCTTGATGTACACCACGATGCCCATCTTCTTCGAGCCGGTGGCCAGGAAGATGGTGACGGGGGTGGATGCTCCTTCGTACACATCGGGCGCCCACATGTGGAACGGAACGGCGGCGATCTTGAACCCGTAACCGGCGATCATGCAGATGATGCCGATGACGAAGGCCCAGGTGTAGCCTTCCGCGGCCAGGGCAGGCCCGAGCTCGGAGAGCGTCAGGGTGCCGAGGGCCCCGTAGATCATCGAGATACCGTAGACGGTCAGGGCGGTGGACATCCCACCGACGATGACGTACTTGACGGCAGCCTCGGCGGCGCGGGCGTCGTTCCTCTTCATCGCGACCAGCGCGTAGGAGGGGATCGAGACGGTCTCGACGCCGACGAAGATCGCCACCAGGTCGTTGGCCGAGGCGACGAACATCATGCCGCTGGTGGCGACCAGCAGCAGGGCGTTGTAGGCCCCGAAGTGCAGGGTGGTGGTCTCCTTGCTCGAGACGGACACGAACAGGACGATCAGCGCGACGATCTGGAAGAGCAGCATCATCAGGCCGCTGAACGCGTCGTAGGTGAACAGCCTCGAGAACGTCCGGTACTCCTCGGGGTAGTTGTCCCCGAGGAGCATGATGAGGTTGACCGCGATGCTCGCGATCATGAAGATCAGGGCGATCGCGGTGACGGGCGCCTTCTTCTTGAACCCGAAGTAGAGCGCCGGCATGATCAGTGCGCCGATGATCAGTATGGCCATCGGGATGATCGGGGAGTACTCCCCGAATATGTCAGTGACAGCTGTCGCATCCATTTCAGATCACCATCCATGAGGGGTAGCTGAAGTACCCGATCATATCGAGCCCGAGGTCGGGCCAGATTCCGTAGAGGACCACGAGGAGAGCGACCGCTCCCATCGCGATTCCCTCGATCTTGTCGACGTCGTGGCACTTCGAGGTGTCGATCCTGGTGGTGAGGTGTCCGAAGAGGACCCTCTGCATGGCGAACAGGTAGTAGCCCGCGGTCAGCAGGAGGTTCAGCAGGCAGAACACCAGCATCCAGATCATGTCGTTGGCCTCCAGGTACTCGTAGAAGGCGTAGATGATGCCGAACTCGCCGATGAAGCCCATGAGGCCGGGCAGTCCGAGGGACGCCATGAAGGCGAACATCATGAAGGTGGCGTAGACGGGCACCTTCTGGGCCATGCCGCCGAGGAGGGCGATCTGCCTGGTCCCGAAGTTGTGTCCGGCCATCCCGCAGACCATGAAGAGCATGGCGGAGATGAGACCGTGCGCGAACATCTGGAACACGGCGAAGTCGATCCCGGTCTGGGTCAGGCAGCCCATCGCGATCATCACGAGGCCCATGTGGGAGACGGAGGAGTAGGCCACCATCTTCTTGAGGTCCCTCTGCGCGATGCACGCGTAGGAGCCGTAGATCATCGAGAGGATGCCCAGGAAGATCATCACGTCCTGCCAGTTCTGAGCTCCGAGCTCGAAGTTGGTCAGGCAGACGCGGATGATTCCGTAGGAACCCATCTTCAGCATGACGCCGGCCAGCAGGACCGAGCCCGCGGTGGGGGCCTCGGTATGCGCGTCCGGCAGCCAGGTATGGAACGGCACGGTAGGCATCTTGACGGCGAAGCCGAAGAACAGGAGACCGAAGACGAGGGTCTGGAAGGTCTCGCTCCAGCTGCCGCAGGCCTGGTGCACGTAGTCGAAGGCGAAGTTGACGCCCTCGCCGTTGACGGCGGCAGCCTCGAAGCCCATGGCGAAGATGCCGATGAGCATCACGAGCGACGCCACGTGGGTGTAGATCAGGAACTTGATCGCCGAGTAGTGCCTCCTCGGGCCTCCGTACCAGGAGATGAGGAAGTACATCGGGAGCAGGGTGACCTCCCACATGATGTAGAAGAGGAAGTAATCCTGCGAGGTGTAGACTCCCATCAGGCCGACTTCCATCATCAGCAGCAGCGCGTAGAAGTAGTGCGGCCTGTCCTGCTCCTTGTGGGAGAAGGGTATGCACACGACCACCAGGAACGCGGTCAGGAAGACCATCAGGATGCTGAGCCCGTCGACCGCGAACATGAAGTTCATGGTCAGGCCGAAGGCCTCGAACCAGCTGGAGCTGTAGTCGAACTGGCTCAGGTCGTCCACCTCGTACATGAGGTAGAGGGCCAGGATCAGGTCGACGACCGCGAACGCGAAGGACACGTACACGGCGCTCTTCTGATGCTTTCCGAGCATGAGGGTGATGAAAGCCCCGATGAGGGGGATCAGCACCATCGCGGGCAGAATGAACGAATCCATCTCACATACCTCCGAACACGTAGATCATCGCAAGCAGGAGCAGCGAGAGAACCACCACCCCTCCGATGACCACACCGGTGTAGGTGTGGACGTTTCCGTTCTGGGCGCGGGACATGAGGTCACCGCTGCCGGCGACGGCATTGGCGAGGCCGTTGACGGTCCCGTCGATGACGTTCCTGTCGAAGTAGTCGACGCCGAGCGCGACGTCGTACCCGAGCTTCCAGGCGACCTGGTCGTAGATCTCGGGCAGGTACCACCTGTTCTGGACGGTCCTGTAGAGCCAGGAGGTCCCGTTCTTGCTGACGCGGCCGGGGTTGACCGACTTCTTGTCGTACATGAGGTACGCCAGGTAGATCGCGCAGAGGACCAGGATGATGGTCACGTAGGTCTTCCAGTTGGTGAAGAGCTCCTCGACCCAGTGGAAGCCCATGTCGGCCGCTCCGCCTCCGACCTGCCAGCCGGTGGGCTGCAGGGAGATGGTGAAGACACCGTCCCATCCGAAGAGCAGGGTGTATCCGAAGGCGAAGGCGAAGAGCGAGAGCACGACCAGCGGGATGGTCATGCAGCGCGGCGCGTCGTGCTCCACCTTCTTGGCGTTCTCGCGCGGCTCGCCCTTGAAGGTCATGAACCACAGCCTGAACATGTAGAAGGCGGTCATGAACGCGGTGACGACTCCGAGGAACCAGAGGAGCGCGAAGCACCAGCTGGTGATGTCCGCGGTGTCGCTGAAGGCATCGAAGACCACGTCGAGCACCAGGTCCTTGGACCAGAAGCCCGCGAAGAACGGGAATCCGGCGATGGACAGGGCGCCGATGAGCATGGTGGTCGAGGTGTAGGGCATCTTGTGCTGCAGGCCTCCCATGAGGCGCATGTCCTCGGTCCCGGTCTCGTGGATGACGGCTCCGGAGCAGAGGAAGAGCAGTGCCTTGAAGAAGGCGTGGTTCGCCATGTGCAGGATGCCCGCGGTGTATCCGAGGGCCCCCGCCGCCATCAGCGCGGCGTTGCCGTCCTCCATGCCGATCGCGAAGAGGTAGCCTCCCGCGCCGATGGAGAGGAACATGTAGCCGAGCTGGGACAGGGTCGAGTAGGCCAGGACCTTCTTGATGTTCATGTTGTTCATCGCCATGGTGGCGGTGAAGAACGCGGTGACGCCTCCGATGATGGCCACGAAGAGCATGACCTCGCTGTTCATGGCGAACAGCGGGAAGCAGCGGGCCACGAGGTACACACCGGCCTTGACCATGGTTGCCGCATGGATCAAAGCGGAGACGGTGGTCGGGCCGGCCATCGCGTCGGGCAGCCAGTCGAGCAGCGGGAACTGGGCGGACTTGCCGATCGCGCCTCCGAAGATCAGGAAGGCGGCGAGGGTGAGCATGCCCTGGTCGGCCGCGGCGAGGTTGTCGTAGTCGAAGACGACCGAGTAGTCGAGGCTCCCCATCTCGAGGGCGAGGACGAACATGCCTCCCATGAGGCACACGTCTCCGAGCCTGGTGACGAGGAACGCCTTCTTGGCTGCAGAGGCCTTCTGAGGCGCCTCCGGGTGGTTGAATCCCCAGAAGCCGATCAGCAGGTACGAGCAGAGTCCCATGACCTCCCAGAAGATGAACATGGTGAACAGGCTGCCCGAGACCGCGAGGCCGAGCATTCCGCAGAGGAACAGGGAGACTTCTGCGAAGTACCTCCTCTTCCTCTCGCCCTGGTCGCCCATGTACCCGAGGGAGTAGATGAAGATCAGCATCGAGATGAACGATGCGAAGAGCATCATCAGGCAGGACAGCGAGTCGATGTAGTAGCCGAGGTTGATCTCGAGGCTGCCGATGTCGAACCAGTGCTGCGTGCTCTCGATGGCTGCAGGGTAGTCGTCTCCGGTCCAGTACTCGATGGAGACGAGCATCGCATACACGAAGGAGAACGCCGCACCGAAGATGGTGAGGTATCCTCCGTAGTGCTGCTTCGGCCCCATGTACCTGCCGAAGAACCCGACGATCAGGAAGCAGAGCATGGGCACAAGAGGTACCAGCCAGACATAGTCCATGAATACCATCTTTTCACCACCTCAGTTCGTTGAGATCGTCGGTACTGACGGTCTTTCTCATCTTGTAAGCGTTGAGCATGATAGCGATACCTACCGCCACCTCAGCGGCGGCCACCGAGATCGAGAAGATCACGAAGACCTGCCCGAGGCTGTCCCCGGAGAATGCCGAGAACGCCACGAAGTTGATGTTGGCGGCGTTGAGCATGAGCTCGATGCACATCAGCACCACGATGGTGCTGGACTTGGTCATGATGCCGTAGGCCCCGATGACGAACAGGATCGCCCCGAAGAAGAGGAAGAACTCAATTGGAATCATCCTTTTCCACCTCCTCTCTGGCGATGCATATTCCGCCGATCATGGCCGCGTACATCAGCACCCCGAGCACGAGCAGCAGGGGCCCGTAGTACTCGAGGACTCCGTAGTTGAGGGAGCTGTGGTCGACAGTCTCGGTACCGTCGCTCTCCTCCACGACGACGTCGTCGTACGCGATGTTAGTGGGTTCGTCGCTGAATCCGAGGGGCGAGTCATCCCAGTCGTTGACGATGATGGTCAGGCCGAGCACCACCAGCAGGCAGGCTGCGAGTCCGACCGCGGCTGCGGTCCTCTTACTCATCGGAATCATCCTCCATGATGTACCTGCGCGTCAGCATGATACTGAACGCGAACAGGATAGTGATAGCTCCGACGTACACCAGTATCTGGATCACGCCGATGAACTCCGCTTCCAGGAAGAAGTAGACCACACCGACGCAGAAGAACACGAGCGCGAGATAGAATGCGCTGTGAACCGGTATCTTGCTGGTGACGACGGCTACGGCTCCGGCGATCGCGATGGCGGCCAGGACAACGAAGGCGACGAGGTCAGGGTTGTTCCAGATGAACACCAGGAAATCGACGAGCCAGTCCCAGATCTCTGTTAATACTCCCATCACAGCACCTCCTTGATGTGCAGGGCCTGCTTAGGACAGGCGTCCACACAGTTCTGGCAGCAGACGCACTTGGCGTCGTCCACCTCGGGCCACAAGATGGGGCGCCCCTTGGCGTTCTTGCCGTGCTCCACCATGGTGATGGCGGAGACCGGGCAGACCTTGGAGCACTTCCGGCAGCTGATGCACTTGGCGGAATCGAGCTCGGGGCGGTCGGTCTTGGTCGGATCGACCCTCCTCTCGCCGTTCCCGTTCTTGAAGTCGGAGATCAGGGTCTCCTCGAGCTTGACCTTCATGCCCTCGGTGGTCTTGTCGTAGGCAAGCCTCCTGGGGCCGTAGATGAGGTCGGACCTGGTGAACTCGGCCAGCTCCACGATGGGGCTGACGGTCATGGCGTCCACCGGGCAGTACTCGGCGCAGTAAGCGCAGAAGGAGCAGCGCCCCATGTTGATCTGGGGCCTCTTGACGGTCTTGCCCTCGTCGTCGGGGGTGTCCACGAGGATGATGGCCGCGCACGGGCACATCCTGACGCACATCCCGCATCCGAGGCATTTGTTGAAGTCCAGCGCCGGGCGCCCGCGGTAGTTGTCGGGCTCCCAGAGGGACTCGTACGGATAGAGCACGGTGACAGGCCTGTGGATGGTGGTCCTGACGAGCAGCCTGGTGCAGACCATGATCGGCTTCACGATCCAGAGGTCCTTCCAGTTGCGGTGCCTTCCGTCCCTGTACTTCTCGTAATATTCGCTCAACAGAACACACCTCCCATCCTGAACAGCATGACGATGAGCAGGTTGACCACCGAGAGCGGCATGAAGACCTTCCAGCCGAGGTTGAGGATGGTGTCGGTCCTGACACGGGCCACGCCGAGCCTCAGCAGCACGACGAAGAAGAAGACCAGCCAGGTCTTGAGCAGCATGACCATCTCGGGCACGGGCCACCAGCTGGTCCAGGCGTTGAGGTCGATGAAGGGCAGGGTCCAGCCTCCGAGGAAGAGGATGACGAAGATGCTGCAGGAGCAGGAGCCCCTGAGGTAGTCTCCGAGCATGATGAGACCCCACTTCATACCGCCGTACTCGGTCTGCCATCCCTCGACGAGCTCCGACTCGGCCTCGGCGAGGTCGAACGGGGAACGCTCGGACTCGGCGGCGGCGCACATGAAGAAGGACACCGCGCCGATGCACTCGGGGATGATGTACCAGACGTTCTCGTACTGGGCGGTCACGATCTCGTTGATGTTGAAGGTGCCGGCGAGCAGGCAGGTGGCCGCGATGGTGATGAGCATCGGGACCTCGTACGCCATCATCATCTCGGAGGCACGTATACCTCCGATGAGGGCGTATTTGTTGTTCTGCGACCATCCGGACACCAGGATGAACAACGGTGCCAGCGCATAGAGCGCCATGATGATGATCAGGCCTGTGCCGTAATCGACGACGAACCACCTGTTGGACAGAGGGATCATGCAGTCGATGAGGACCGAGGTGCCGACGATGAGGGCAACGGTCCACCAGTACCCCATCTTGTCGACGCGGGTGGAGGCGATGTTGTCCTTCATGAAGGTCTTGAAACCGTCGGCCACGCACTGCATGAATCCCCACATGCCGATCATGGTACCGCGCCGGTCCATACCCCTACCGAGGACCTTACGCTCCTCCCATAGGGCTACCAGGACAGCCGTGAACGCCACCAGGAAGATGACGATCATGAAGATTACAAGCGCGAAGAAGTTGCTGGTCCCGTCGCAGACGAGCCACTCGGAAACGACGTTCCCGGGGAAGAGCAGGTCGAGGAGCCAGGCAAGGGTGCCGCCGATGATGTCCCAGAGCTTCAGGGAGATATCGTACGGCATGTTGTAGGTGTCGCCGAACGGATAGAACTCGTTGTCGAGCGGGTTCGGGTAGTTGATCCAGTCGCGGATTGATACGTAGTCACCCATTTCGCATCACCGGTCGGTCTCGCCGAGGCACATGTCGATCTGCGCCATGATAGCTGGCACATCTGCGATCCTGCACCCGGTGAGCAGGTCTTTCGAAGCCGATACGTTCACGAAGATGGGGCTGCGCACCTTGAGCCGGTAAGGCTTGTCGGTGCCGTCGGAGATGAGGTACATGCCCGCCTCTCCGCGGCAGTCCTCGATGCGGCAGAAGGTCCTGCCGGCCGGGACGTTCATGGGGGCCTTGAGGCGGTAGGGGGCGTTCTTGCCGAGCTCCCTGACCTTCTCCATGGCCTCCCTGATGATCCTGGTCGCCTGGAACATCTCCTCCACCCTCACGAGGTATCTGGAGTACGAGTCCCCGGCGGTCTGGCAGGGGACGTCGAAGTCGATCTGGTCGTAGTTGTCGTAGGGGTCGTCCCTGCGGATGTCGAAGTCGATGCCGGTGCCCCTCGCGGCGGCGCCGGTGATCCCCAGGTTGGCGCACCGCTCGCGGGTGATGATCCCGTTGCCGATGAGCCTGTGGGTAAAGGTTGAGTTGTCATCAATCAGTCCGATCATGTCCCAGAGGGCCTTGTCGAACCTGTCGCAGCATCTGATAATGTCCCTGTCGAAGATGTCAGTGGTGTCGTTCCTGACGCCGCCGATCCTGGGGTAGTTGGTGGTCATACGGGCCCCGCAGAGCCTGATGTTCATGTCCATCCAATACTCCCTCTCCCTGGATGCCCAGAGGAAGCCGGTGTAGTTCCCGAGGTCGGTGCCGATGGCGGCCAGCCACATCAGGTGGGACTGCAGGCGGTTGATCTCGTCCGCGATGATCCTGATGTACTTCGCCTTCTCGGGGACCTCGAGGCCGAGGGCCTTCTCCACGGTCATGCAGTAAAGATGCGTATAGGTCATCGAGGCGGCGTAGCACAGACGGTCCGCCATGGGGATGATCTTCGGGTAGGTCCGGTTCTCGGCTTCCTTCTCCCATCCCCTGTGCAGGTAGCCCACGATGGGCTCCGCATCGGTGACCATCTCTCCGTCGACCTGGATCTTCAGGGTCCACAGCCCGTGCGAGAACGGGTGCTGGGGTCCCATGATGACCCACATCTTGTCGGTCTCCATCTTCTTGGTCTCGGCGTCGAAGATCTCCTTGGACTCCTGTTCCGTCAAGGCGCCCTGGGCGATCGCCGCCGAGTCGAGCTTCCCCTCGTCGTCGACGGGAACCTCGTTCTTTCCTTTCTTACGCCATGCCATCAGTCCCAGCCCCTGAGCTTGTATGATTTCCTGAACGGGTAGAACTCGTAGGTGTCGGGCGTGAGCAGCCTCTCCAGCTTCGGGTGGCCGTCGAAGACGATCCCGAAGAGCTCCCAGGTCTCCCTCTCGTGCCAGTTGGCCCCGCCCCAGAGGTCGGAGATGGTGGGCACGTGGAGGTCGTCGTTGGGGACGTCGATGGTCAGCTCGACCACCTCACCCTTGTAGTTCGTCAGGTTGCTGATGTGGTACACGACCTGCATGTAGTCCTTCATGTCCACGCCGATGACGGTCGAGCAGTGCTCGAAGTTCAGCTCGTCGCGGAGGAACTGGCAGATGTCGTGGATGGTCTCCCGGTCGGTCTTGGCGTAGACCCTGCGCACCTCGGTCTTGGTGACCTCGATGTGCCCGGGGAACTTGGACTCCAGGGCCTGTTTGATCTCAGGCTCCCAGGTGTCGTCATGATTGCGGAGTTCTGCAGCCATGAGTGCACCTCAGTCCTTGAGGAAGGCCCCGCGCCTGAAGTAGGCGTCGATCTTCTTCTGCAGCAGCATGAACCCGTCGATCATCGCGTCCGGCCTGGCCGGGCATCCGGGGATGTAGAGATCCACCGGGACGATCTGGTCGAGTCCCTGTACGGTGTTGTAGGAGTCATACCAGGGCCCGCCGGAAATGGCGCATTCTCCCATGGCGACCGCCCACTTGGGGGCGGGCATCTCCTCCCACAGCCTCCTGATGTGCGGGCGGATCTTCTTGGTGATCCAGCCGTTCACGAGGAGGATATCGGTCTGCCTGGGCGAGGACCTGTAGATCATCCCGTACCTCTCGGCGTCGAAACGGGACGCGGAGGCCTGGGACATCTCCAGGGCGCAGCAGGCCAGACCCCAGTGCAGGGGGTGCATCGAGTTCTTCATGGCCCACGACCAGACGGGGCCGGTGAGCTTGTCGATGGTCCTCCTGGTGCCGGAGCTCATGAGGTCGTTGATCATGGCTGTGGACCAGCTCATGAACTCATCGGCGCTCATGGCGACCGCGTGGGGGTAGAGGCTCATATCCATATTTTCTCCTCCTTCTTCAGCGAGTAGACGACTCCCATTAGCAGGATTCCGAGGAAGATGAGCACGTAACAGGTGGCCCCGTAAGAAAGTCCGTCGAAGGCCACCGACCAGATCAGGAGGAAGGTCACGACCAGGTCGAATACCACGAAGATCAGAGCGAACGCGTAGTACTGCAGCCTGAACATGACCCTGGTGTCCCCGATCGGGACGGAACCGCACTCATATGTCTCCTCAGTCCACTTGGTTGACCTCGCCGGCCTGATCAGCCTCGAGACCACCCACGCTAACGGCGCGAATCCGAGGGAAATGATTCCCACGAATAGTAATGGCAGATAGCTTGCGACTAGTGACATTGGTTTTTTCCGATGCAGTCTTTCTATATAATAAAGAACGCGCAAAATGAAATCTGCCTTTAAATACTGCCCTCCGAATAAGAATTTAATTTAATCTAAATATTCTGTAATGAATCCATGAAATCCTTATAAGGAGAATCCCGCTGGAAGACGTATGGATTACAAGATCGCATTCATCGGGGCCGGCCGGATGGCGGGCGCCATGATCGGGGGGCTCCTCTCGAAGAACGTCTACGGGAAGGGCGAGATCGCCGCCTGCGCCCCCACGCAGGCCACCCGGGACCGCATGTCCCAGACCTACGGAATCGACATGTTCGAGGCCGCGAAGGACCTGCAGGACAGGGCGGACGTCTTCGTCCTCGCGGTGAAGCCCAAGAACATCGCCCCCCTGTTCAAGGAGGAAGGAACGGTCCTCAAGCAGGGAAGCCTCCTCATCAGCATCGCGGCGGGCGTGAAGATCTCCACCCTCGCCTCCTACGCCCCGGGCTGCCGCATCGTCCGGGTCATGCCCAACCACTGCTGCCTCGTCTTCGAGGGCGCCTCGGGCTACGTCATGGGCCCCGGCTGCACCGACGCCGACCGCGAGGCCGTGAAGACCCTCCTCGAGGCGACCGGGAAGGAGGTGGAGGTCCGCGAGCAGGACCTCGACGCCGTCACCGGGGTGTCCGGGAGCTCCCCCGCCTTCATCTACATGTTCGCCGACGCGATCATCAAGGCGGGCGTGAAGCACGGCCTGACCGAGGAGCAGTCGAAGCTGCTGGTCGCCCAGAGCCTCATCGGCTCGGGGCGGATGATCCTCGACTCGGGGATGTCCGTGGAGGCCCTCATCGACGGGGTCTGCTCGCCGGGCGGGACCACCATCGAGGGCGTCAAGGTGCTCCGCGAAGGGAACCTCGG
>JBMNQO010000023.1:0-15226 GCA_050944195.1 Methanomethylophilus sp. | reverse complement strand
CGATGGACAAGGCGCTGGAGTGCAAGGAGAAGAACGAGGCCAAGACCATCGTCTTCAACCTCTCCGGGCACGGGCTGCTCGACCTCTACGGCTACGAGCAGGCGCTCAACGGCACCCTCCCGAAGTCCGGGATGGCCTGAAAGAAACATCTCAGGGAGGGGTCTCCCCCTCCCTTCTTCTGAGATTATCCTTTTGTAAAAAAGATTTAGAGATCAGGCTACGAGAGGCAGGTCGAAGATCCTGACGACGATCCTGCCGATGAGCATGCCCGTGTAGAAGTAGATGACCGGCATGTAGATGGCCTGGTTCTTCTTCACGCAGCCGTAGATCCCCAGGATGGCCAGCAGCGCCACCAGCACGATGGTCACGAGCGCGAATTAGAACGTTCCGAGGAGGAAGCCGACAAGGCACGCCAAAGCGCACAGCGCGATCGTCTCACCGCTCATCTTCTCCATCGGATCCCCTCGATTCATCTTCGAATCGGATGCTGCCGTCTTATACATTGACCCGGGGAAGGCCGGTCCCGGCATCGAATGTAATTTATCCCCCAGACGGGATGGGCGCATCATGCCGGGAGAGCTCGAGGAGGATTCCGTCTTCATCCGCGACGTCAGGGAGGCCAGCCAGACCTATTCCAAGGGCTGCTTCGGGTACCCCCTGAGCGGCGGTTTCCTGGAGCTCGATCTCGTCGAGGCCGCGTTCCTCGTGCAGGCCGACCGGCTCGAGGTCAGGAGGAAAGGCAAGAAACTGGACTTCCCGAAGCTCTTCGAGTACGCCTCGTCCCGGATCCCCGGCTTCGTGGCCAAGTACCAGGTCTACAAGGACCTCCGGGAGAGGGGGTTCATCGTCAAGCCGGAGTCCGGCGCTTTCGACCTCCGCGTCTACGCCCGCGGGGAGCACCCCTCCGATTCCGATCCCGTCTACATGGTCTGCGCGGTGTCCGAGCGGGGGGCCGTCGACATCGGCGGCTCGGCCGCCGAGGTGGAGAAGACCCAGGACCGCGGGAAGCAGCTGCTCTACGGAGTGGTCGACGAGGAGGGCGACACCACCTACTACAAGATGTCCGTGAACGACCCGCACGGTAACGTCGAGGCCGTGGGAGCCCCCGAGGCCGTCGGCACCATCGTCGGGGACCGCATCTTCGTCTTCGACCCGGAGGCCGCCGAGGCGCTCCATTCCAAGGCCTTCTTCGGGAAGCCCATGGAAGGCGTCCTGCAACTGTCGCTCATCGAGGGCTGCTACCTCGTGAAGAAGGGCGGCATGAAGGTCGTCGACCGCCGGGGGAGGGAGCTCACCGCGGAGGGCATCAAGTCGATCGGGCGGAAGAACCAGAACGAGTTCGGGCTGCGCCTGCGCGCTTACGAGGACCTCAGGGAGCGGGGGCTGGTGGTGAAGACCGGCTTCAAGTACGGCACTCATTTCCGCGTCTACGAGGGCTCGCCCGACGAATGCCACGCGCGCTACCTGGTGCACGCCTTCCAGGATTCCGAGCTCGCCATGTGGCCGGAGATCTCCCGCACCGTGAGGCTCTCGGGCGGGGTCCGCAAGGAGATCCTCTTCTGCCGCGTCGGCGAGGGGATCCAGTACCTCGAGTTCAAGTGGTTCAAGCCGTGATTTTCAAGGCTTCAGACGGCCGATGTAGCGGACCGCGAGGACGAGCTTCATCTCGTACTCCCGGTCGCCTGTTTTCGTGATCTCGGTGGACCCGTAGGTCCCGACCGGGACGCGTTCGAAGGCGAGGTCGTTGATCAGGTTGCCGTCGACCAGCCAGTCAAGGCCCTCCGCTTCGGCGGAATTGACCATGAAATCGGCCACCTTGCGGCGGTAAGTGCCCTCCGCGCGGGGCCTGTCGTACTTCAGCGGGTTGGCCTGCTCAAGATTGCCGAGGATGTCGGTGACCCTCTCGGTCCCGTTCAGGTAGAACTCGGAGCACATCCACGCGGCGATCGCCGGGAGGTCCGGGTCGATCTCCTCCAGGAACCTCTGGTATCCCGGGTTCTCCGTCCGCAGGTAGCGGAACCCCAGCGAGCGGGCGCGCATGTACCGCATGCGGTGCCGCACGTCCACCGAATCGGAGACGATCTTCGGCCAGTTCTGCCCCGTGACGTAGCCGGAGTCCATGGCCTCCATCTCGTCGAGGTCGCGGGCGTCCATCCCGCCCTCGATGCGGTACGAGAAGACGGTCCGCTCCGACGGGGGGATGACCAGCACGGGGTCCTGCTTCATGAATGACCCAGATGTAGAAAAATAGAAAAAGGTTTAGGGGGCCGGAGGCCCCCGGGAGGATCACTCCTTCTTCTCCTCTGCCTTGGAGTCCTCGGATTTCTCCTCGGCCTTCTCGTCCTTCTTCTCCTCGTCGGAGCTCGAGGACACTTCCTCGATCTCGACGTCGATCTTCAGCTTGTCCTTGACGTCGAGGCAGTACTTCCTGAGCTCGGACTGGACGGTGTGCGCCACGCGGGCGACGTCCTCGAGGCTCTTGTGCTCCCCGTTCCGCTGGGCGGCGATGTAGACGCACGCGCCGGCGCGGTTCCTGCCGCTGTAGACGAGCTCCTTGCCCTCGGAGTCCTTGACGGACGCCTTGGTGAGGATGTCCTGCGCCTCGGCCTTGACCTTGTCGGAAAGACCCAGGTCCTTCACGTAGCGGTCGATGTGGGCCTTGTCGTCCTCGCCGGCGCGGGTGATCGCGTCGTCGAGCTTGTTGACGGTCTTGTCGAGGCCTTTGTTGAACTTGTCGATTAGTCCCATTGCTTACCAACTCCTGCAATTAGGCGGATAATTGACGGATTCGTAGATAAACCGAACTATCTCACACCGTGTTTTCTATTACAGTCGGCATCGTTCGTCCTGATGTTCGGGGTTGAACGGGCAGTTTTTGCCTAGGCACTGCTGGTTGCGGGTATGGAATGTGCACACGGGCCTCTCGCATCTCATCTCCACGCCCATGTTCTCGGTGATGTACCGGGCGGCGGCCGTGAGGCTGAGGAAGGCGTCGCGCTTGCAGCACCTCGGGCCCCCGATGCTGCCGACGGCGGCCAGGCAGCGCGAGGTCATGGTGTTCGCCATCCCCCACGATCTCCTGCTGAGGGGGGTGGCGCCGGTGGCGACGCTCACGAAGGCCCCGCAGGCGATCGCCGCTCCGCAGCAGCCGTACCTCCCGCACACCCCTCCGGGGATCTGGGACATCCTCGATACGAGCTCCGGCAGGGCCTTCTCGAGGTCGATGTCCCCGCCGCAGTTCTTGTATGCTGTTGCGAGCGCGCAGGCGTCGAGGATGTGGTGCTCCGGGCCGTGCATGCAGATCGACGGGTCGCGCATGATCGACTCGGCGAGCCTGATGGGGTCCTTCTCCTTGGATTCCAGACAGGCCTTCACGATGACCGCCCGGGAGGGGGCGCGGCAGCAGTCGTCGCAGACGTAATGCCCGTCCGGGCACCACATCGACGACCGGCACTTCTTCCCGCACAGGGAGCAGACGACGTCCCTCTCCTCGGCCGAGTAGACGAGCTCCTTCCCGCAGATGATGCAGCCTTCGCTGTGCATGGGGTTGGTATCGGGGAGGCGGTAGAAAACGGTGCTGGGGACACACGGTTTTCCTGATTTTCCTCTGAAAAAAAGGAAAACGGAAATCAAAAATTGAATGTGCCAGATATTGGAAAAATCCCCCGGAGGGGATAAGGGGTTTCTCAGAGCTGGATCTCGATGCCGAGCTTCTCGGTGAGCTCCTTGTACCTGTTCCTGATGGTGACCTCGGTCACTCCCGCGACGTCCGCCACCTCCCTCTGCGTCCTCCGCTCGTTGCAGAGGATCGAGGAGATGTAGATGGCCGCGGCGGCGACGCCGGTGGGGCCGCGCCCGGAGGTGAGCTCCTTCTCAGAGGCGTCCTTGAGGATGTCGGCGGCCTTGGTCTGGACCTCGCCGCTCAGCTTGAGCTCGGAGCAGAACCTCTGGACGTAGTCCTGGGGCTTGGTGGGCATCAGCTTGAGCTTGAGCTCCCTGGTCATGAACCGGTAGGTCCTGCCGATCTCCTTCCTCCCGACGCGGGAGGAGCTGGCGACCTCGTCGAGGGTCCTGGGCACGCCGCACTGGCGGCAGGCCGCGTAGAGCGAGGCGGCGACGACGCCCTCGATGGACCTGCCCCTGATGAGGTTCTTGTTGACCGCTTTACGGTAGATCATGGCGGCGGTCTCCCTGACGTTCCTCGGGAGGCCCATGGCGGAGGCCATCCTGTCGAGTTCGGAGAGGGCGTACGCGAGGTTCCTCTCGGTCGCGTTGGACACCCTGATCCTGCGCTGCCACTTCCTGAGGCGGTACAGCTGGGCGCGGTTCCTGGTGGGGATGCTCTTCCCGTAGCTGTCCTTGTTCTTCCAGGAGATCTCGGTCGAGAGACCCTTGTCGTGGATGGTGTAGGTCATCGGAGAGCCGGTGCGGGCCCTCTTCTCGCCCTGCTCGACGTCGAACGCCCTCCACTCCGGTCCCTGGTCGATGAACTGGTCGTCGAGTACGAGACCGCAGTCCTCGCACACAAGCTCCCCTCTCTCGTAGTCGCGGACAAGATGGTGGCTTCCGCACTCGGGGCACACCTTGATCTCTTCGGTCTCTTCTCTGTTTTTTGCCATTTCCTTTCCTCGTTCCTTCTCCGCCGAAGTACAACGTGCTTCCCTCGGCGAATGTCTGTCTGGGTATGTCGGCCGCGGGGGCGACGGAGGCGTACGGGCCGTCGACCGGCCCGAAGACGCGCTTCACCGTCCCGACCTTCCTTTTCCGGGAGTCGGTCACCGGGGAGCCGATGTCGGGGGCGCCCTCGCACCTGACGATGACGCGCCCTTCCGAATTGGTCCCTTGCACCGTTCCCGAAAATTTCATATTGCCTCCAAAAACCCAACGGATAGGCGAACAATGCCCTTCTATTTAAAAGTATCGGATTTGTTTATTTATAAATTCGGTCCTAGTATATGAACAGCACCTAAAAAACGTGAAGCCGTAACGGGCATTCTGGAGGGATGCTCCCGCCAGCCGATCCGGAGCATCACTCTTCCCCACGCCGTTCCTCTGGGACCTTTCTTTTTCCTATAAATAACCCATAAACCTTTTTATTGTTGACTTGCATCATCGGTACATTCGGATGTAACTGCGCATCCACTGAATCGGAGGCTGAATAATGGATTGGACCATCTGGGAGTTCATCACCGTAATCGTCATCGCGTTCGCCGTGACGGCGGTCGCGGCCGGTGCCTTCTCCGCATACTTCGGAAGGGGCAAGAACAAAGCGTACGGAGTGGCCCTGGCTCTCGCCGGGCTCATCATCGGGTTCGCATGGCTGTACCTCATCGCCTGGAGCGACATCTCGCCGTTCGAGGAAGTGGCAGCCTGGGACGTCTTCTACGACGCCCTGGTGAACCTGGTCGCCATCCTGATCGGTGCCCTCATCGCCGTCGGGATCTTCCTGGTAGCCCTTCTCAAGAGCTGAACCGATTCAGTAGGGGGCCCGGCCTGCCCGGCCGGTCCCCCATTCCATTTTTTCCCATTTTCATTTTCAAACCCCCGACCTCCGCATCCGCTGCCTTCCGCTGCCTTCCTGCATACAATGTCGCGCACGCCTGCGCGCGCAAATCATTAACTATCCCGTCGCAGGTGCGTTCAGCATGGCAAAGGTCTTCATCATCACCGGGAGCAAGTCGGACTTCCCCGTCGCGGAGAAGGCGATCAAGGTCCTGAGGAAATACGGGGTGGCGTTCGACATCGCCGTCGCCTCGGCGCACCGCACCCCGAAGAGGGTAGAGGAGCTGGTCACCGGCTCCGACGCGGACGTCTTCATCTCCATCGCGGGGCTCTCCGCCGCCCTGCCGGGCGTCATCGCGAGCTTCACCACCAAGCCGGTCATCGGCGTGCCCGCCTCCGGCGCCCTCAACTACGACGCCCTGCTGAGCATCGTGCAGATGCCCCCGGGCATCCCCGTGGCCTGCGTCGGCATGGACCGCGGCGACAACGCCGCCACCCTCGCCGTCGAGATCCTGGCGCTCTCCGACGCCGCCCTCGCGCAGAAGCTCAAGGACGACCGCGCGGCCATGGCCGCCAAGGTCGAGAAGGACTCCGACTTCGTCGTCGAAGAAGCAAGGAAAGTGGAATGATGGGTTCGTTCTTCGACGAGGAGGGGTTCATCGACGAGGCGATCGCCTCGATCAAGGAGCAGGTCCCCGCCCCCGGGAAGGCGATCATCGCCTGCTCCGGCGGCGTGGACTCCATGGTCACCGCCACCCTCGCCTCCAAGGCCATCGGCGACCGCCTGCTGGCGGTCTACGTCGACAGCGGCCTCATGAGGAAGGGCGAGACCGACGAGGTCGAGGCCATGATGAAGCACATGGGCATCAACTACCGCATCGCCCGCGCGGCGGACGAGTACTTCGATGCTCTGAAAGGTGTCACCGACCCCGAGCAGAAGAGGAAGATCATCGGGGAGAAGTTCATCCGCGTGTTCGAGCGGTACGCCCGCGACTTCGGCGCCACCCACCTCCTGCAGGGCACCATCGCCCCCGACTGGATCGAGAGCGGCGACGGCGTCCGGGACACCATCAAGTCCCACCACAACGTCGGCGGGCTCCCGAAGGACATGAACATGACCCTGGTCGAGCCCCTGCGCGACCTCTACAAGGACGAGGTCCGCGCCGTGGCGAGGAAGCTCGGCGTGGAGGCCTCCGAGCGGCAGCCCTTCCCCGGGCCGGCCCTGGCCATCAGGTGCCTGGGCGAGGTCACCCCGGAGAAGGTGGAGATCGTCCGCAACGCCTGCTACATCGTCGAGGACGAGATCATGAAGTCCGTGAAGAAAGGAGAGGCCGTCCGCCCCTGGCAGTACTTCGCGGTGCTCCTGCCGACCAGGTCGGTCGGGGTCCAGGGCGACCGCCGCGCCTACGGGTACACCGTCGCGGTGCGCGCGGTGGACTCGGTGGACGGGATGACCGCCAACTTCTCCTCCCTGCCCATCGACCTGCTGCGGAGGATCTCCTCGCGGATCACCGACGAGATGAAGAGCCAGGTCAACCGCGTGGTGTACGACATCACCAGCAAGCCCCCCGCGACCATCGAGTGGGAGTGAGGGGAGAAGGCCGGCCCGGGGGCTTCCCGGGCCGGTCAAAATGATTTTTACAAAGGCTTTCTGTCAGTTCTTCTTGGCCGCCGCGATCTCGTCCGCGTAGACCTCCTTGGCGTAGCGGAACGCCCCCCAGGCGTTCGGCCAGCCGGCGTAGAAGGCGGCGTGGGTGAGGATCTCCGCCATCTCCCCGGCGGTGACCCCGTTCTTTTTCGCGTTGGCGATGTGGTATTTCAGCGACTCGTCGAGGATGCCCTTGGACATCAGCGCGGTGACGGTGACGATGCTCCGGTCCCTGAGGGACAGCTTGTCCTCGCGCGACCACACCTCTCCGAAGAGGACGTCGTCGTTGAGCTCCGCGAACTTCGGGGCGAAATCGCCCAGCGAATCCCTGCCTGCAGTCTGCTTTACCATGGTTATGCCTCGCGATTGCAACTGTCTGTCTGTCAGATAAGTATTTCGCAGGGGGGCTCAGGAGGCCGCTCCCGCGGCCTCCGGGACGGACCTTCCCGGGCTCTTCCCCTTCCTCTCCTCCTCGGCGGGGTCCTTCACCCGCAGCAGGAACAGCGAGTTGACGACCACGAAGACCGAGCCGGCGTTGTGGACCAGCGCCCCGACCACCGCGTCGAGGACGCCTGTTGCCGCCAGTATCGTGGCGATGACGTTGATGGTCAGCGAGATGGCGATGTTCACGGTGATCTTGTTCAGCACCTTCCGCGAGAGGTAGATCAGGTACGGGACGCGGGAGATGTCGTCTGAGACCAAGACCGCGTCCGAGGACTCGATGGCGATGTCGGAGCCGATCCCGCCCATGGCGATGGCGGCGTCCGCGGACGTAAGTGCCAGCGCATCGTTGATGCCGTCCCCGATCATGCACACCTTGTGCCCCTCGGACTGATAGTCCCTGATGATCCGCTGCTTGTCCTCGGGCATCAGCTCCGCCCTCACCTCGGACACCCCGGCCTCCGAGGCAATCTCCGCGGCGGCCGCGGGGTTGTCCCCGGTCAGGAGGACGGTGTTCACGCCCATCGAGCGCAGGCGCGAGGCGGTGGGCGCGGCGGTGGCCCTGACGGTGTCGGCCAGCGCCACCAGGCCAACGGCCTTGCCGTTCGCGGCCACGAAGACCGCGGTGGCGCCCTTGGACAGGTATTTCTGCGCTCTCGAGCCGTCTACTTCAATTCCATTCTCCCGCAGGAACTTCTCCTTCCCGACCAGGACGGGCACTCCCCCGCACACGGCCGAGACGCCGCTGCCCGCGGAGACCTCGAACCTGTCGATCTCCGGGAGCTTCCTCCCGGTCTCTTCGAAGGCGGAGGAGATGGCCTTTCCGATGGGGTGCTCGGAGCGCGATTCGGCGGCCGCCGCAAGTTTCAATATCTCATCGTCTGGGTATTCGGGGTCGAAGGACTCGCAGGCGGTCACCCGCAGGTCCCCGTGGGTGAGCGTCCCGGTCTTGTCGAAGGCGACGGTGTCGATGTACCCGAACCTCTGCATGGCGTCCCCCGACTTCACGATCAGCCCGTGCCCGGTGGCGTTCCCGATCCCGGCGATGATGGCCGTGGGCGTGGCGAGCACGAAGGCGCACGGGCAGATGACGACCAGCACCGTGACGGCGCGGTCGAAGGCCTCACTGGTGTCGCCGAGGATCAGCGCCGTGCCGATGTAGGTGCACAGCGAGGCGGCCAGCGCGAAGATGACCAGCCAGGTGGCCCAGCGGTCGGCCTGGCGGACGATGGGGGCCTTGTTCTCGTCGGCCTCCTTGGCCAGGTCGATCATCCGCTGGAGGGAGCTGTCCTTCTCCTCGGAGGTCGCGTCGTACTCGAAGACCCCGAAGCGGTTCACCGTCCCGCTGATGACGCTGTCCCCCGGCCCCTTGTCGACCGGGAGGGACTCGCCGGTCATGACCGACTGGTCGATCGAGGTCTCCCCGGAGACGACGGTCCCGTCGACGGGGATCGTCTCGCCGGCGAGTACCACGAGGCGGTCGCCGACGCGGACCTCTTCCACAGGCACAACGATCTCCTTCCCGTCCCTCTTCACGCGCGCGGTCTTCGGGCGCAGGTTGATGAGCTTCTCGATGCCCTTGCGGGCGCGGGCGGCGGAGTAGTCCTCGAGGGCCGACCCGATCTCCATGATGAAGGCGACTTCTCCGGCCGCGAAGTACTCCTCCGCGATGAGCGATCCGATAAGTGCCAGCGAGACCATCAGGTCGGCCTTGATGTCGTGCTCGGTGACCAGTGCCTTGGCCGCTCCCCACACGATGGGGACGCCGCACAGGATGACGGCGATCCAGGCGAAATCGATGCCGTACGGCAGCTCCGCGAACTTCCCGAGGCTGATGATCAGGGCGATTCCGGAGATGAGGATCCTCACTATCCTGAACTTCGCCTCGTCCGTGAACCAGTCCTTCAGCGCCATCGGTAACACCTTTCTCATCTTGTTGCTACGCGCAACCTAGATTCGTGTTACCATGCGGTACGGGATATTAATTACTTCTTTTCAGTAATATAATTCAGAACTTCTTATGCACGGGGTATGCCGCCGCAGGGGGCCGTCCGTGCAGGTGCGGCCTACTTTCTCGGGATTGTTATCCCCTGCGGCGGCGGGAAGGAGTTTTCCGGGTTTCGGAACTCAATCTTTCTTGATTGTGTCCGAATTCTGGTTGTACGCCTTGGCGACGCACTTCCACTCGCCGTTCATCTTCAGCAGGAGCAACACGTCGGTGAAGTCGATGCGGCCTCCCCAGTTCTCCTCCAGGACCCTGACGACGGCCATCGACTCCTCCACCATGAGGACGTCCACGCGCGCCTTGAAGTCCTTCCCGCCGGGGACGGTGTCCACGTTGCGGTAGAACTGCTCGATCGAGCCGTGCTCGAGCTTGCCGTCGAGGTAGCCGAAGAGGACCGCCTCGTCGGTGAACAGCTCCTTCGCGTACTTGCTGTTCCCCTCGGCCACGCTCTTCACGAACTTCATGGCCGCTTCCTGGACGGCCTCGTATTCCTTGATATCCGATCTCATGCGAATCCCTCGTTCAAAGGTGATTCACTAATCTATCATATGGTATAAAAGGAAAGTAATATAATCAAGTGAAGTATCTAACCCTCAGGTAAGTCTTGGGGATCACAATGAGCCAGCGCTGCATCGCGGACGAATGCCTGGACACCACCGGGTTCAGCTACACCCTCTCGCTCATCAGCGGGAAGTACAAGATGACCATCCTCTACACCCTCATGGAGTTCGGGACGGTGCGCTTCAACGAGATGAAGAAGTACATCTCGAGCATCTCCTACAAGACGCTCAGCCAGAACCTCAAGGAGCTGGAGGCGGACCAGCTGGTGCACCGGGAGGAGTACCCGCAGATCCCGCCCAAGGTGGAGTACTCCCTGACCGAGCGCGGCAAGACCCTGATGCCCATCCTCGACCAGATGTGCGAGTGGGGAGACAAGAACCGCCTTTGAACTCTGTTCCTGCATTAGGATTAAAAGCAGGCGCGCGAATCACTCACGCATGAAGGTGTACGTCGTCGACAACGGGGGCCAGTGGACCCACCGGGAATGGCGCGTTCTGAAGTACCTGAAGGTGGAGACGAAGATCGTCCCCAACACCACGCCGTTCGACGAGCTCAGGGACGTCGACGGGCTGGTCCTCTCCGGAGGGGCCCCGAGCGTCGCCTGCGACACCAACCGGATGGGCTGCAACGGCGAGTACCTCGACAAAGCGGAGTACCCGATCCTGGGCATCTGCGCCGGCATGCAGTTCATGTGCCAGCACTTCGGCTCCGAGCTCGGGCCCGCCAAGGTCCCGGAGTTCGGCGAGGTGAGATTGACGGTGAAGGACCACTCCGACCTCTTCGCGGGGCTGCCGGACGAGTTCACCGTGGTCTGCTCGCACAACGACGAGGTCAAGCAGGTCCCGAAAGGGTTCAGGCTTACCGCTTCTTCGGAGAACTGCCCGATCGAGGGCGTCGCCAACGACGACCTCAAGCGCTACGGCGTGCAGTTCCACCCCGAGGTGGAGAACACCGAGCACGGGGCGGAGATCTTCCAGAACTTCCTCGGGATGCTGAAGAATTGAATGTGCCAGCACTTCAAAATGTGCTGATATCAAAATAAACAGGGGGCGGGGGGAAATCCCCGTCCCTTTCTCATGGAGAGCCCTTGGGGCAGACGGTCAGTTGTCTTTGGAGGCGTCGTAGTCCTTCGAGATCTTCTCAAGCTGGCTGAGGATCTGGAGGATCAGGGTGTAGGCCTGCATGGGCATGTTGTTGTCGCTGGCCAGGTCGCCGAGGATGTTCATGGCGCCTGCGCAGCGTACATCGAGCGCCTGTTTCTCGTTCAGCAGCCTGTTCTTGGCTTCCTGAGCGCTGCGCCTGATGTTCCTGGGAATGGTGGTGTCTTCGGCGAGCATGTCCATCTCGTCGCAGACCATCTTGATGTCGTTTGCCATAGTACCGCCCGTTTTCAGATGGTGTCGAACTCTTCCTGGAGGTCCATCGTCATCTGCTCGAGGACTTCCTCGATGTTCGAGGACTTGTACTCGCGGGTGCCGCCGTATTCGCTCTGGATCCTGGCGATGAAGTTGTTGTTGTCCTTGACCAGTTCGATGTTGCACAGAACGTCTTCCATGATAATGCCTCCGAGGGGGTTTGGAAGGTACATTAGCGTTCCCTATAAAAGCATTATTAAAAGCCCGCCCAGGGGTGAGTATTCAGTCCCTCCTCTTTTTTATAATAGAAAAACGTGCGAAACCTTTAATATAAGCCTCCTTTGTTAGGGGTTTGCTTAATCGTTGTCCTAGTGGTAACGAAAGAGTATTCGCGGGCCGCTTCCGGCCCCGTAGGATGGTTGGAATGTCAGACGCAGAAGCGGCCAGCAAGGCCCAGGATATCCAGGACGACCTCGAGTCGAAGATGGGGAATCTCGGCAAGGGGAAGTACGGGAGGATCCTCCAGATGGCCCACACCCCGGACAAGGAAGAGTACCTCAAGACCGCCAAGATCTCGGCGATCGGCATCATCCTGCTCGGAGCCCTCGGCTTCCTGATCATGTGGCTGATGACCTACCTCCCGGATTATTTCTGAACGGTGAACAAAATGTCAGACGAAGTCAGCGGCCCTTACTTTACCGGCGAGACGGGATCCAAAGACGTCCATGCCGGCGGAACTGTATACTGGGACATCCAGGCCTCGGCGGCCGCGCCCAAGGCGGAGCTGACCTTCACCGTCGCCACCGACGTGGAGGACGCCCCCGAGTGGTCGGTCGCCCTCTACGATTCCGTGGGGAACGAGCTGTGGGAGAACTACCGCTCGAAGAACTCCGTGACCGCCGACTTCCCCGGCAAGACCGCCAAGGTCCTGAAGCTCGAGATCATCTGCCCCAAGGGTGCGAGGTACGGGGACACCGTCAACGTCACCGTGGCGATGAAGTCGGACGCGGGCGAGGCCTCCGCGGAGTTCTCCGCGGTCGCCAAGCAGTCCATCATGATCCTCAAGACCCAGATGGACCACGAGAAGGAGGTCGCGCAGGCGCTCATCGCCAAGGCCGACAAGGGCCAGCGCGACATCTACGCCGTCCTCAGCCCCATCGGGCTCAGGGGCTACGTCTTCGTCGAGGGGATGAACACCGACCAGCTCAGGTCCAAGACCCGCGATATCAAGAAAGCATATTCATTCATCGACGGCGAGACCTCCCTCGAGGAGATCGCCCACTATCTGGTGCCCGTATCGGCCGTCGTCGGTATTGAAGAAGGAGACCTTGTGGAGCTCGTCACCGGCCCGTTCAAGGGCGAGACGGCGCGCGTCCAGAAGATCGATGAAAGCAAAGAGGAGATCACCGTCGAGCTTGTCGACGCGATGGTCCCCATCCCCGTCACTGTCAAAGCCGACAGCGTGAGGGTAGTCGAAAAGGAGAATTGAACATGGTAGACACTGTAGAGGCACTGGTTGACGGCGGCAAGGCAACCGCGGGCCCGCCCCTGGGCCCCGCGCTCGGACCCAAAGGGGTCAACATCGGCCAGATCATCGCGAAGATCAACGAGAAGACCAAGGCGTTCGAGGGCATGAAGGTCCCCGTCAAGATCCTCATCAACCCCGACAAGACGTTCGACATCAAGGTGGGGACCCCGCCCGTGTCCGCGCTCATCAAGAACGAGCTCGGCCTCGAGAAGGGCTCCGGCAACCCCAAGACCACCGTCGTGGGCAACCTGACCGTCGAGCAGATCAAGAAGATCGCCGCGATGAAGCAGGACTCGCTCCTGGGCGCGACCGAGAGGGCCCGCGTCTCCGAGGTCGCCGGGAACTGCGTCAGCTGCGGCGTCACCGTGGACGGCAAGGACCCCAGGGTCTTCCAGAAGGACCTCGCGGCCGGCGTCTACGACGCTCAGATCGAGCACTGATTTACTCAAACTTCCCGGGCGGGCCTGCGGGCCCGCCCTTCCCTTTTTTCATTCCGTTCTCATTGACAGGATTGTCCCGTTCCCCTGCCGACATTATACGAAAATCAGTTTCGTTTCTGTGCGCTTTATTGACAATTGTAATCAATAATTATTATCATAAAATCGGATTATAACAAAATAATAATCATAAGATTACATATTCGTAAAATCAACTATCATATCTTCTGTTGATTGCGTAAACAAGGAGCGGATACAATGCGCTATGAAGCGATCAGCAGAGAGGACTGCGCCAAGATCCACGGCGCGGCCCTGCAGGTATTGGAGAAGACCGGCGCGAAGTTCGAGTCGAAGGAGATCAGGGACCTCCTCGCGAAGGCCGGGTGCACTGTGGACGAGAAGACGCACATCGTCAGGTTCCCGCCCGAGCTGGTGGAGGAGAGCCTGAAGAAGTGCCCCTCCGAGTTCGAGATCTCGGGGAGGGATCCGAAGAAGGCCGTGAAGGTCTCCTACGACGGGAAGTCGAGGTACGCCAACTTCGGGACCGCCGTGAAGTACGGGACCTTCGACGAGAACGGCAAGTGGAACGTGCGGGAATGCCGCGAGGAGGACGTCGGGACGGCCATCAAGATCGTCGACTCCCTGCCCAACTTCGACATGGGCGTGACCCCGTGCTCGGCGGTCAACCTGGTCGGGACGGGGGTGTCCAAGGACACCCACGAGCAGTACCAGGCGATCATGAACATGACCAAGCACATGATGGCCGACTGGGTCGCCATCAACCTCCGCTACGGGTTCGAGTTCGAGAAGGCCGTCCTCGGCGACGAGGACGACGCCATGAAGCACCCGTTCTACACTATCGGGGCGCCCCCGGCGTCGCCGCTGGTGTTCGATGCTGAGAGGTTCGCCAACAACGTCGTCGAGGCGACCAAGTACAACATGCCGGTGATGGCGATGGGCATGGTCCTCAACGGGGCCACCGGCCCGGTCTACTGTGCCGGCAGCCTGGTGGTCGCCTGCGCCGAGTCGCTGGCCACCATCGTGGTCGCCCAGCAGCTCCGCCCCGGCTGCAACGTCTGGTACGGGAGCTCGGGGACCATCATGGACCTGAAGGCGGGCGGGGCGGCCGTCGGCGCCCCCGAGCGGGCGCTCCTCAGCGCCGCCTGCTCGGACATGGCCCACTACTACCGCATCCCCTCGTTCATCGCGGGATCGGAGAGCGACTCCAAGGTCATCGACGTGCAGGACGGGCACGAGAAGACCCTCACCGGGGTCCTCAGCGTCCTCTCCAATGCCTCGATGCACTTCGGGCCCGGGATGCTGGAGAACGGCCTCACCTTCTCCCCCGACCAGCTGCTCATCGACGACGACATCATCTCGATGATGAAGGTCGCCGGCGACGGGATCGAGGTGAACGACGAGACGCTGTCGGTGGACGACATCAACGCCGTCGGCCCGGGCGGGAACTTCCTTCCCCTCCCGGCCACCATGGCCAACATCGACCGGCAGTCCAGCCCCGCCATCTTCGACCGCGGAGTGGTCGGCGACTGGCTGGAGCAGAAGCACGGGATGGACGCCGCGCACGTCGCCCACGAGCGCGTGCAGGAGATCATCCGCGACTACGAGCCCGAGCCCATCGACAAGGACATCGTGAAGCAGCTGCAGGCCATCGTGAAGAAGGCCGATAAGGAGGTCGGGCAGGCGCAGAACGCCTGAGCCCGGGCGGGGGAGGGGTGTCCGCCATGCGCC
>JBMNQO010000022.1:0-15291 GCA_050944195.1 Methanomethylophilus sp. | reverse complement strand
TTCAGCGTGCTCCGATAGGCTTAGCGGATATCATAGTTTGTCGGCGAACCTCCCCTTGAGCTTCCGGAAGACGGCGAGGCCGACGGCGAAGGTCGCGAACGCCAGGACGATGCCGATCCCCATCTGCCAAAGCTCGGGGACCTCGACGTAGTAGAGGATGTCGTGGAAGGCCTCGACGTAGTAGGTGAAGGGATTCCACCAGATCAGCATGGACAGGAGCCCCGAGGTCTCCCCCACCAGGTAGAACATAGGGGTGATCCAGAAGAGCACCCGGGCGAAGGCGTTGATGAAGTGCTGGACATCGCGGACATAAACCGTTACGGCGGAGAACAGGAACGCCATGCCCGCCGCGAAGACGGCTGCGACGAGCATAACGGGGATGAACAGCAACATCGGGACCAGCCCGAACTCGCAGCCGGTGATGACCATCAGCACCAGGATTATCGCGTAGGCGATGCACATGACGATGAAGGAGCTCATCACCTGCGCCAGCACGATGATCTCGCGGGGGAAGGACATCTTCTGGATCATGCCCGCGTTGTTCACGATGCAGCCGGCGCCGTTGATGAGGTTGGTCTGCAGGAAGGTGAACATGAACTGCCCTGAACAGAGATATAGCCAGTAGTCCTCGATCTGCGACTCCCGGATGCCGGTCATGACGATGTAGAAGAGGAGGATCGTCACCGTCGGGGTGATGAACTGCCACAGGAACCCGAGGTAGCTGTTCTTGTACTGCCCCTCGAGGTTCTTCCGCACCAGCGAGTAGAGGATGCTCCTGGACTCCTTCAGCCCCCGGAACATCCCGCCGATCTTCCCGCGGCGGTGCCCGCTGCCGGTGGATTCTCCCATAGATGGCTGACCATGAGATGCCGATATTTAAAACGGGCAATCGGTCCTTTTTATATTATAAAAATTAATGGCGGTGCAATGAACGGGAATTCGTACCTTGTCGTCGGAGCCGGCCTCTCCGGCGCCACCCTCGCCAGGCTGGCCTCGGCGCAGGAGCCGGACTCGGAGATCGCCGTCATCGACCGGGCGGACCGCATCGGCGGCGCCTGCTGCGACCACATCGAGGACGGCATCGACGTCCACGACCACGGCTCGCACATCATGCACACCGATAAAGCGGAGGTCTGGCACTTCCTGTCGCATTTCACGAAATGGTACCCGTACATGCACCGCGTGAAGGCGGTGGTCGGCGGCACCGAGGTCCCCCTCCCGTACAACCTCGACAGCATCCGCGCCAACTTCCCCCCGTCCCTCGCCTCGACCATGGAGAAGAAGCTCCTCGCCAAGTACGGCTTCGGGGCGAAGGTCCCGATCTCCGAGCTGATGAAGGCGGAGGACCCCGACCTGAAGATGCTGGCACAGTACGTCTACGAGAACGTCTTCGTGCACTACACCTCCAAGCAGTGGGGGAAGAAGCCCGAGGAGCTCGACTCCGCGGTAACCGCCCGCGTGCCCGTCTGCGTCTCCCGCGACCCCCGCTACTTCCACGACCGCTACCAGGGCATCCCGGACGGCTCCCTCGACGCCGGCGACGGGAACATCCTGGGCGGCTACTCTACCATGATACATAACATGCTGGACGCCCCGAACATCACCGTCCGGCTCGAGACCCCCTTCGAGAAGGGGATGGAGAACGATTACGACAAGGTGTTCTTCACGGGCGCGGCCGACGAGCTCCTGAACGGAAGGTTCGGAGCGCTCCCCTACCGCTCGGAGCGCTTCGAGACCGAGACCATCTTGAGGGAGCACTTCCAGGACAACGCCGTGGTCAACTACCCGAACAACTATGACTTCACCCGGATCCACGAGTTCAAGTACTACAACCCGGGCATGAAGACCCAGGCGACCATCATCTCCACGGAATACCCCGAGCCCTACGTCCCCGGCGAGAACGTGCCCTACTATCCCCTGCCCTCGGAGGAGAACGCGGCGCTCCACCGGAAGTACATTGATGAAGCGGCGAAAGAATACCCGAACATCGTCTTCTTCGGGCGCCTCGGCGACTACAAATATTATGACATGGACGACGCGGTCGCCCGCGCGATGGACGTCTTCAGGAAAGAATTCAACACGGACGCCCTCCCGGAGATCGAGGACCACAAGGACGGCGGGGAGGGCGGCCGGAAAACGCCCTCCGTCATGTACCTGGGGTATTGAATGGGCCCCGTGCTGGTCACCGGAGGGTGCGGCTACATCGGCTCGCACTGCGTGCTCGGCCTCCTGGACAGAGGGTACGACGTCGCCTGCTTCGACGACTATACGACCGGACATAGGGAGACCGCGGAGAAGCTCGCCTCCTTCGGAACCAAGGGGAGGTTCCTTGGGTCCTTCGAGGGGGACCTCCTGAAGAAAGAGGACCTGAACTCCGCCTTCGAGAAATTCGATCCCTCCGCCGTGGTCCACTTCGCCGCTTATTCCCAGGTGGCCGAGTCCACCAAGGACCCCTCCAAGTACTGGAGGAACAACGTCGTCGGGACCATGGGCCTCCTGGACACCATGATCGGGCACAACGTGAAGGAGATCGTCTTCTCCTCCACCGCCGCCGTCTACGGCGAGCCGGAGAGCGTCCCGATCAGGGAGGACGCTCCGCTGAGGCCGATCAACCCCTACGGGAACACCAAGCTCACCATCGAGCGCATGATGGACGACTACGGCCGCGCCTACGGGCTCAGGAGCGTGAGGCTGCGGTACTTCAACGTCGCCGGGGCGGATTCCAAGCTCCGCGCCGGCGAATGGCACGAGCCCGAAACGCACCTCATCCCGAGGATCCTCAAGTCGGTCTCCGCGGGGGAGCCGTTCAGGATCTTCGGAACAGACTACCCCACCCGCGACGGCACGTGCGTGAGGGACTACGTGAACGTCTGCGACCTCATCGACGCGCACCTGCTGGCACTGTCGTATCTCGAGAAGGGAGGGAAGACCGACGTGTTCAATCTGGGAACGGGCAGCGGCTCCACTGTGAGAGAGGTGCACGCCGCCTGCGAGAAGGTGCTGAACAGAAAGATCCCCGTCATCGAGGAGAGGCGCCGCGACGGCGACCCCGCAGAATTGGTCGCCGACAGCACGAAAGCGAGAAAGATTCTCGGATGGAACCCGTCCCGCACCCTGGAGGACAGCATCCGCACCGCCTGGGAGTGGGAAGGCAAGAGGAAGGAGATCTTCGGATGAAGGACGTCGTTCTGTGGAACATCATCGCGCCCTCCGCGGGCATATCCGGCGCGGAGAAGCTGTACTCCTCCAAAGAGGGGGAATGGTCCTTCCCGCTGCAGCTGGCCCCGGGTGAGGAGATCGATTTCTCTCGTCACATCAACCTCTTCCCGGCCTGCCGGGTGCGCGAGTACACCGCGGCCGAGAAGGCCTTCCTGACGCTGGACTTCGAGGGGGAGCTTTCTGCAGAAATTTCCTATCTTTCGGAGGGGAAGGCCCCCTCGTGGGACCGCCTCCGCGTGCTCAGCGGGGAGCCCGTTGAAATTGACTTGTCAAGAGGGGACCTCGTCGGGGTCTCCGTCTCCACCGAGAACGGCGCGACCATCCTCGGAGGGTGCTTCTCAGTAACTGTAGATGAGCCCAAGAGAGTGAAGCTGGCACATGTCGTCTGCACCTACCACCGGGAGGACGACGTGAGGGCCAAGCACGCCCTCATCATGAAGTATCTCGAGGCCCACCCGGAGATGAAGGATTCCTATTCTCTCATTGTCATCGACAACGGCGCCTCCCTCGTCCCCACCGACTTCCCGGGGGCGGAGGTCATCGCCTCCCCCAATTACGGGGGGAGCGCGGGATTCTCCCGCGGAATCCTGAAGGCCTTGGAGGATCCGGACATCACCGACATCCTCCTGAACGACGACGATGCGGTGCTCGAGCCCGAGATGGTCTTCCGCGCCATGGCGTTCCGGTCGATCCTCCGCCCGGAGTACGGGAGCGCCGCCCTCGGCGGCGCCATGCTCCTCAGGAACGAACCTTCCAGGGTGCACGAACTGGGAGCGGTTTTCCGGGGGCTCAACCCCATGCCGCTCGCGCACGGGATTGACGTTAGCACGCAGGATGGATGCCTGTCGCTGTGCGACAGCGGTATCCCCGAATACTTCGGCTGGTGGTTCGCGGACTTCCCGCGGACCTCCTTCGAGCGCTTCGGCCTCCCCCTGCCGTATTTCTACAAGGTCGACGACGGGGAGTTCGGGAGCCGGCTGGCCGGGGCCCCGGAGATCCCCGTCCCGGGAATCTCGGTGTGGCACCCGTCGTTCCGGCTGGGCTACACCCCCGCCTCGGTCTACTACTCCACCAGGAACACCCTCGCCACGGCGGCCATCCGCGGGAAGCTCACCAAGGACGCCATCAAGGGGTTCTACAACGACGTCCTCTGCGACACGGCCTGCCTCAAGTACCAGTACGCCGAGGCCCGCCTGAAGGCGGCGGAGGACTTCCTGGAAGGACCTGTAGAAGTGTTCGAATCGTTCCTGGACGGCCCGGAGAAGGTCCCCGACTGCGAGTGGTCCGACCCCGAGGAGCTCCGCAAAGAACTGGACATCAGAGAATCCAAGGAGAGACCCAGATGGTTCCGCTTCTGCTCCATGAACGGCCTCCTGCTGTCCGCCAAGGGCGACCGCGAGGCGTCAATCACCGACCGGAAGACGGCTCATTTCTACCGCGCCGGGAAGGTCCTCTACCTCAGGGGGGAGAACCGCGGGACTATCTGCTCCCGCGACCGCGGCAGGGCATCGAAGGATGTCAGGGCCGCACGCAAAATGCGCCGGAGGCTGAAGTCCGCCCGGAAGATGCTCTGGAACGAGTACGCC
This sequence comes from Methanomethylophilus sp., assembly GCA_050944195.1. Taxonomy (GTDB): domain Archaea; phylum Thermoplasmatota; class Thermoplasmata; order Methanomassiliicoccales; family Methanomethylophilaceae; genus Methanomethylophilus. The sequence continues at coordinate 10,486 of JBMNQO010000022.1, read as the reverse complement.
GCGGCCTTCCCGAAATATTCTTCGAAAGAATGGTGGGAATCCGTCTTCAGCGGGCTCCAGAAGAAACGCCGATCTCAGTAACGCTTCGGCAGAACGCCCCTGATCCTCGACTTGATGTCGGTGATGGGGTCGACGTTGCAGGGGTCCACGCCCTTGATGGCCGCAAGATAAAGCGAAATGTGGTCCCCGACCATGATGCCGAAGATCATCCGCTCCAGCAGGGAGTTCCCGCGGGTCTCGATGTACATCGGCCTGAGCCCCCGGCTGGAGAGCACGTCGGTGGTCGCGTGGACCATCTTGTCGATGTCCTCGAGGGAGTCGTCGTTGATCACAATGGGGATGAAGTTCTTCCGCCGGCGGTCGTCGTACCAGCCGACGATCTCGTTGTGGTTGAACTCCGGCAGCACGCCGGAGAACGCCACCATCTTGGAGTTCTCGTTGAGCTGGTTCTTCATGCGGACGGCGATGGCCTCCATGTCGGGGGTGCCGTAGACGACCGGCACCTTGCCGTCGACCGCCTTGGCGGCCCTCCAGGCCTCAGAGTCCTCGTCCTCGATCTCCACCTGATATTCGCGCAGGCGGGGGATCATCTCCTTGATCTCGTCCCGCAGGGCGGGCCCGCCGGCGTCCTCGATGACGGCGGCCAGGATGCCGATGAACCAGCCGATGGCGCTGCGCGGCTGCATGTCCTCGCCCTTGATCAGGACCAGGGGGTTGCCGTTCTTCTCGGTGAGCTCGAGGAGCTTCCCGCCGTGCGTCACGGAGACAACGTCCAGCCCCGCCGCGATGGCGAGGTCGTACATGTAGAGGGTCTCCACGGTGTTCCCGGAGTAGCTGCAGGCGACGAACAAAGTATCGTCCTTGCTCACCCACTTGGGGAGCGCCATGGTCTTGGCGATGTTGACGGTGATGTCCGATTGATAGTACATCGAATCGGCGAAGATCCTCCCGCCGATGGCGGAGGCGCCCATCCCGCAGATGAGGATGTTGCGGTACTTCTTGTCGACGCCCGTCTCGGAATCGATGGCCGTGGAGAGGTCGTCGACGAAACCCGAGACCTCCTTCGCCATCTTGTTGAGGGAATCGGTACGGAAGGACATCCTGCGCGCCATAAGACTTCACCTGTATTGAGGGGATTAGCATTCAGAGGTTAATAACCGTTATCTAACATTCGTGCGTTATCGGATTTTCATCAAGCAACTGGCACATGGTCATCTGTTTTTCCTTGAACTGTGAAGCTTCTCAGCGGCCTTGTAGAGCGCCAGCTTGGGGATGTCGGAGCGGCGGATGATGAGGTGCCGGGTCACCGTGTGCTGCGTGTTGACCGCCCACTTCATGCCCGAGAGGGTGTCGGGGTCGTCCCCGCGCTCCTCGGCCATGAGGACGTCCAGCCAGCCGTCGGAGGCCTCCGGCGGTATCCTGGGTATGCGCTCCCCGAAGACCTTCTTCCAGGAGTTGACGCAGTCCATTTCTCCGGATTCGATCTGGGGCTGGGCCTCGTGCCTCCTTCTCTCGTCCTCGGGGATCTCTTTCCTGAACACGGGCTTCCCGTCCTCCGAGATGTCGGCCAGCGGCGGCTCGCCGCTGCCCAGGAAGAACTCCGTGAGGTTCACGTAGGATGAGGTGAGGTGCTGGGAGGTGCGGTCGTTGTAGACCGTGTGGGAGGGACCTCCTTTCCCGGTGACGGCGTAGTAGCAGCCATTTATTTCGGAATGTGCCAGATAGCGCTGTATGTCCCTCTGCGAGGTGAAGTTCATGGTGGTCGCGTCGACCACCGTGACGGGGCTCGCATCGCCTGCTACGCTCTCTATGTAGCGCCCGATCCGCTCGTGGCCGGTATTAGCGATTTCGGTAAGCTCCCCGCGGTACTTCTCGGCGAACTCCTTCCAATGCTTGTAATCGGGAATCTCCATCCCCTCCGGCGCCCCCTTCTCCCTCAGGTAGGTCATCAGGGAGATGACTGTGTCGCGGTCCGACAGGTCCCGCGACCCGAACGCCTTGGCGGTCATCCGCGAGGCGTACAGGTAGGCATGGTCCTTCCCGCCGTAGAGCTCCTCCCATGCTTTCATCGCCATGTAGGAGTCGCGGGAGAGGAACAGCAGCTTCTGCGAATCCCCGGTATTGTCCCGGACGAACCGCGCGAAGGCGGTGCAGAGGATCCCGCCGAAGCGGCGGGAGACCCTGTGCCAGTAGGTCTCGTCATCTGCCCCGGGGAACAGCATGTCCATGGCCACGATGGCGGAGGCGGCGTACCCCGGATACCCCGAGAGGAACCTCTCCTCCTTCGGATGGGCGAGGAGATAGCGCTCGGTCATCGGGATCCACCGGTAGGCCTCCATGCCGAGGGAGTTCGGGACGGCCTGGTCGTCATCCTTCGAATCCCCGACGACGGTGAACTTCCCCGGGGAAAGGCCGAGATACTCCAGGGCCTCGGAGTACAGGCCGTTGCGCTTGGATTTCTTCTCCCGGCAGGAGACGAAGATCCTCTCCCAGCCCTCGTAACCGCAATGTGCCAGTATCTTCCCGATGACCTCTTCGGGGAGGTAGGTGTTGGTGACCAGGACGATCCTCTTGCCGAGGCTCTTCATCCTCTCGTAAAATCCCTTCGCCTGCGGATCGGGGAATGACAGCGAGATCTCCGATTCGATCTCGATCTCCTTCAGGAAACGGTACCTCTCGTCGATGCAGGCGTAGATCCCGTCGATATCAGTCTCCCGGTCGGTCTCCCTCGCCCTGTGCTCGGCATCCACCCTCGCCTTCGCGAAGCCTTCCGCCGAGTACTCGTCCTCCAGGTACCCGAAGAGGTCCCGGGGCCGCATGAACGGGCGGACGACCAGGGTGTCGAAGACGTCGAAGGCGACGGCCTCCGAATCCTCGACGGACCCGAAGGTCGGCTGTGCGTCCATGAGCTCACTCCGATTGCGCGAGGTCCCTGAGGAAGCTGTAGTAGGAGTTGTCCTTGAACTTGGAGACCCACTGCAGGAGCTGCTTCTTGGTGATGTACCCGCGGTTCAGCGCCACCTGCTCGGGGCACCCGACCAGGGCGCGCCCGGTCTTCTCGGTGTCATGCACGTAGTTGCCGGCGTCCAGCAGGGTGTCGAAGGTGCCGGTGTCCGCCCATTTCACACTGTCCGGGAGGACGATGGCGTTGAGCTTGCCGGCCTTCATGTACATCAGGTTGATGTCGGTGATCTCGAGCTCGCCGCGCTTGGAGGGGCGGACCCGCTTGGCGTACTTGACGACGTCCTTGTCGTAGAAGTAGAGGCCGGTCACCGCCATGTCCGACTTGGGTTCCGTAGGCTTCTCCTCGAGGGAGACGACCTTGCCGTCCTTGTCGAGCTCGGCGACGCCGAAGCGCTCCGGGTCGGCGACCTTCTTGCAGAAGACGGTGGCGCCGTCCTTGGACATGGCCTCCGCCAGGAGCTCGTCCATCTCGTCGCCGCAGAAGATGTTGTCCCCGAGGGCGAGGGCGACGTTCCCGCCGCCGATGAACTTCTCGGCGATGAGGAAGGCGTCCGCGATGCCCCGCTGGACCTTCTGCACGGCGTATTTGATCTTGATCCCGAACTGCGAACCGTCGCCCAGCAGCCGCTTGAAATAGTTCCTGTCCTCCTTGCTGACGATGACCATGATCTCGGTGATGCCGGCGCTCATGAGTGCGGAGAGCGGGTAGTACACCATCGGTTTGTCGTAGATAGGCAGCAGGACCTTCGACGTGTGCTGACTGGCCGGATATAAGCGGGTTCCCTTGCCCGCGGCCAGGAGTATTCCCTTCATAACTAAGGTTTCCGCATGATAAAGTCTTATAAAAATCTGGCAGTCGCAAAAATGCCCTAAAAAGGAAATTTGTCGTCGATTGACGAATGATAGGTCCGTCTATCGGCAGAGAGGGGGAACGGCGGAAGCAAACGCTTTTATCACACGAGCGAATGGGACGTCCCACTCAGTTTGGGGCTGTGGGGTAGCTTGGTATCCTTGTAGGTTCGGGACCTATTGACCCCGGTTCAAATCCGGGCAGCCCCACTCAACCTGTGATTTTCAGAAATGTTCCAGTCATTCGGGGAGCCTGTCGATCTTACCGTGAATCAGGCATCTTTCCCCGATTGACCTCGACAATACTTTAGCGGCCGCCTTCTCGCTCTCCGGCCCGCCGTTGGAGGCGGTGTAATCGAGGAGGACCCGGCAGTCGATCCCCTTCTCGAAGAGGTCCTCGGCGTTCTTGAGGACGCAGCAGTCGGTGTCGATGCCCGCGATGCAGACTAGGTCTATGCCCTCTTCCTGCAACAGTGCCAGCAGTCTCGAATCGACCGCCGTGTAGAGGTTCTTCTCAAGGATGAAGTCCGCCTTCTCCTCCGCAATCGGGAGCAGATCGGTGTCCGGGGAGGACATCATCCCGCGCCACCCCATGAGGCGGTCGTAGGGGGACCCTTCCTGATTGACGAACTTCGTTGCAATGATAGAATCGAACGGAAGTGCCAGTAATTGCTCTATGCGCGGCACGACGTGCTCCGTCTTGTCCGACACGAAGCCGTTCTGCAGGTCGATCAACAGCAGCGCTTCACGCATCCGCCTCAGCTCCGCAGAGGGGATGGGCGTCGCAGTATTTCCTACCCTTCAAGCAGACGTACGCCACGACCATCAGGAACACCACGCCCAGCATCACCGGGCGCACGATGTACTCCGCCGAGGCGTAGCCGTTCATCACCATGGTCAGCGCCGTCGCTCCCCCGGGTGGGTGGATGGTGTTGGTGCAGACCATCACCACGATGGCCAGCGCCACCGCCAGGGCGATGGAGTACCAGGCGGTCCCCAGGACCACCGCGCACAGGAATCCGACGATTGCCGAGAACAGGTGCCCGAAGAAGACGTTCTGCGGCTTGGAGAACGGCGCCTGCGGCGCCCCGAACACCAGCACCGCGGTGGCACCGAAGGAGGTGATGAGGTAGGGGTCGCTGAACTCGAAGTGCGCCCACGCGGTCACGGCGATGCCGACGAAGGCGCCCAGGAAGGTGATCAGCACCTTCCGCGGGTCCCTCTCGGTCAGGTAGAAGTATTCTTTCAGGGGCTTCATTCTGTCCCGCCAATCCCCGTGCTCTATAAAAACAGAACGTCAGGCCTGATTTCTTTGTGACCGGACCCATGTCGGCTCCCCCTCTCAGCAATCGTTTAATACCAGCCCGCTAGAAGGGTGAATCATGACCAAGGTCATCATCCTCAACGGGAGCCCGCGCCCCCGCGGGAACACCGCATCCATGATCGACGCCTTCGAGAAGGCCGCCAAGGACCTGGGCATCGAGGTGCACCGGTACAACATGTTCAGCCTCAACATCCGCGACTGCCGCGAATGCAACGCCTGCTACCGCCCGCCCGAGCGCCCCTGCATCCAGAAGGACGATTTCAATCCCATCGCGGAGGACATCCGCACCGCCGACGGGATCGTCTTCTCCAGCCCGGTGTTCTGGTTCTCGATGACCGCCAACCTCAAGCTCATCATCGACCGCATGTACTGCTACAGCGGCCTCAGCTTCGACATCGGCGAGAAGAAGGTCGGGATCATCGCCGCCGCCGGCGACAACGACCCGGACACCTTCGAGTGCCTGGTGGACCCCATCGAGAAATCCTGCAAACTGATGGGATGGAAGGTGGTCGGAAAGGTCCTCGCCGGGGACGTCATGGAGTCCAAGGACGCGGATAAAGCGGGATGGCCCGCGAAGGCGGCCGAGATGGCGAAGCTGTTCGCCGAGCCGAAGGCCGCCTGAAACCTCTTATCGGCTTTCGCCGGAGGGGGGCCTGTCCCCCCTGAACATACTGTATGTCAGAATGCCTTATGAGCGGGGGCGCATTCACCCCCACCCGAGGGATGATATCATGAAAGTAATGCTTGTCAACGGAAGCCCCCACGAGCACGGGTGCACCTACACCGCGCTCAAAGAGTGCGCGGACGAACTTGAGAAGAACGGCATCGAGACCGAGATCTTCTGGATCGGCAAGGGGAACATCGCCGGCTGCAAGGCCTGCGGCTTCTGCAAGCGCAAGGGCGAGGGCTGCATCGTGAAGGACGACGGCGTCAACGACATCCTGTCCAGGCTGGACACCATCGACGGCTTCGTCTTCGGGGCGCCGGTCTACTACTCCGGGCCCGCGGGGCAGCTGTGCGCGTTCATGGACCGCCTCTTCTTCGCCAGCCTTGACAGGATGGCCGGGAAGGTGGCCGCCTCGGTGGTCTCCTGCCGGCGCGGGGGCGCCACGGAGTCCTTCGAGAGGCTCAACCAGTACTACCTCATGAACAACATGATCGTGCCCGGCTCCTACTACTGGAACCAGGTCCACGGGAACTCCCCCGAGGAAGTCAAGCAGGACCTCGAGGGGCTGCAGACCATGAGGGTCCTCGCCGACAACATCGCGTACGTCCTGAAGTGCATCGAGGCCGGGAAGAAGGCCGGCATCGAGCCCCCGGCGCAGGAGCCGAGGATCTTCACCAACTTCATCCGCTGAAGATAGGAAAACATCTTACCGCCGGGCCTTCCCGGCGGGCTTCTGTCAATATTGAAATCGGAGCATCTGGCACATCATCTGCCGATGCTCTCCATCCAGGCCAGCCCGCGCTCGTACTTGGAGGTCCGCTCCTCCTCGAAGAGGTAGTCCTCGGTGAGCCGGAAGACCAGCCTCTTGATCATGATGTCGTCGGCGATCGCTTCATCCAAAGATTCGAACTCCAATTCGCAGGAGGGCATCGAGCGCGCCCCCGTGCGCGGGTCGACGTAGACGACGCGGTCGAAGTCCGCGGTGTACTTCCGCACATCGGACTCCACCCGGAACTCGCAGCGGATGACCTCGTCGATGACCTTGGGGACGGGGTCGACCTTCTCCGCGCCTAGATAGTTCTTCGCGTGGTCCTCCAGGGTCTTCATCCTATCAAAACCCGGAGCGTTCAGCACCCTGGTCTCGATCTCCCGGCGGGACACCCCCATCCCGCTGCGGATGCTGGGGACCTTGACGGTCACCAGCCCCTCGATGCCCATGTCCCGGAAGCGGAGGACGATCCCCCTCTTGGTGAAGGTGTCGCCGACGTCCGTGTAGTAGCTGTCGGTGTGCTTGCGCACCGCCGGCTCGCCGCACTTCAGCCCCTCCTTCTCGATGACCGAGCGCAATCTCGCTAGCGAAGGAGCGGGGTCGTCCTCGAAAACGAACGGCCCCGAATCGGCGTAGAGCTTGATCTCGTTCTCCGTGCGGACGTCCGTCATGATTTAATGAGCGCTGCGCTGCGGTATATAATCGGCGGCTGCAGTCAGCTCTTCCCGCGGTAGGACTTGTCGGTCCCCTCGATGTAAGCGCAGATGATCTTGCGCTCGGCCGTCCTCAATGCGACATTGAGCGTGGACTTGGAGCACCCGAGGATGCCCGACAATTCGTCCAAATCCATCTTCCTCGGCACGGCGTAGTACCCGCGGGCGTAGGCCTCGTTGAGGTACTTCTCCTCCTTGGGGGTGAGCGTCATCTCGTCGCCGAACTTCCCGCCGGCCAGGAACTTGATGCGGTACCCGTAGTCGCGCAGGGAGGCCATCAGGCCGTGCACGGTGGCGGAGTCGGGGCCGACGATGGTCCACTCCACCTGGCTGCCCTCCAGCGGCACGGAGGACATCAGGAAGCACTTGCTCTTGCTGATCAGCGAGCAGATATAGCAGTTCTTGTTGGTGATCATCGCGGTATAATGAGTGGAGCTGATCCTCTCGATGCTGCACTCCCCCAGCTCGCTCTTCGTGGTGCCCTCCTGGAGAGGGACGTTGCCGTTGGTTATGACCCTCATCATGGACATCCCCTCGCCGGTGTCGGTGGATGAGCACTTGATCACCTGGATGGACGCGTCGGCGCCCTCGGGGATGGGAATCAGGCGGCGGCAAGGGTGCTCCTCGTAAGGCATGCTCCTGTCAATCATCAGCCTGCAGTAGAACATCTGGACTACCTGACGATGAATCGCTAGTCGGATTTATTAGAATATCCCCTATTTGTGCAGGATTAATACATTTAGACACATCCAATCGAACACATCAACAAAAACCTAGAAATACGGTAGGATGCACGGAAATGAGCCAGAGGAGGGGCGTTAAGCCCCTCCCCCGAACATGTTTGGGAAATTCACTGTGCCAGCTTGGCGGCGGCCGCGTCGACGTAGCCCTTCCAGACCTTCTCGAGGTCGGGGCGCTGCACGGTGTCGATGATGTACTGCGCGAACTCCTCGCCGGTGGCGCCGGTGGACCGGCCGGTCATGACCAGCTTCTTCTCGAACTGCACGCAGACGTCGAGCGCCATGTCGAGCTTCTTGGCCTTCTCGGTCTCGCCGATGTGCTCGAGCATCATGGCGACCGCCTTGATCATCGAGCAGGGGTCGGCGTACTTGGCGCGGCCCTCGGTGACCATCCTGGGCGCGGAGCCGTGGATGGCCTCGAACATGGCGTACTTCTTCCCGACGTTGGCGGAGCCGGCGGTGCCCACCCCGCCCTGGATCTGGGCGGCCTCGTCGGTGATGATGTCGCCGTAGAGGTTGGGGAGCACGAACACGCGGAAGTTGGAGCGGCGGGCGGGGTCGAGCAGCTTGGCGGTGGTGATGTCGATGAACCAGTCGTCCCACTTCACCTCGGGATAATCCTTGGCGACCTTCTCGGCGATGCTCAGGAACTTCCCGTCGGTGGTCTTGATGATGTTGGCCTTGGTGATGACCGAGACATAGTTGGCCCCGGACTTCTTGGCGTACTCGAAGCCGGCGCGGAGGATCCTCTCGGTACCCTGGGTGGTCGCCACGCAGTAGTCGATGGCGAGGTCGTCGGTGACGTTGATCCCGTCGGAGCCGACGGCGTAGGAGCCCTCGGTGTTCTCCCTGAAGAACCTCCAGTCGATGCCGAGCTCGGGGACCTTCACGGGGCGAATGTTGGCGAACAGGTCGAGCTGCTTCCTCATCGCGACGTTGGCCGACTCGATGTTGGGCCAGGGGTCGCCCTTCTTGGGGGTGGTGGTCGGGCCCTTGAGGATGACATGGCACTGCTTGAGCTGCTCCATGACGTCGTCGGGGATGGCCTTCATGACCTCCACGCGGTGCTCGATGGTGAGCCCGGGGATGTCCCGGATCTCCACCTTGCCGGCCTTGATCTTGTCGGCCAGGAGGAACTCGAGGACCTTCTCCGCGTCCTTGCAGATGTACGGCCCGATGCCGTCGCCGCCGCACACGCCGATGATCAGCTTGTCCAGCTTGGAGTAGTCCGTCCAATCCGGTTCGTTCTTCAGCCTCTCGACCCTCTCCAGCTGCTGCCGGAGGAGGTTCCCGTACTGTTCCTGGGCCCTTTTGATAGCCTGCTCGTCGACCATTGTGATCGCCTCCTCCATCGGGGGAAGGCGTTTAAATTTATGCGCGCGGAAAGGCCGGTAATGATTGTTTTTGCAGAATACCGCTCGGGCGGCCTCCCCCGATCTCATCGGACCATCTGCATATCGGAAAATACGGAACCGATGTTGGAATCCATGTGTCTGGGTCATCGTATATTGACAACTGAATCACAGGATTAACTGCACATAGAATCAATAAGTATGTGCAGATTATTCACGCGGTCAGGCAGATGCGCAGATTCGATTACTCCTTCCTCCTGAGAGGCTCCGTATCGTTCGAAGTGGCCTACGACGTGGCCGGCCTGTGCTTCCAGATCGGGAGGTACGGCTCGGAGGCGAGTAGCCTCAGGAAGGAGCACCAGAAGGACTTCGAGAAGTTGAAGCCGTCCGCCAGGATCGACTCCGTCAGGAGCTCGAACGCCTTGGAAGGCATTGGAACGGACGAGGAGCGCCTGTGCGCAATCGTCAATGGAAACGAAAGACCCAGCAATCCCGAGGAACAAGCAATCGCAGGCTACCGCGACGCCTTGGACTACATCAGGGACAACCGCGGCAGCCTCGACATCTCCGAGAAGACGGTCCTCGAGCTGCACAGCATCCTGATGTCCTACACCGGGGAAGGAGGAGGGCATTACCGGGATTCCGACGGCCTCGGCGACGGCTCGGAATACCTGGGGTGCATGCCCGTCCCGGCATCGGATACCGCGGCGGCGATGGAGCAGCTGATGCTCGCCTACCGGGACGCGCTGAGCGACAGCAGGGTCAGCAACTTACTGCTCATCCCCTGCTTCGTCCTCGACTTCCTGTGCATCCATCCCTTCCCCGACGGCAACGGCAGGCTCTCCCGGCTGCTCACCCTGCTCCTCATGGACAGGGACGGCATCGAGTTCTGGAGGTACGCCTCGTTCGAGGCCAGGCTCGATGCGGATCGGGAGGGTTACGGCCGCGCCATTTCGGAATCCTCGGAGAGATGGCAGGACGGCATGAACGATTACGTCCCGTTCATCGCGAACTTCCTCCGGACCGTCTGCCTCTGCTGCAGGGACCTCAGTTCGGCCTTCGCCACCGTGGACGGCAAAAGAGCCAGCAAGACGAATCGGATAGAGGC
>JBMNQO010000021.1:0-15488 GCA_050944195.1 Methanomethylophilus sp. | reverse complement strand
AGCGGAGGCAGCTGCGATTACACCGCCATCGACGGGACCGGGCACGAGGTCACCGTGACCTCGGGCACCGGCATCGCCACGGCGGACGGCAACACCGTCACCGTCACCGGGACCTCCGGGACCTTCGAGCTGACCCAGAGTTCCGAATCGGGCCTCGTCATCGGGGCCACGACGGAGGTCACCGTGACCGCCGTCGCGTTCACGGTCACCGTGCCGTCCGAGCTAGTGGAGCACTCGGAGTACAGCTTCGCGGTCACCATCGCCGAAGGGGTCGAGTTCGAGGTCACTTCCTCGACCGCCGCCAACTCGGACGACATCGCGAACGTCGACGGCGCGCTGCACATCTCCTCAGGAAAGCCCGGAACCTACTCAGCGGTGCTCACCGCCGAAGGCGTCTCCATCGAGATCTCCTACACGAACGTGGCCTTCGCCGTGAACGGCTCAATTTCGGTCTCCACCGAGACCGGGTACGAGGCCGTCGCCATCGGAGGCTCTGAGGAGCACCCGATAACCGTCGAATCCGACGTCTCCTGGATCCACGCCAGCTCCGACGGCCTCAGTTTCGTCATCGACGAGGGAGCGACCGTCGGCGTCTACAGCGTCACCATCGTCTCCGCCGATTCCGCCTACATGCCGGCCTTCTCCGAGGTCACGGTCACCGTGACCGCGGGCTCGATCCCCGGCTTCACGGTGGACGGCACGACCGCCACCCGCACCATCCTGCTGGAGGCGCAGTACACCTTCCCGTCGCTGATCGACGGGAGCACCCTCACAATCAGCGGGAACCCGTCGTGGGTCGCCATCGATTCCGCGGGCACCGGCATGACCGCCCAGGCGACCGCGACCGGCACCTATGAGTTCACGGTCACGGCGGCCGAGACGGACTACACCTTCATCCTGACCGTGGTCGACTTCGACGTCCCCTCGTCGGTCGAGATCGAGGCGGGCTCGTCCAAGGACCTGGCGGACATCCTGCCCGAGGAGTTCCTCATGAACTACCGCGTGACCGACAGCAGCATCGCCTCGGTCTCCTCCTACGGCACCAACGGGGTCACCCTGACCGCCAACGAGGAGGGCACCACGGTCCTCGCCCTGACCTGCGACGGCGTCATCAGGGAGGTCACCGTCACGGTGACGGACGACGGCATCTCCGGCTGGTTCCCGCTGCTGGCCATCCTCATCGCCATCATCACCTCGATCACCGTCTACGCCTCGGTGAGGCAGTACAAGAATTCGCAGTGAGGAAGCGATAAACACCTTACCCGGGGCCCTGCCCCGGGGACCTTTTCCGTATCGATTCTCAGAAGCAGTTCAACATCGAAGATCGGCTGCTTCCGAGTTCAATAGAAGCGCGGTGCAATCCTCTTTCCGCGCCGTCAATTAGGCCCCTTGCTGCGTGCCCTAAATTGAAGGACCTGCCGTCAATATTGACATGTGCCAGATATCGGATTGAGAGGCATCACGCAATCCCGATCGTCACTGCATGGGGGATGCCGTTAGGATCATTGGATTCGACTTCTGTCCCTGAGCCCTAAAGGCCCGTTCCAAAACGGTGCGGAAACCGCCCGGCAGGGACTCGGGAGAACCAACTATGTACGTCTCTCAGAACCAATGTGCCAGACGCTCAGAACGGAACCCTCATTCCTTCTTCCTGTCGCCGTGCCACCGGGAGGCCTTGTCGATCTTCTGCTGGTGCCTGAGGCGGCTCCGGAAGTCGGCCGAGAGCCTGACGTCGGACCAGAAGTTCCTGGTCAGCATGATGACGGCCATGACCATCTCCATCCTGCCCAGCCACATGAGGACGCACATCAGGGCCTTGGCGGGGACCCCGAGGTAGCTGTAGCTCGCGAAGGTGTCGAAGCCGACGCTCGAGCAGACCCCCGAGTTGGTGATGGCGCCGATGACGGTCCCGAAGGCGACGTTGAGGGTGGCGTCCTGCTCGAAGATCAGGAACACGGCCAGCCCCACGAAGATCCCGATGATGAAGAGGAAGACGGTGGAGATGGCGGAGTTCATCGCCGAGCGGTTGACGTCGGTCCCGTCGACGCGGACGTTGGCGACCACGCCGGGGTGGAGGATCTTGTTCATGCCCGCGATGACGTAGGACTTGAGGGCCAGCATGCGGTGGATCTTGATACCGCCGGAGGTCGAGCCCGACATGCCGCCGATGAACTCGACGACCAGCAGGAGCAGGATGGCGACCGACGGCCAGCCGCTGTAGTCGGTGATGACGAACCCGGAGGTGGTGCCGGCCGCCACCACCGCGTAGGCCGCGTGCCACAGGGACTCGCCGACCTTGTCGAGGGTGTCGAAGGAGTAGGCGGTGCGGTCGGAGAGGACGATGATGGCGGTGATGATGAGGGCGCAGAAGGTGAACCAGTACAGCATCGCCCGGAACTCGGAGCTCTTCAGGATGGAGCGGTGGTTCTTCTTGACCAGCGAGTGGAAGAGGAGGTAGTAGTTGGTGGCCCCCAGGAACATGAAGACCATGGTGGTGAGCTGCACCGCGAAGCTGTAGCCGGCCATGCTGTCGCTGGTGGGCAGCAGGCCGCCGGTGGGGATGTCCGAGAAGGAGATGCAGACGGAGTTGAAGGGGGAGACGCCGAGGATGATGAGGATGACGATCTCCACCACCGTCAGGGAGGCGTAGACCTTGACGAAGTTCATCGCGCTCTTCCCGATCTTGGTGGTGTAGCCGCCGGTGTCGGAGCCGGCGAACTCGTTGGAGGAGAAGCCGGCGCCGGCGACCCCCAGCATCGGCAGGAGGACGACGTAGATGATGACGACGGTGATACCTCCCATCCACTGCACCAGGGCCCTCCAGATGAGGATGGAGCCGTCGGCGTCCTCGGGCTTGTCCAAAATGGTGGCGCCGGTGGTGGTGAAGGCGGAGACCGCCTCGAACAGAGAATCTATAACGCTCATCCCCGACAGCCAGAAGGGGATGGCGATGATCAGGAAGGACATCAGCCAGATCTCGGTGATCAGGAGGATCCCCAAGGCCGGCGACATCGACTTCTCGTTCGAGAAGAAGAGGTACATGAAGAGGCCGGCGGCGATGACGAACGGGCAGGGGAAGAGGAAGACGGTGGAGTCGTCGCCTATGATCCACGCATAGACCCCGACCGCGAGCATGGCGATGCCCAGCAGGATGGCGATCATCCCGAGGACCTTGACGGTCCCGGACTCCCACCTCTCCAGGACCTTGATCCTCCGCTGGTACCTGCTCAGCCCGAAATACATCTTCACGGCTCCGTGACCTTGTTGCCGAACAGGCGCGAAAGTTTCAGCGCGTTCGGGTTGTGGACGAACAGCACCGCGGTGTCGCCGGCGCTGACCACCTCGGTGAGCTTCGGGAAGATCATCCGGTCCCCCCGCAGCAGGGCGGCCAGCCTCACCCCTTCCGGATAGACGGCGTCGCCCGCGTACATCCCGCAGATGGGCATGTCGCGGGTGATGTTGATCCTCAGGAGGTAATCCCCGGCCATCTCCATCTTGATGTAGCCGGTGTCCTTGCCCTCGAGGACCACCCGCATGGCCCGGTAGATCTCGTTGGAGATGACCCGCCGGAACCCGACCACCGACTCGATCCCAGCGTAGCGGAAGATGCTGTCGTACTCCTCGAGGGAGTAGATGGAGATGATCTTGCTGATCCCGAACCGGAGGGCGGTCAGGCCCGCCAGCAGGTTCCGCTCGTCGCGGTCGTCGACCGAGATCAGGACGTCCGCCCGGTCCACGTTCTCCGACTTGAGGAAGACCGGGTCGACGGGGTTCCCGTTGACCACGATGGCCTCCTTCAGGAGCTTGGCGGCGTTGCGGCAGGCGGTGATGTCCGAGTCGATGATCTTGATGAAGAACTTCTCCTCCATCGAGAGCAGGGCGCGGGCCACCCGGATGGCCATGTTGCCCGCTCCCAGGATCACCACCTCGCGGGCCTCCTTGGTGACCCCCAGGGCCTCGTTGAGCTGGTCCATGGAGTCCAGGTTCCCGAGCACGCAGATGCGGTCCCCGGGGCGCAGCTCGGCGGTGTCCACGTCGGTGATGACGCGGTCCCCGCGGTGGATCGCCATCACGGTGCAGCCGGCGGGCATGGCGGTGTCCATGACGGTCTTCCCGGCGGCCTTCATGCCGCTGTCGATGCGGAAGGTGGTCATGCAGCGGTCGCCGCTGAGCTTGTTGAAGGCCACCGCGTTCTCCATGTAGGTCATGCGGATGATCTTCTCGGCCGCGATGTCGGTCGGGGAGAGGATGACGTCCGCCGCTGGGTTCCCGTTCATGAAATCGGGGTTGCGGACGCAGGCCACCGTGCGGATGTCCGGCTTGTCGCGCTTGGCCTCGATGCAGATGAACAGGCACACCGCGTCGTCGGCCACGGCCGCGATGATGATGTCCGCGTCCATCCTCTCGATGGCCTCCTTGATGACCCTGGGATTGCTGCCGTCCTCCCTCAGAACCGATACCTGGAGGGTGTTCTTCGCGTTCTCCGCGCGGGCCGGGTCCCTGTCGATGACGAGGACGTCGTTCTCCTCCTTGGCCGCCTGGGCCGAGGCGAGGCCCACGTCGCCGGCACCGACGATGATGACTTTCACGGGCACTTCGATTGTTTGTTTGCATATTATCCTTTGTCTCACGCAGGGGGGCCCGGACGGGCGCGCGGAATGGCCTTCCGGACGCTCTCCGGGATGCGGTATATAGACTCGGGAGCGCTCCCGAGGTCATCATTGACATTGGCGGAATTGCAATGTCTGGCACATGCGATGGATGGGATATATTCATCCATCCTCCACCCGGTAGCACGGATCCTCCATTCGCGCGCCTTTAAGGTCAAGTATATTAAATCCGGGGGCATAGCCTCAGGCATGGCCAAAGCGAAAGGTTCCGCGTGGAAGGAACCTGAGAAATGGAAGGAGATCTCCGAGGAGTATTGGATCGCCAACCGCATGTCCAAGACCGACGAGGTCAAGGACACGGTAGAGGAGATCATCCGCAACGTCCGCGAGAACGGGGACAAGGCCCTGCGCGAGTATACCGAGAAGTTCGACAAGCAGAAGATCAGGAACTTCGCGGTCTCCCGCGCCCAGATCGAGGAGGCCTACGAGAAGGTCGACCAGAAGACCGTCGACGAGCTGGAGAACGCCGCCTTCAACATCGAGCGCTTCCACCGCCTGCAGGTCCCTCCCGACTACTGGCAGACCGAGGTCGAGCCCGGCATCACGCTGGGGATCAAGAGCACCCCCCTCGAGAGGGTCGGCTGCTACATCCCCGGCGGGCTCGCCAGCTACCCCAGCACCGCGCTCATGACGGTGGTCGCCGCCAAGACCGCGGGCGTCGACGAGGTCGTCTGCTGCACCCCCGCGCCGGTCAAGCCGGTGGTGCTGGTCGCCCTCGACATCGCGGGCTGCGACGAGATCTACACGGTCGGCGGGGCCCAGGCCATCGCCGCCATGGCTATCGGCACGGAGAGCATCGAGAAGGTGCAGAAGATCGTCGGCCCCGGGAACCGCTTCGTCACTGAGGCGAAGATCCTCCTGCAGGGCGAGGTCGGCATCGACTTCCCCGCCGGGCCCAGCGAGGCCGCGGTGCTCGCCGACTCCTCCGCCGTCCCCGAGTACGTGGCCTCCGACCTGGTGGCCCAGGGCGAGCACGGGCCCTCCTCGGCCTTCGTGCTGGTCACCGACGACAAGGCCCTCCCCGACAAGGTCTGGAAATGCATGATGGAGCAGCTCAAGAAGGAGCCCCGCCGGGACATCATCGCCCAGGCGATGCAGAACTCCGGCTACATCGTGTGCAAGGACATGGACCTCGCCGTCGAGACCATGAACGGCATCGCCCCCGAGCACCTCTGCCTGGAGGTGCGCGACACCATGGACGTGCTCTCCAAGGTGAGGAACGCCGGCTCGATCTTCGTCGGGCCCTACACCCCCATCGCCGCCGGCGACTACGCCTCGGGGACCAACCACGTGCTCCCCACCAGCGGCTACGCGACGATGTGCTCCGGGCTCACCGTCCAGATGTTCAGGAAGACCTCGACCGTGCAGACCCTCACCAAGGAGGGCCTGGCGGCGCTGGCGCCCACCATCATGACCCTCTCCAAGGAGGAGGGCCTGCACGCCCACGGACAGTCGGTCAAGGTGAGGAAGGTCTGAGATGGCCAAGGCATCCTCCAAGCCCAGGGAATCCAAGCCCAGGGAGAAGAAGCCCGCCAAGGAGATCGACTTCTACGACAGTTCCCTGTACATCAACAGGGAGATCTCCTGGCTGGAGTTCAACAAGAGGTGCCTCGACGAGGCCCTCAACCCCGAGGTGCCCCTCCTCGAGCGCGTCAAGTTCCTCGCCATCTGCTACGGCAACATGGACGAGTTCTACATGATCCGCATGCCGGGACTGCTGGGAGCGGAGGTCGACGGCCTCACCAACATCGGCCCGGACGCCTACAAGGACGAGAGCCAGCTCATCCGGGACATCAACGCCCGCGCGGCCAAGCTCATCGACGGCTACGAGGACGCCTGGGCGAAGCTGGAGGGCCCGCTGGCCAAGGAGGGCATCAGCATCCTCTCGATGTCCGCCCTCAGCTCCAAGCAGAAGATGTGGGTGGACGACTACTACGCCGAGAGGGTGCACCCGCTGCTCACCCCGCTGGCGCTGGACATCTCGCACCCCTTCCCGTTCATCTCCAACAACTCCCTCAACATCGCCGCCAAGCTCCGCAAGGAGGACGGCGAGATCCTCTTCGCGAGGCTGAAGGTCCCCATCGGGATCCTGCCGCGCTTCGTGAAGGTCCCCTCCGAGGGGAGCACCAAGCAGTTCGTGCTGCTGGAGAACATCATCAAGGACAACATCGGCGCCCTCTTCCCCGGATTGGAAGTTCTCGGCGCTTACAAGTTCAGGATCACCAGGAACGCGGACGTGAAGGTCACCGTCGACGAGGCGGTCGACCTCATGAGCGCGGTCGAGACCGCCCTCGACTCGAGGGACATCGGCTTCCCCGTGAGGATGGTCGTCGAGGAGTCCATGCCCTCCGACCTGGTCGCGGTGTTCGCCAAGAACCTCAAGCTGACCGAGGGGCAGGTCACCCGCGCCTCTGATAAAGGGATGCTGTTCACCGACCTCTGGGACATCGCCGGACTCAACATCCCGTCGCTCAAGTACAAGCCCTTCACGGGCTCCGTCCCGCAGGAGATCGCCGAGGCCCCCAGCATGTTCGACGTCATCCGCCACAAGGACTGGATCGTCTTCCACCCCTACGAGACCTTCGAGACGGTCATCCGCTTCCTGCGGGAGTCCGCCGACGACCCCTCGGTGCAGTCCATCAAGATCTGCCTGTACCGCCTGGGGAAGAACTCCGAGGTCATCCGCCAGCTGATGCGGGCCAAGGAGAAGGGGAAGGCCGTGTCGGTGCTGATGGAGCTGCGCGCCAAGTTCGACGAGGTCAACAACATCGCCCTCGCGAGGGAGCTGGAGAAGATCGGCGTCCACGTGGTCTACGGACCCGTGAACCTGAAGGTCCACTCCAAGCTCCTGCAGGTGGTGCGGCTGGAGAAGGACCACCTGGTCCGCTACACCCACATGAGCTCCGGCAACTACAACGCCAACACCGCCAAGCAGTACGCCGACATCTCGTTCTTCACCGCCAACCAGGAGATCGGAGAGGACGTCGGGGAGCTCTTCAACGCCCTCACCGGGTACTTCGGGCCGCGGGAGTACAAGCACCTGCTGGTCGCTCCCCTCACCCTCAAGTCGACCCTCATCCAGCTGATCCGCAACGAGGCGGAGAACAAGAAGGCCGGCGGCAAGGCGTACATCGCCATGAAGGCCAACGGCCTCATCGACTCCGACATCATCGCCGAGCTCTACCGCGCCTCCGTCGCGGGGGTGAAGATCGACCTCAACATCCGCGGCCTCTGCTGCCTGCGCCCCGGCGTCAAGGGGGTGTCGGACAACATCACCGTCACCAGCATCGTCGACCGGTTCCTGGAGCACGAGAGGATCTACTACTTCCTCAACGGCGGGGACCCCAAGATGTACATGGGCTCCTCGGACATGATGCCGAGGAACCTCATCGCCCGCGTGGAGATTCTCTTCCCGGTCCTGGACAAGGAGATGATGATCCTCATCCGCGACAACATCCTCAAGCCCACCCTCGAGGACAACGTGAAATCGAGGGTATTGCAGCCGGACGGGACGTACGTCCTGAGGAAGCCCAAGCCGGGGGAGAAGAAGATCAGGTGCCAGCAGTGGTTCCTCGAGAACAGGGGTGTCTGGCACGGATAAGACGGTGGGCTTCATCGACGTGGGCACCAACTCGGTGCACATGCTGGTGGTCCGCTTCTACGAGGAGTCCCTCGGGACCCCCGTCTACCAGGACAAGGAGACCGTCCGCATCGGCCAGAGCCTCTACTCGAAGGGCGCCATCGACCCGGAGACCATCCAGAAGACCAAGATCGTCGCCGAGAACTTCGTGAAAGTGGCGAAGAGCTACGGCGCCGAGGAGATCGAGGCCATGGCCACCTGCGCGGCCAGGGAGGCCTCCAACCGTCAGGACCTCATCCGGGCGTTCCGGGAGGTCGGGGTCGACCTCCACGTCATCCCCGGGCTGGAGGAGGCCCGCCTCATCCGCCTCGGGGTATTGGGCCCCGACGCCGGCGGGAGGACCCTCTGCATCGACGTCGGCGGCGGGAGCACCGAGATCTCCCTGGACGACGGCGAGGGGAACGTCTACCTCGACTCCCTCTCGCTGGGCGCGGTGCGCCTGGCCTACGGCTCGGGCATCGAGCAGAAGGGGAAGGTCACCGGGAGGCAGTACGACGCCCTCCGGAGGATGGTGGACACCGCCTCCTACCGCAGCGTCGGGAAGGTCCGCGAGATGGGCTTCGACCGCGCCGTGGGCTCCTCCGGGACGATCATGGCCATCGGGGAGATGTGCGGCTCGCTCCGGGGCGACAAGGACGGCTCCTGGTTCACCTACGACGAGCTGTCGTCGCTCATGAAGGACGTCTGCTCCCGGGACGTGAACGGGAGGCTGAAGATCCCCAAGATGACCGCCAACCGGGCGGACATCATCGTGGCCGGCGGGGCGGTGGTGGAGGAGCTCATGTTCCTCTACGGCATCGACCGCATGGAGGTCTCCTCCAACGGCATGCGCGAGGGCATGCGCACCGATTACCTGATGGAGCACGGGCAGTCGCAGTTCGACCTGCGCTGGTCCTCGGTCATCGGCCTGGTCTCCCGCTGCGGGAGCGACCGCCGCCACACCGACACCGTGCGCAAGTACGCCCTCGACATCTACGACCAGCTGGCCGACGCCGCGGTCATCATCCGCGACGACCACATGAGGGAGCTCCTCGGCTACGCCGCCGAGCTCCACGACGTCGGGGAGTTCATCAGCTACGAGCGCCACGCGATCCATTCGTACACCATCATCAGGAACTCCTATCTTCCAGGCTTCGACGACCGCGAACTGGAGCTGATGGCGCTCATGGCCAGGTTCCACCACGGCACCGTCCCCGGGCCTTCCTCGAAGTACTTCTCCGACCTCGAGAAGGACGAGGTCGCCCCGCTCCGCGAGTGCGCCCTCATCCTCAAGATCGCGGACATCCTGGACCGCAGCCGCGACGCCTCCGTGGACAGCATCGAGATGTCCGCCGTCGGGGGGAGCGTGGTCATGCGCATCATGTACTCCAAGGACATCAGCATGCAGCTGTGGAAGCTGAAGACCATCAAGGACGAGTTCTCCAACGTCTTCGGGCGTAAGCTGCGCATCGTGGACATCAAGCAGGTCCAGTGAGTTCATTCATCTTTTCTGTCAAAACCGCGTTTCCCGCGGGATGCCGATTCTTCCGCGAGTTGCTGGATTTCCGCCGTTTCCTTGAACGGGGTTAAAATATCAGAAAATGCATGTCAAATCATAAGTTCGGGACGACCCCCTTGCACTTGGCGAAAGCCAGGTTGTCCCGGGCTTAGCTCTTTTACCCTCAATTTTATGGTTCCTTGCAAAGCGGTTTATCGTCGCTTCGCTATTCACGTCGGTTGAGATGGCGGGCACTTTCGATGACATGGTGAAGGAGGACGGAGCGTCCTCCGTCAAGTCCGGGCTGTGCGTGATCTGCAAGGGAGCGCACATGCTGTGCGGGAAGGCCCGCTGCCCGCTGATGATCAAGTTCTACACCCGCCAGAAGTCCCGCCCCATCACCGACATGAAGGATCTGGCCGGCAGCAGCCCGCCGGGCGTCTTCATCGGCCGCTACGGCTACCCGAAGGTGGCCATCGGCCCCCTCCTCCCCGGCGAGTTCGGGGACACCAAGATCATGGACACCCCGGAGATGTGGATGGGGAAGTCCATCGACGACGTGGTGACCATGCGGGACGGGCTGGTGCGCGGGAAGTACACCATCGACGCCCGGGACCAGACCAAGTGGGGGAAGATGGTCGAGACCGTCCAGGACCTCTCGCTCACCAAGGACCCGGTCTCAGTAGAAGCCAAATTCAAGGAGCGCCCCCACGGGAGGATCGTCCTCGACGACGAGATCCAGCCCTTCGGCCCCTCGGCGAGGATGGAGGGCTTCACGAAGTCCAACGGGAAATGGGAGCATAATCTGGAGAAGGGCTACTACGACACCGACGAGAACGCCAAGTCGGCGGTCCTCGACGCCTATTACAACGGCACCCTCATCTCGGAGATCCAGAAGGCCTTCTCCGCGGGGACCCTGGGCGTCCAGAAGAACCGCCGCTTCGTCCCCACCCGCTGGAGCATCACGGCGGTGGACGACATCATCGGCAAGGACTACCTCTCGCGCACCCGCTGGTACCCGACCATCGACGATTTCAGGGTCTATCATTTCGAGCAGCTGGACAACCGCTGGTGCGTCATCATGCTCCCCACCACCTGGCGTTTCGAGCTCATCGAGGCGTGGTACCCGGACACCGCCTGGAACCCGTCCACCTCCTCGGTCCCCTCGGGCATCGGCGACACCGACTCCTTCGGGAAGGGGGTGGAGATCATCCACGACTCGGAGTTCTTCGACAGCCGCTGGGAGTACGCCCACATCGGCGGCTGCTACTACGCCTCGCGGATGGCCGTCAACGAGCTGCTGGAAAGGGAGCACAGGACCGCCGGGGCGGTCATCTGCCGCGAGGCCCATCCCGGCTACGTGATGCCGGTCGGCGTGTGGAACGTGCGCGAGAACGTGCGCATGGCCCTCAAGCAGGAGCCGCACCGCTTCGACAGCCTCGACGGCGCCCTCGGCTACCTCTGCTCGGTGATGGACATCCCGCGGAGGACGTGGATCAGGAACTCCGACGTCCTCACCGATTTCCTGAGGCAGCGGAGGATCGAGGACTACTACGGGAAGTCGCAGACGAACCTCGGCGAGAACTGAACCGTCCGGTGATTGTGCCAGGTCCTCTCATTTCTTCTTCCCGAAGAGCGATTTGGCGGCGAAGCGGCCGACCGAGCTCGCGAAGGAGGAGACGGCGTTCCCGACCGCCCTCTTGCCGATATCATTGGACTTCTTGGAGGACTTTTTGCTCTTCTCCTTCTTCTCCTTCGCCTTGGCCTTCTCGGCCTCTTCCTTCTCCTTCTCCTCCTTCTCGGCGGCCTCGATCTCCCCGACCTTGTCCTCGGCGGTCTCGCCGTCCTCGGCCTCGCGGTACTTCTCCTCGTAGGGGGATTCGGAGATCGCCTTCTCGTAGCCCTCCGGGGTCTGCGCCCCGAGCATGCTCTGCGGCGGGAGGATGAACGCCCGCTCCACCACCTGCGGGGTGCCGCTTGCATCGAGGCAGGAGACCAGGGCCTCGCCCACCCCGAGCTGCGTGATGACCTCTTCCGTATCGAAGGCGGGGTTGGGGCGGAAGGCGGAGGCGGCCGCTTTGACCGATTTCTGCTCGGCCGGGGTGTAGGCCCGGAGGGCGTGCTGCACCCGGTTGCTCAGCTGGGCGAGCACGCTGTCGGGGATGTCCGAGGGGCTCTGCGTGACGAAGTAGATCCCGATGCCCCGGGAGCGGATCAGCTTCACCGTCTGGGTGACGGTGTCGGTGAGGGCCTTGGGGGCATCCGCGAAGAGCATGTGCGCCTCGTCGATGAAGAACACCATCTTAGGCTTCCCGGCGTCCCCCGCCTCGGGCATCTCCTTGTAGAGCTTGTCCATCAGCCAGATCATGAAGGTGGCGTAGAGGTCGGGGGAGGCGGAGAGCTTCTGCGAGTTGAGGACGTTGATGTACCCGCGCCCGTCGTCGGCGCAGCGCATCCAGTCCTTCAGCTCCATGGCGGGCTGCCCGAAGAGCGCGGAGCCGCCCTGCTCGTCGAGGGCGCGGAGGGAGCGCTGCACCGCGCCGACGCTCTGCTTCGACATGGTCCCGTACTCGTCCGCGAGCTCGGCGCGGTGGTCGCCCATGTAGCCGAGCAGCTCCCGCAGGTCGCGGAGGGTCACCAGCTTCCATTTCCTGTCGCGGGCGATCGAGAAGGCGATGGTTACGATGTCGGCCTGCACCTCGGAGAGCCCGAGCAGGCGGGAGACCAGCGGGGCCCCCATGTCCTCGACGGTGGCGCGGACCGGGGTCCCGTTCTCGCCGAAGACGTCCCAGAAACGGGCCGGGAAGCCCTCCGGGACGTACTCCATCCCGAATTTCTGCGCCCGCGGGCCCATCTTGGAGGCGTCGCCCGGCTCGCCGATCCTCCCCATGTCCCCCTTGATGTCGGTCAGCAGCACCGGCACCCCGGCGGCGCTGAAGCCCTCGGCGAGGACGCGCAGGGTGACCGTCTTCCCGGTCCCGCTGGCGCCGGTGATGAGGCCGTGGCGGTTGGCCATGGCGGGGTAGAGGTACACCTTTTTCTCCCCGCTCTGCGCGATCCATAACTTGCCGTCTTCGAACATATGCAGGTGCGATGGACGCCCGCCGTATTAAATGCGCGTCCGCGCAGGCGTTTATTATGAACATGATACAAACTGTCTGGGTATTCTCCCCGCCGGCCGTCCGGGCGGAAGAAAAATACAACTAAAACGGAGGCCGTTAACCGCCTGAGGAAAATGACCGACTGGTTCACCGTAGAGGACCGCGACACCAGGCTCGACGAGTTCGAGAAGGCCGACCTCTGGGACGGCCCCTACGAATCCGTGCAGTGCCGCCGCGCCCTCCACCCTTCGGGCCTCCCGGGCATCGATTACGCCCTCAACCCCTACGGCGGCTGCGAGCACGGGTGCATCTACTGCTACGCGCCGGAGGTCACCCACACGCCCTGGGAGCAGTGGCGCATCGTGAAGGTCAGGGTGAACATCGCCGACCGCCTCGTGGCCGAGCTTCCGGGATTGACGGGCACGGTCGGCATCGGGACGGTCACCGACCCCTACCAGGGGGCGGAGGCCCGCTTCATGCTGACCAGGAAGTGCCTGGAGATCCTGAAGAACAGGAACTTCAGGATCCACCTGCACACGAAGTCCGACCTCATCCTGCGCGATATAGAACTATTGAAGCATATGCGCGGGGAGGTCGGGGTCACCGTCACCGGCCTTGACGAGAAGGGCTCCAAGATGCTCGAGCCGGGCGCTCCCCTGCCCGAGAGACGCCTGAATGCAATGAAGGAACTCGCTGCCGCGGGCATCGACGTCTACGCGCTCATCGGCCCCGTCACGAACCGCCTCGAGGGGCAGGAGAGGGAGTTCTGCGAGGCAGTGATCAACACGGGAGTGAAGCGCGCGGTCATCGACCGCCTCAACCTCCGCCCCGAGCTCTCCGCCCGCCTTAAGAAGATGGGAGTAACAGGCTCCCGCAAGGCGCAGTCGGAGATCGCCTACATCCTCTCGGAGAACGGCCTCGAGGTGCAGGATGCCTTCCCGAGCACCCAGACCAGGCGCTTCTGACGGTTTGTAACCGAGGGTTACATAGATGCTTTTTTATAGAAGAATAAAATAACCCTAACCCAGCAAACGGAGAGTTCACATGTACGGAAACAGCAACCAGCCAATCATCGTACTGAAAGAAGGAACCCAGCGCAGGAAAGACAAGGAGGCGCAGTTCAACAACATCGACGCCGCCAAGGCAGTAGCCGATTCTGTGAGGTCCACCCTCGGACCCAAGGGAATGGACAAGATGCTCGTCAACACCATCGGCGACGTCGTCATCACCAACGACGGCGTCACCATCCTGAAAGAGCTCGACGTCCAGCACCCCGCCGCCAAGATGCTCGTCGAGGTCGCGAAGACCCAGGACACCGAGTGCGGAGACGGCACCACCACCTCTGTGGTCCTCGCCGGGGAGCTTCTGAAGCAGTCCGAGGAGCTCATCAACTCCAACGTCCACCCCACCGTCATCACCAACGGTTACAACATGGCCGCCGCGCAGGCCGCCAAGATCCTCAACGACATCGCCATCGATGCCAAGAACGACAAGATGCTCAAGACCGTCGCCGACACCTCCCTGACCGGGAAGGACATCGGGGACGAGTCCGACAAGCAGCACCTCTCCGACATCGTCGTCCAGGCCGCCAAGTACGTGGCCGACAAGGACGGCCGCGTCGACACCAAGAACATCCGCATCACCAAGAAGGTGGGCGGCGTCATCTCCGACACCTACCTGGTGCAGGGCGTCGTGATCGACAAGGAGCTCGTCCACTCGAGGATGCCGAAGATCGCTAAGAACGCCAAGATCGCCCTTTTCAACTGCGGGCTCGAGGTCAAGAAGACCGAGATCGACGCGCAGATCCAGATCACCGACCCCAACAAGATGAACGACTTCCTCGCCGAGGAGGAGGCCGGCATGAAGGCCATGGCCGACCACATCAAGGAGGTCGGCGCCACCGTCGTCTACACCTCCAAGGCCATGGACGAGCTGGTCCAGCACTACCTCGCGAAATACGGCATCATGGGCTACAGGAGGCTCAAGGAGTCCGACCTGGAGGCCATCGCCAAGGCCACCGGCGCCAACATCTGCGGCGCCGTCGACGAGCTCACCGCCAAGGACCTCGGAACTGCGGAGCAGGTCGAGGAGAAGAAGATCGGCGAGGACGGCATGTCGTTCATCACCGGCTGCAAGGACCCCAAGGCCGTCACCATCATGGTGAAGGGCGGGACCGAGCACGTCATTGAGGAGGTCGAGCGCGCGCTCGAGGACGCCATCAGGACCGTCGGCATCACCCTCGAGGACGGCAAGGTCGTCGCGGGCGCCGGGGCTCCCGAGATCGAGCTCGGCATCAGGCTCCAGAAGTACGCCGCCTCCGTCGGCGGCAGGGAGCAGCTCGCCATCGAGAAGTTCGCCAAGGCCATGGAGATCATCCCCTGGACCCTGGCCGAGAACGCGGGCCTGGACCCCATCGATGTCATCATCAAGCTGAAGTCCGCCCACGAGAACAAGAAGGACGGCGCTGTCTACGGCATCGACCTCGACACCGGCGAGCCCGCCGACATGAAGAAGAAGAACGTCGTCGAGCCCCTCAGGGTCAAGACCCAGGCGGTCAGCTCTGCCACTGAGGCCGCCAACATGATCCTCAGGATCGACGA
>JBMNQO010000020.1:0-16323 GCA_050944195.1 Methanomethylophilus sp. | reverse complement strand
CCGGCTGGATCGACCTCGTGGGATGAGCCGATGGTCCTGTACCGCGGGAAGTACGACCTGAGGGGCCTGGCGGAGATCTCCCCCGAGATGAGGGAGGACCTCGACCAGGCCTACGGCATCTGCATGGAGTACAAGGAGGAGTTCCCCTGCGAGATGTGCGGGAAGTGCTGCCACCAGCCCAACATCATCATCCGCCCCGAGGAGGTCGACAGGATCTCCACCGCGGCCGGCATCGACCTCTACACCTTCATGACCCAGGTGGTCTACCAGACCGCCGACGGGGAGATCCTCCTGAAGAAGGGGAAGAACGCCCCCTGCCGCTTCCTCGGCAAGGACAATAAGTGCACCATCTGGGCGGACCGCCCGGAGATCTGCGACGAGTTCCCTTACGCGGTCTCGATGTTCATGAGCCGCGTTTACCTCGCATTGACCAACGAGGACGCCGACATCATGCAGATGATCGATTACATGGACGACTCGTGGCCGTGCACCAAGGATATCAAGAACACCATTCAGGAAAAGATCGCGGAAGGACGCAAGGCCCGCGCGGAACGCCTCGCTCAGCGCCGGTGAGCGAGGATGAAGTCCTTCACCCTGGGTATGTAATTCTCGGGGCGGATGATGTGCCCCTCGCCGGGGATCCTCAGGACGGCGCAGTCCTTTATCGCTGCGGCGACCTCGTCGCCCGCCTTCGGCTCGGTCATGATGTCCTCGAGCCCGTGCACCGAGAGCGTCGGCAGCTTCAGCGAAGCGGCGTCGGCGGCGGCATCGTAGCCGTCGACCGCGTGCATCTGGTACATGAAGCCCTGCGGGTCCGGCGCCTTCATCTCGCGGACCTTCCGCCCGTCCCGCTCGGCCTTCTCGAAGAACGAGGAGGTGTGCAGGAGGACGTTCAGCACCCGGCTCAGGGTGCCGGCATCGATGCTCCCGTCCTCGTATCCCTTCGCCAGATAATCGAGGATGTAGGCGGCCCTCGCCGGCCGGTGCAGGTAGCAGCCGACCAGGGTGAGGGTGGAGAAGCGCCCGGGGTGGCCAGCGGCCGCCCGCAGCGAGATGTGCGAGCCCATCGACCAGCCGAGGAGGTCGGCGCGGCCGATCCCCGCGTCGTCCATGACGGCGACCACATCCTCCGCCATGTCGGCGATGGTGAACTTCCCGCTGTAGGTGGTGGTCCCGACCCCGCGGTTGTCCATGGTGACGACCTCGAAGCTGTCCTTCAGGAACGGGACGGTCTTGACCCAGTAGCTGTAGTCCCCGGCCAGGCCGGTGACCAGCACCAGGGGCCTTCCCGACCCCTCGGTCTCGTAATGGATCCTCGTGTTCCCGTTCTCTGCGTAAGGCACGGTGCCCGTATCGATTGTTTAGGATAAGCGTTTTCCAGTTCTCACGCCAGTTCTATCAGCACTTCGAGGTCCCCGTAGGGCGTGGGATAGGTCTGTTCGTAGGATGCCGTGGGCTCCTCCGGGAAGCCTCCCAGCGTCAGCGAGCAGTCCCCGCAGGACACCGTCATGCAGTATCTCCCGGGGTCCCCGTACATGCCGTCTATCAACGGTTCTAGGTATCCTTCTGCGACGCCGTCTTCCATCAATAAGGAGGCGGCGGTGTAGGTGGCGACGTCCTCGGTCCTGGATATCTCATCATACCCGAACTCCTCCCCGCTGATTCTTCCTGTGAACACCGTATCGGCGAACTCCGATGGGTCATCGGTATTCGGCGATTGATCGTCCGCTATGTACCCCGCCAATGCAGACGAGGCGATGCCGATGATGACGATGAAGAACATGGCGTCGGCGATGCCGGTGAACCCGTGCTTATCCCTCAGAACCAAATATACGCCTCCTAGATTGTCGGCACGGTCTCCCCCGCCGAGGGGCAGACCCGCATGATCCCCGTGCACCGGCACAGGTCGCCCTCCTCTTCGCCGATCTCAATACACGTCCCGTCGGGGCCTTCGATCCTCACTCCGTTCCATCCGCTGTCCCGCATCTGGGTCATTGCGCTCTCGTACAATGCGGAGGACGTCCCTTCCTCATCCTCCCCGCCCGCCGGCCAATCGAACTCCGGCCTCTCCTCCGCCCCGGAGTCCGCCGTCAATTCGGCGGCGCAGAAGGCCGTGAAGGCGGCCATGACGATGCACACGGCCATCGCCGAGGCCATGGCCTCCATGAAGCCGATGTCCCCCTTCCTGTCGCGTATCATGCGGGACGGTTCGACGGCGGGGGATAAAAAGGGATGATACTGCAGTCAGCGCTAATCAGTCGGTTCCGCGCAGGTAGGCGCCGTAGTTGATCCCGCCGCAGAGGTCGGCGAGGTCCTTCTTGGCGGCGACGTTGTCTTCCGCAAATGCTTTCGCCACCGCCGCCGCGATCCTCTCGGGGCGCTTCCGCACGTCGATCCCCACGGACTCGATCCCGAAGGAGCCCAGCTGCTTCAGGTAGGGAAGGAGCATGAGGTCAGAGGAGTTGAGGATGTGGGCGAGGCCGTAGGCGTCGCGGTAGACCGGGAAGCGGTAGCCCTTCTCATCCTCCATGATGCCGGTCTTCAGCCCGGGGTCGCGGGTGCACATGAGCTCGGTCCTCCCGAACACCATCACCTCGAGGCGGCCGGGGGTGTGATTGGCGATGTCCTCGATCTCGTGGTCGGAGAGCTCCACGGAGAGCGTGGTCTGCCAGAAGGGCATCTTCACGTGGGAGTTGAAGACGTTCATGAAGTAGCTCGCGTAGACGTGCTCGTCCGACGGGAAGACCTGCCCCGGGGTGTTCGCCATGTACGGCCCGCCGTGTGGCATCCAGAGGGGGTCGAAGCGCGGAGCTACTTCAACACATTCAACGTCGTACCGGCGGCAGGCGGCCTTCGCCTCCTCGAGCGAGGCGGGGTTGTCGAAGTAGATCCGGTCGGCGTACTGCAGCACGGCGTTGAGGTTCCGCACGGAGCTGACGTAGAACGACATCTCCGGGAGGTCCACCTTCTTCCTCTCGACTTCGTTATAGGGGACGTGCACGGGCTTCCGCTTGGTGCTCCCGTCGAAGTCGGGCGCCTGCCCCACCATGTTCTTGATCTCGTCGAGGCGGGGGTCGTAGGTGCGGTAGACGTCGTAGGTGCCGTCCGGTATCGCGAACGGCGAGGCCGCCCTCCCCACCGAGGTGAGCTTGAACCCGCCGATCTTCTGGTCCCCCTGGTAGAGGGAGATCCCGTCCCTCACATTGACGGGATAGTCCAGCTCGTCGGTGCTGAACTTCCGCTTCCGGAAGGTCGCCTTCCCGAGGTAGAACCCGCGGTTGTCGGCGTACTTCCCCTGCACCGGGCTCACCACCCCGTTCAGGTACCCGTCGCAGTAGCCGCGGTTGAAGACGGTCTTGAGGAGCTCGTCGTCCTCCTTCCACTCGTCGTAGGGGATGCCCTTGTTCGCGGAGGAATACACTTTCGTTGCAAGGTAAGCGTACGCCTGGCTTCTCATCCTCCCTTCGATCTTGGCGGAGGTGATGCCGATCTCCTCCAGCTTCTTCAGCCACTCCACCCCGTAGAGGTCGGCGGGGCTCAGGCGGTAGGATGTCTCCCCGTCCATTTTGTACTTCTTGCGGCAGGGCTGGGCGCACTGCCCCCGGTTGCCGCTCCTGCCCCCGACCAGGGAGGAGAACAGGCATCCTCCCGAGAGGCAGTAGCAGAGCGCCCCCTGCACGAAGACCTCGGTCTCCACGGGGGAGTCGCGGACGATGTCCTTGAGCTCCTCGAACGTCAATTCCCTGTTCAGGACGGCACGGGACAATCCGTTCTCGGCGCACCACTGGAGTCCCCGGCGGGAGCAGATGCCCATCTGCGTGGAGGCGTGCTTGGGGATGTCGACCGCATGCAGGGACTTCAGCAGCCCCAGGTCCTGGATGAGGACTCCGTCCGCGCCGATGTCTGCGAGGAAGCGCACGAAAGAGACAGCATCATCCATCTCGGAGTCCTTGACCAGGGTGTTGACGGTGACGTACGCCTTCACGCCGTGGTCGTGGCAGTACCCGACCGCGCCCTCCAGCGCAGGGTCGGTGAAGTTGGCCGAGAAGGCCCGGGCGCCGAACGATTTGCCGCCCAGGTAGACGGCGTCGCATCCGCCCTTCACGGCGGCGACGAGCCCCTCCGGCGAGCCGGCGGGCGACAGTATCTCCATGCCTCTCCCCACGGCGGGCGTTTATAAATAAACACGGTCGCGCCCCCTGACTAGCGCTGACTGCAGTATCACCCTGTTTTAAACCCCCCGTGAGTCCGATCCACCATGAGATCTGCTCAGAAGGCCAAGCGGCCGGTGCCCAAGTCATTGCTAGCGAGGAAGAAGGACGGCGGGGAGGTCCCGGGGACGGCGGTGTACGACCCCTGCGGGATCCTGAAGATAAGATGCAGAGGGTGCGACCAGTTCCCGGACGCGGGCTCCCCCGCCTGCGTCCGCTGCATCGCCTCGGCGATATCCTCCGAAGGCGCTGCCGAGAGGATATGGCTGGAGGGCGGGAAGGACACCGAGATCCACGGCCCCGCGGCCGAGATACTCTGCAATCTGGCACAGCTGAAGATGGTCAACGTACCGAACGGCGGCGGGAAGCGGTGCGCCTCCTGCCCCCGCTCCCCGGCGCGGATCATCGGCGACGCGTGGGCGGACTTCCCGGACCCCTCGTTCGCCTCCGCCTGCGACCGGCTGTACAGCGCCAGCGACGACGGCCCGGAGTGCGCCACCTGCCTCCAGCGCACCCGCTCCGCCTTATTGATGGCGGACGGCAGCATGCGGAAGGTCAAGGCGAAGGCCGCCCGTCTGGCCTCCGGCAGGAGGGACGGGAATTGATCTCCGGATGGATCAGCAAGACCCTCGCCACCTCCTCGGCGCTCCCGGAGGAGGAGCCCCAGTCGGCCCATCCCTACCTCGGCGGGGGCAACAACGTGCCCCGCGCCCCCTCGATGATCTCCAAGAGCACCTTCATGGAGGACTTCCGCAAAATCGTCTCCGGGAACGTCCTCACCAAGCCCTCGTACGCCGACTGCTGGCTCATCGGGAGCATCGGGGAATTGGACAAGGTCGCGGAGTACGACACCCCGAACGGGAGGGTCGTCATCGGCACCGCGTCGGACGGGGAGATGGAGTACAACCTCACGCCCGCCGAGTACACCAACACCGATTCGGTGAACGCAATCATCGAGGATGCGATCCAAACGGTCCGTTCCGAGTTCCGCGAAAGGGGAGGGCGCACCGACCGCGGCTACGTCACCGGCCTTGCCCGCGAGGCCCTCGAGCCCTACTCCGACACCATCCTCCTCTCCTGCGGCGGGAACGTCGCGGCGATGGAGACCCAGATGGAGAAGATGAGCGACATCGTCTACCGCTATTCCGTCGGCCTCGGGGTGTTCGACATCCTGCTCGCCGACCCCAAGCTGGAGGACATCTACATCGACGCCCCCTGCGACCGGAACAGGATCCACGTGACCATGCGCGGGCTCAACGGCGGGAACACCCACGTGCGCTGCCGGACCAACCTGATAGTTGACAGGAGGGAGGTGGACAACCTCATCAACGTCCTCAAGCGGGAGTCCGGGCTCCCCTTCTGCGAATCATCACCTGTTCTCGAGACGGACATGAAGGCGCAGGAGGCCAGGGCCACCGTGGTCGGGTACCCCATGAGCCCCAACGGGGACGCCGTGGCCATCAGGAAGCACTCCTCCGACCCCTGGACGCTCACGCGCCTGATTTCCAACGGCACCATGGACGCCGCCACGGCGGGATTATTGTCGTTCCTGGTGCAGAACCGCGCAACCTTCATGATCTGCGGGGCGAGGGGGGCCGGGAAGAGCTCCCTGCTCTCCGCCCTGATGTTCGAGTTCCCGCTGTCCCAGAGGATCCTCACCATCGAGGACACCATTGAGCTGCCGGGCGAGAAGATGCGGAAGATGGGGTACAAGGTGCAGTCGATGCTGGTGGACGACCGCATGGACGGCGACAGCCTCTCGCGCGCCAACGAGGCGTTGAGGGTTTCCCTTCGTCTGGGAGAGTCCGCCATCATCCTCGGGGAGGTCCGCGGCGAGGAGGCGAAGACGCTGTACCAGAGCATGCGCACCGGGCGCGCCGGGAGCTCCATCATGGGGACCATCCACGGGGACAGCGCGCGGACGGTCTACGAGCGCGTGGTGCACGACATGGGCATCGCCCCCGAGGCGTTCATGGCCACCGACGTGCTGGTCACCGTGGGCTCCTTCCGCGACCGGCGGACGGGAGCGCAGTCACGGAGGGTCAGCGAGGTGGCCGCCACCACCGACCGCGTGGGGGAGTTCGCCGACCTCTCCGGCAACCGCCTCGACTTCTCGGTGCCGGTGATGAGGAGGGCGTTAGCTTCCGCGACCATGACGGAGCAGGAGGCGCGGGACGAGATCCGCGCCCGCGCGATGCTCCGCGGGTACCTCGCGATGATGGGCGGGAAGTACGGGGACGAGTTCTTCAGCCCCGAGTGGATCAGCGCCGCGAACGAGCATCTGGCACGTATGTCCGGGAGGAGGCCCGAGGACATCCTCGCCTCGTTCCGGAGCAGGGTCGCCGACGAGACCGGGAAGGACGGGGGAACGGCGGATGAGCGAGACCGCCGAAGCCAATGATCGGTTCTCCAAACTGTTCGCGAGGAAGGCCCCGAAGGAGAAGCCCCTCGTTTCTTCCGAGAACGTCCCCAAGCTCCTCAATGAATCGCCGCGGGTCATCGGGATCATGTCCACGCCGATCTCCGGCGGGGGCTCCCTGGACACCGCCGTCCGCGAGGTGGCGGCCTCGGGGCCTCCGCTGTCCAGGGGGATCTTCGGGAAGGTGGTGGACCGTGCGGACACCCGGGCCGCGCCGGACATCAGGGCCGCCCTGCTGGCCGAGATGTCGGAGCTCCCCGATTCCGCCTCCTCCTACTCGATGGCGATGCACATGGCGGTCTCCGCCTCCGAGGCCCGCGACCGGGAGGAAAGGGACCGCAACCTGCGCGACGCCACGGAGATCGCCCTAACGGGGCTGAGGGAGACCGGGAAGGCGTTCAGCGCCTCGCTCAGCGCCCCCTGCATGGCCGTCTTCGCGCTGGGCATCATGATCCCCATGGTGCTCATGTCGATCGTCCCCATGCTGAGCATCGGAGGGCTCTTCGGGTCGTCCCCGCTGAGCATGACCCAGATATCCGTTTTCACGATAGTCATCATCCCCGCCGCGGTGGCCGCCGTGGTCCTCGGGATCAAGCACCGCAACCCCTTCCTGCCGCCCGATCAAAAGAGGGCTGACCTCAAAGTGTTCCTGCCCCTGCTCTCGGTCCCGCTGCTGTTCCTCCTGCTGTCCTATGCGGGGATCTCGGCGGACATCGCGGGATGTATCGCGTGCGCCATCGGGGGCGCGATATCCTACGCCTGCGTGCTCCCCGCGCATATGCGGGAGACTGCCCGCAAGAGATGCGCGGCAGGGCTCGAGGACGCGGTCTTCGACGCGGGCAACCGCCTCATCTCCGGCGAGGGGTTCGAGGACGCGGTCTTAGGTGCTCTCAACGCAAGAGAGCAGTGCAGGGAGGCGGCGGAATCGCTCCGCCGGGAATGGGCAATCTGCCGCGGGGACACCGAGGGGGCAATCATGCGCGCCCTGTCCCCGATATCATTGACGGCGGCGGAAGCGTTCCGTTCGATCTGCCGGGCAGCCTCCAAGGACCTCCGCGACGCGGGCAGATTGGCGGTATCAATAGGGAGGCAGATGAAGGACCAGCGGTCGGTAAGGAACAGCATCCGCTCCGATCTGAGGAGCATCACGGACACCATGTCCGCCACCGCCGCCTTCTTCGCGCCCATGGTGCTCGGCCTCTCAGTTGCAATGCTGGCTCCGGTGTCCTTCCTCTCGGGGGCGGACTTCTCGGGGACGTCATCGGTGCTCGTGCTCTATCTTGCGGAGCTCTGCGTGCTGATCGCCGCGCTCAACTCGTTCCTCGAAGGGGATTCCCGCCCCGAGACGGTGGCGAGGAGGATCTCGATGTTCCTGCCGATCTCGGCGATAGTGTTCCTGCTCTCGATGAGCGTCCAGCTCTGAAATCAATACAAAATGAGGGGCGGGGGTCTCCCCCGCCCTGAAGGGTTTCTTCAGTCGCACTTGGTCCAGCCGCACGACTTGCAGATGTTGCAGCCGCCCTGGAAGGAGAGCTCGTCCCCGCACTTGGGGCAGGGGTTGAGGATCTTCTTCTTGACCTTGGGCTCGGCCGCCGGGGCGACCAGGGACGAGGTCTTGACCTGCCTCTGCATCTCCTCGTACATGTCGGTCAGCGCCCAGCCGACCGCCATCGGGCAGCAGGAGCCCTTGCTGGTGTCCTTCTTGGTGAAGGTGCGCACCACGTACGACGGGCAGGAGCCGCAGGACTTGAGCTGGTCGACGATGTCGCCCACGCTGCAGCCGCTGCGGGCCGCCAGGGAGATCATCCTCGAGAGGCCGATCATGAAGTTGTTGCAGCCGCCGGTGGATCCCTTGTTCAGGTAGACCTCCATGAGCTCGCCGGTCTTGGGGTCGAAGAAGGCGGTGCAGTGCAGGCTGCCGCAGCCGGTCATCAGCTTCCTCTTCTTGCCGATGACGTTGTCGCCGACGGTCTTGACCACGCCGCGGTTCTTGGCGGTGTTCTTCTCGACGGCCTCCTCCTTGCGGGCCTCCTGCTCCTTCTTCTTGGCCTCCTTCTCCTTGGGGGTCAGGATGCCGAGCCTCTTGCAGCCGTCGCGGAAGACGGTGACGCCCTTGCAGCCGATCTGCCAGGCGTACATGTAGAGGCCGTAGACGTCCTCCTCGGGGAAGTCGTGCGGGAGGTTGACGGTGGAGGAGATGGAGGCGTCGATGTGCATCTGCCAGGTCCCCTGCTGGTTGAGCCGCTGCTTGTAGTCGAGGTTCTGGGCGGTGACGAACCAGGGCGGCAGCTGGGTGTCGTCCTTGAGGCCGTGGGCGTCCATGTACTCCTTGACGACCGCGGGGTAGACGGTGTAGGTCACGTCGTGGTCGGTGAGGGAGGTGGTCCTCCGCTCGAAGTGGGTGGCGTAGATGGGCTCGATGCCGCCGGAGATCCCCAGCATGGTGGAGATCGAGCCGGTGGGGGCGATGGTGAGCAGCTGGGAGTTGCGCAGCCCGTACTTCTTCACGAGCTCGCGGGTCTCCTCGGTGGTGTTCTCCTGGAAGTAGGGCGAGGCCATCAGCTCCTCGATGTTGCACTTGGGGAAGGCGCCGTCCTTGGCGGCGAGTTCGGCAGACGCCGCGATGGCGGTGTCCGCCATCATGAAGCCGAGGCGGTGGCAGAAGTCCATGGCCTCCTTGGTCCCGTAGGTCAGCTCCATCTTGACCAGCATGTCGGCCAGGCCCATGATGCCGAGGCCGATCTGCCGCCAGTCGCGGACGGAGTCGCGCTGCTCCTGCAGGGGGTGGAGCGGGAGCCCTTCGTCGAGGACGTCGTTGAGCGCCTTCACGCAGATCCTCACGGTCCGCTTGAAGTCCTCCTCGTCGAACACCTTGTCGTGGACGAACTCGGAGAGGTTGATGGAGCCGAGCAGGCAGCTGCCGCCCGCCGGGAGGGGCTCCTCGGCGCAGGGGTTGGTTCCTGCATATTCATAATCGGGGAACTCGGAGAGGAGGTTCCAGGAGCTGATGCGGTCCCAGAACAGGCAGCCCGGCTCCGCGAAATCCCAGTTCGCGTAGCAGAGCTTCTTGAAGAACCCGTAGGCGTCGAGGTTCTTGGTGACCGTGCTGTCCGTCTCGGGGCGAACGAAGGTCTGCACGAAGGTCTCGTGGTCCTGCACGCACTTCATGAACTTGTCCGTCACGCGGATGGACATGTTGGCCTTGGTCACGCGGTCGACGTCGGTCTTTACCTCCATGAACTCCTCGAGGTCCGGGTGCTCGCAGGAGAGGGTGAGCATGAGCGCCCCCCTCCTCCCGTGCTGGCCGATCAGCCCGGTGACCATCGAGTAGAGGTCGGTGAAGGACACCGCGCCCGAGGTCTCGGAGGCGGTGTTGTTGATCCTCGCTCCCCGGGGCGCCAGCTTCGAGAGGTCGATGCCCACGCCGCCGCCGTAGCTGAAGGTGCGGGCGGCCTTGGAGGCGCACTCGAAGATGGACTCGATGGAGTCCTCCGGAGGGGTGATCACGTAGCAGTTGGAGAAGGTGACCTTCAGCCCGGTCTTCTGCAGCCCCCGGTTGGCGAGGATCCTCCCGCCGAACAGGAACTTCTTCTCCACGATCAGCTGCCTGAGGTCCGCGTCCCCCTCCGAGATGCGGTCCAGCCACTGGTCGAAAGTCTCCCCGTTGTAGCAGTACTTCTTGTTCCAGATGTCAATGCCGAGATTGTTATCGGCCCCCAGCCATTGCTCGACTTCCATAGAGTTCCCTTACGTCAGGGGCTATGGTCGGGGGGGTTAAAAAAACGTATCCGAGCCCTTTAAAAACGGTAATTGGACGGGTTTCGGGGCGTTAACCCCGCGGAGAGATGTGCCAGACACCCCGTGTTTCGCTTTTCGCAGAACCCCCCGCGGAAGCCCCCGGCGGCGGTCCGCGGCCGGGAGGGCCCGGGGTCCGCCCGCAGCGAGACTTCGGGGACCCTCAATCTTTAATAAGAAGAACTATTATTCTGTCCCTGACCTACGGACAGAGTCCGGTTCATCGAATTTTTTCGAAGGTACATCACATGAACGCGAACGCTGAAATGGATAACGTCGTGAAGACCGGAACGACCACTATCGGGATGAAATTCAAAGACGGAGTCGTGCTCGCCACCGACCAGAGGGCGACCATGAGCAACCTCATCGCGAACAGCCATGTTCAGAAGGTCTACCCGCTCTCCGACAACATCGGGATGACCATCTCCGGCCTCGTCGGGGATGCCCAGCTGATGGTCAGGTTCATGGCCAGCCAGATCGCGATCTACGAGATGCAGAAGGGCGCCAAGATCTCCGTGCAGACGGCCGCCACCCTGCTGGGCTCGGTCATCCGCCAGGGCTTCTACCTCGGCCCCATCCTGGCCGGCGTGGACCGCACCGGCGGGCACGTCTTCAGCGTCGACGGCGCGGGAGGGGTCATCGAGGACGACTACACCTCGTCCGGCTCCGGCTCCATCACCGCCTACGGCGCGCTCGAGACCCTCTACAAGCCCGGCATGACCGAGGCCGAGGCGATGGACGTCGCCATCTCCGGCCTCAACGCCGCCAGGAGGAGGGACAACTACACCGGCGACGGCATGCTCATCCTCGTCTTCGACGGGAAGGGCTACCACTGGATCGACCAGGACAAGATCAAGAAGCGCTGCGAGGAGCTCGGGTTCAAGTATCCGAACTGAACCCCCTCTTCCGGCCAAACCCCTTACCTTTTTCAAACCGTTTTTTCAGGAAGCCGATAAATGAACGCAGACAGACTATTCGACAGCCTCAGGGAACAGGTCACGGGGCTGGCGCCGAGCGACATGGACATCGTCTCGATCGAGTTCGAGGCGGCCGTCGTCGTCATCTACGTGCGCAACTACGACAAGTACGCGGACAACCACACCGTCGCCAAGGACATCGCGAACGCCATCAAGCGGAGGGTGGACATCCGCCCCGACCCCGCCGGGCTCGCGAGCGAGGAGGACACCGAGAAGAAGGTCCGGGAGATCATCCCCGACAAGGCGGAGGTCACCGACATCAACTTCATCCCCGAGACCGGGGTCTGCTACGTGGAGGCCGTCAACCCGGCGGCCGTCACCCGCACCGACGTGCTGGCCAACCTCAAGAAGGAGACCGGCTGGAACGTCAAGGTGATGCGCTCGCCGCCCATCCCGTCGAAGACCATCTCGGACGTGCGCGGATATCTCCGCTACAACAAGCAGGACCGCCTCGACATGCTCCGCAAGGTCGCCCGCAACCTGGTCCGCCCCGTCTACGAGGGCGAGCAGTGGGTGCGCGTGACCGCCCTCGGAGGCTTCCGGCAGGTCGGGAGGTCGGCTTCCCTCCTCACCACCAGGAACTCCAAGATCCTCATCGACTGCGGGCTCGACCCCGGCTCGGACGCCACCCCCTACTTCTCGGTGCCCGAGGCCAACCCCATCACCGACATCGACGCGGTCGTCATCACCCACGCCCACCTCGACCACTGCGGCACCCTGCCGGCGCTGTTCAAGTACGGCTACAAGGGCCCGGTCTACTGCACCGAGCCCACCCGCGACCTGATGGCGCTTCTCCAGTTGGACAATATCAAGCTGGCCTACGGCGAGGCGAAGAAGAACCTCTACAAGGGCGAGGACGTCAGGAACGAGATCCTCCACACCATCACCCTCAAGTACGGCGAGACCACCGACATCGCCCCCGACGTGAAGCTCACCTTCCAGAACGCGGGGCACATCCTCGGCTCGGCCATCGCCCACTTCCACATCGGCGACGGGCTGCACAACATCGCCTTCACCGGCGACACCAAGTTCGAGAAGACCTGGCTGTTCAACCCCGCCAACACCAAGTTCCCCCGCCTGGAGTCCATGGTCCTGGAGTCCACCTACGGGGGCCACAAGGACTTCCAGCCCTCGAGGAAGGACGCCTCGGAACAGTTGGGCGAATACATCAAGGAGGCCTGCGAGCACGGCGGGAAGATCCTCATCCCCGTCTTCGCCGTCGGGCGTTCCCAGGAGGTCATGCTGGTCATCGAGCAGCTCGAGCGCGAGGGCTCCATCCCGCCCCTCCCCGTCTACCTGGACGGGATGATCTGGGAGGCCACCGCCATCCATACTGCCTATCCCGAGTTCCTCAACAGCACCCTCAAGGAGAAGATCTTCAACCAGAACGAGAACCCCTTCCTCTCGCCCATCTTCCACCGCGTGGAGACGGCGGACATGAGGGAGGAGATCTGCCACTCGCCCGACCCCTGCATCGTGCTCGCCACCGGCGGCATGATGTCCGGCGGGCCGGTGCTGGAGTACTTCCGCGAGTGGGCGGACGACGAGCGCAACTGGCTGCTCTTCGTCGGCTACCAGAGCGAGAACAGCCTGGGAAGGACCATCCAGCGCGGGAGGGCGGACATCACCCTGCCCTTCAAGGGCAAGCCCGTCACCGTGCAGATCAAGATGAACCGCGAGACCGTCGACGGCTTCTCGGGACACTCGGACCGCAACCAGCTGCTCGACTACATCAAGAAGCTGGAGCCGAGGCCGAAGAAGATCATCATCGTCCACGGCGAGGACCGCAAGTGCGTGGACCTGGCGGCCGCCATCAACCAGAAGTTCAGGATCCAAACGGTGGCGCCGCAGAACCTCGAGACGGTGAGGCTGAGATGAAATCGGTGGTAGCGATAACGGGCGCCTCGGGCGTCGTGTACGGCATCAGGCTCCTCCAGGAGCTCCCCGGGGAGAAGATCCTCGTGATGTCGGAGACCGCGAAGCGGATCATCCCCATGGAGACGCAGTACTCCGTGGAGCAGGTGGAGAAGATGGCCGACGAGGTCTACCGGCAGGACGACCTGCTGGCCCCCATCGCCTCCGGCACCTACGACTACGACATCATGTTCGTGGTCCCCTGCACCGAGTCCTCGGTGGCGAAGTTCGCCAACGGCTTCGGCGAGGACCTCATCTCGCGGGCGTTCATGTGCGCCCTGAAAGAGGGGAAGAAGATCGTCATCGTGCCCAGGGAGACCCCCAAGAGCGCCATCATGCTCGAGAATGAGCTGAAGCTGGCGCGGCTGGGCGTGGTCATCCTCGACGCCAACCCCGCCTTCTATCCCAACCCCAAGACGGTCCCCGACATGGTCGACTTCATCGTCGGCCGCTGTCTGATGCAGGCGGGCGTCGAGCAGGACCTCTTCGAGAGATGGGGCTCCACCGACTGAAAAACCACTTAAACGCGGAAAATCGCGTTCTTTTCTATTGAAATCAATCGAAAATCAATGGAAAACGGGGCTTTCGGCCCCGTTTTGATAGTTTCACTCGAGGTAGATGGCCGGCCTTCCGGGCACCGCGACGCGGGCCTTCCCGGAGGGGTCGTACCTGCTCTCCTCGTCGGCGCCGAAGACCTCGGTCTCCATGCCGGTCTCGGAGGCGATGAAGGCGGCCGCCGACTTCAGCAGCGCCTCCTCGTCCAGCCCGGCCAGGGCCTTCTTGTCCTCCACGTTGGAGCGGAGGATGTCGACGGCGATCTTCTTAGCGAACTCGGAGACCGCCTTGCCCATCTTCCGGAGGTTCTCGTCCGCCATGCACTTCTTGGTGAGGGCGGGGATGCTCAGCTCGCCCGCCTCGGCCATGGCGATGGCCTCCTCCATCACGCCCTTCTTCCAGGCGGGGGTGGTGTAGACGTATGCTTTCTTCACCTCGGTCTTGGCCATCTTGTGGATGTCGTTGACGTCGGAGATGACCTCCTGGATGAGGCCCTCGCCGTACTCGGCGGAGGCGTCCCTCTTGGAGGAGTCGGGCTCCGGCAGCTGCGCTTCAGCCACGAGTCCCTCGAACCCTGCCTCCGACCACAGCTCCTCGGCCACGTGCGGGGTGACCGGCATCATGGCGTTGATCCAGATGCGGAGCGCCTGCCGCACGGTGTCCCGGTTGGACCCTCCGCGGCGGGCGTACCAGCGCATATCGTTGGCCATGTCGTAGTAGACGACGGTGGTCATCGCGCGGAGGTCGTACTTGTCCATGGCCTCGCGGATCTCCGCCAGGTGGGTGTTGAACCTCGATATCAGCCACGCGTCCATGTCCCCGGCGGGGGCGTCGGACTCGGCGTTGATGAGCTCCTCGACCGCGTTCATGATGCTCTCCAGGCGCTGGCGGTAGGTGAAGACGATGTCCTCGTCCCACTCCACGTCGGAGTCCATGGAGGCGACGTTGGCGTAGTACAGCCTCATGGAGTCGGCGCCGTAGGTCTTCACGGCGCCGGGGATGGGCTGCGCCCCGCCCTTCGATTTGGAGATCTTGTCCTTGTTCTTCCCGGTCACGTACCAGTTGACGAGGATGCCGCGCGGCTGCATCTTGTCGGGCAGGATGGCGCGGTGGTTGAGCAGGAAGACGGGGAAGTGGACGGTCATGTGCTCTTTGCCACCCAGGTTGATGTCCAGCGGGTACCAGTACTGCACGTCCTTGCGGATCTTGTCCAGCAGCTCGGCGCTGATGCCGGTCTTCTCGGAGACCTCGTTCACGTCGCCCTGCTCGAGGATGACGTAGTCGAAGAACTCGAGGGTCATCTGCTCCGGCTTGATCTGCCCGGAGTTCGCGTACGGCGAGATAGTGTAGTAGATGGGGTACAGGGTGGAGTCGGAGATGGGCTCGATGGTCCATTTCTTGTCATACGGGAACTTGGTGCCCAGCCAGTTACCCAGCCTCACGCAGGCGCGTTCGCGGTACCAGTCGAGGATGCCCTGGACGTTCTCGTAGTACATCTTCGGGAAGATCGTCATCTTCTTGGCGCTCTCCTTGGTGGCCGCGGTGAGCTTGGGGTCGGCGTAGTTGATGAACCACTGGTCGTCGATCCTCTTGATGTGGACGCGGCGGCCGCACCGGCACACGACCTCCATGGTGAGGTCGCGGAAGATCTCCGCCTCGCCGGAGTCCAGCATCCGCTGCTGGCAGATGTCCTTGGCCTTCTCCACGCGGACGCCCGCGAGGTCGCCGGCGGCCTCCTTCATGACGCCCATGTGGTAGCCGTCCTTGTAGACCTGCTTCTTGGCCTCGTCCAGCAGCTGGCGCTTCTTGGCGGGGTCGGCGACCTTGGGGATCCCGAGCTTCTCGATGATGTCGTGGGCGGGGAACTCCCCGTAGCCGCGGATGGAGATGATGGAGATCGGCTGCACCGCGTCGATGACCGCGCGGGGCACGCCGTACTCCTCCTCCAGCTTGGGGTCCTTCTTGATAATCTCCAGCGAGTTCCAGTCGTCGGGGGCGTCGGAGGGGCAGGAGGTGACCAGCCCGGTCCCGACGTCGGGGTTCACGAAGTCCGCGGGGAAGACGGGGATCTCGCGCTTGGTCATCGGGGTGGTGCACATGAGGCCGATGAGGTCCTTCCCGGCGATCTCGCCGACGTGCTCCACGCCGTCGAACTGCAGGCCGAGCTTCTCCTCGCATTCCTTCGACACGACCCATTTCTCGCCGGCCTTGGAGATGATGGAATACGTGAGGTCGGGGCGGGCCCAGAAGCACACCTGGCCGAAGACGGTCTCGGGGCGCAGGGTGGCCGCCACGAGGTAGAAGTCCTTCTCCTTGCAGTAGAATTTCAGCAGGGTGTACTCCTGCGTCTCCGCGAGCCCTCCCTTGGAGATGTCGGTCTCGCTGGGGTCGACGGCGACCGGGCCGTCCTGCGGGCAGAACGGGGCGTAATACGGCTTCTGGATGAGCAGGC
>JBMNQO010000019.1:0-17339 GCA_050944195.1 Methanomethylophilus sp. | reverse complement strand
GGCTCGATGCCCAGGAACTGCCGCATCGCCCTCGCGATGCCCTCGACGCTGTAGAGGTCGGGGCGGTTGGGGAAGAACTCCACGGTCATCTCGTCCTGCCCGGGGACGGTGTCGCCGGTGTCGGAGCCGATGAGCTGCAGGTTCTCCAGGGCCTGGTCCTGCGGGAGCTCCTTCCCGATGAGCTTCTCGAGGTCCTGGTAGCTGAAGTTGACGTTCGTCATTTCTTGTTCCTCCCGAGCTCGGCGTGGGCCTTGCCGAGCTGCCCCGCGGCCTGCGCCCCGAGGGTGGAGAGCTCCCCGGCCAGCACGGTGGCGGCGAGGATCTCGGCGAGCTTGCGTGCTTTCCCGTCGCCGTAGCAGCCCATCATCTCGAGGGCCTCCTTCTGGCATGGGAGCCCCGTTCCTCCTCCCACGGTGCCGAGTTCTACGGTGGGCATCCGCACGGAGATGTAGAGGTCGCCGTCGACGTCCTCGCAGTCGGTAAGGGTCATGCTCCCGCCGACCACCTGCGCCGGGTCCTGCCCGGTGGCGATGTAGAACGCCGCGACCATGTTGGCCGCGTGGGCGTTGGCGCCCAGGGTGCCGGCCAGGGACGAGCCGACGAGGTTCTTGCGGTAGTTGGTCTCGACGATGAGGGCGGTGGTGGTGTGGAGCTTCGATTCCACCAGGTCCTTGGGTATCCGGGCCTCGGCGACGACGGTCTTCCCGCGGCCCTCGATCATGTTGATGGCGGCCGGCTTCTTGTC
This sequence comes from Methanomethylophilus sp., assembly GCA_050944195.1. Taxonomy (GTDB): domain Archaea; phylum Thermoplasmatota; class Thermoplasmata; order Methanomassiliicoccales; family Methanomethylophilaceae; genus Methanomethylophilus. Next base: position 16,594 of record JBMNQO010000019.1, on the reverse strand, counting down.
CGAGCACATGTTGCCGGAGACGGAGACCATCACGGCGCCGGTGTTCTCCTCGATGCAGCGGCAGGCGGCCTCGGAGGCGATGGTGGCCATGTTCATCCCCATGGCATCGCCGGTCTCGAAGGAGAACCTCAGGTAGAGGGAGCGCCCGGTGGGGAACTTCTCGATCCTCACCAGCTTCCCGTGCTTGGTGGTGGCGGCGGCCGCGGCCTTGATCTCGTCCTCGTGGGCGTCGATCCACTGGATGCAGCGGCAGGCGTGGTTCAGGTCGTCCACCCTCAGGACGGGGGCCCTCGTCATGAGGTCGCCGAAGACCTTCGTCCTCGCTCCTCCCGAAGCGGTGATCACCGACATCCCGCGGGAGATGGAGGCGATGAGCGCGCCCTCGGTGGTGGCCAGGGGGACGAGGAACTCGCCGTTGGCGTACTCCCCCTCGACCTTCACCGGGCCGGCGAAGCCCAGGGGGACCTGGGTGGCCCCGATCATGTTCTCGATGTTGTGCTCGGCGTCCTCCGCCCGGAAGCAGTACTTGGCGATCTTCTCGAGCGAGGCCCCGGTGAACTGCTCCACCGCCTCGCGGCGCTCGTCGGTATCGGCGTGCGTGTGGCCCCTGTTCTTGAGGCCGGTACCGTCTGTCATGACCCTGCCGATGGCTTCCCCGATATTATACCTACCGTGCAGGCGCGCACGTGTCAGTATCAGAGAACGGAGTATCCTGAGGGGTTCTCCCGGGGTCGGGAACCTTTAAATAAGCCGTCTCAGATGGGAGCAATCACGGATTTGGATGCCGCGCAAGCAGCATCTGCCGTGGAAGGAGTTGCTCCTTCGGGGCCTGCGGGACCTTCGGGCGAACGCGGGCAGAGGATTTTACAATTTCACCAGTGGTAGCGTTAGCTATCACAGTTTGCCTTATATACCAGAAGCCTCTACCGTCTTCTGCGGCCGCGTACGCCCAGGCGTTCGCGGCGGAAAGGTGAACAGATGGTAACAGTCTACGACGTTCCCGCTGACGCTCTCATCGTCAAACTGTCTGAGAAGCTCAAGGAGAACGACAAGATCGTCCCGCCCGACTGGGCCGAGTTCGCGAAGACCGGCATCCAGGCCGAGAGGGCCCCCGTGCAGGGCGACTGGTGGTACACCAGGGCCGCCTCCGTCATGAGGAAGCTGTATGTGAAGGGCCCCATGGGCACCTCCAAGCTCGCAGGCGAGTACGGAGGCTACGTCGACAGGGGCAGCAAGCCGAACCGGGCCGTCAAGGGAAGCAGGAACATCACCAGGAAGATCCTCATCCAGCTCCAGGATGCGGAACTCCTCGAGGCCACCAAGGATATGAAAGGCCGCAAGGTGAGCCCCAAGGGACAGAAGCTCCTCGACAGCGTCGCGAAAGAGGTTTTCGACGAGACCAGGAACTGAAGGGATGAAGCATGGACGACGATCCTGAATTGGAAGCTATCAGGCAGAGAAGGCTGCAGGAACTCCTGCAGAGCCAGCAGGCCGCGGCCGCCCAGCAGCAGCAGGCGGAGCAGATCGAAGCTCAGAAGCAGTCCATCCTCAGGCAGATCATGACTCCGGAAGCCCGCGACAGGCTCGCCAACGTCAAGCTGGCCAACCCGCAGCTCGCTTCGGCCGTCGAGAACCAGCTGATCCGGCTCTACCAGAGCGGCAGGCTTCAGCAGGAGATCACCGACGCCATGCTGAGAGAGATCCTTCAGAGCATGGTCCCGCAGCACCGCGAGATCAAGATAGAGAGGAGATAAACATGTCATCTACGAAGCCCCCGGCAATGAAAGAGAGGCTGAACAAGAAAGTCAAGCAGAACCGCCGCGTGCCGGCCTGGGTGATGCTGAGGACCAACAGGCAGTTCCTCAGGCACCCGAAGAGAAGGTCGTGGCGCATGGGCAAGCTCAAGGAGTGATACCATGGCAGACGAAGAAACCAGGATCATCACCATCCCCCTGCGGGATGCCAGGCTCGCGCCCAGGTCCAGGAGGACCGAGCGCGCCGTGAAAGAGGTCAGGAAGGCCATCATGCGCCACCTCAAGGTGGACGCTGAGCACGTCTGGATCGACAAGTCCGTCAACGAGAAGCTGTGGGAGAACGGCATCCGCAACCCTCCCGCGAAGATCACCGTGAAAGCGGTGAAGTTCGACGACGGCCTCGTCGAGGTCTCCCTCAACGGGCAGTGATACCAATGGCGATGAGGCTCTCGAGGATAGCAGGCAGCCCCAACATCGGGGTCGAGGCCGCGGTCAGCGAGAGCCTCCTCGTCATCTCCCCCGGGGCCGACTCCGAGTTCCTGAAGGACGCGGAGGAGGTCCTCGGGGTGAAGGTCGTGGAGACCACCGTCTCGGGCTCGCATGTGGCGGGCTCGCTGGTCGCCATGAACTCCAACGGCATGGTCGTCTCGGGCCTCATCGAGGACACCGAGGAGGCCGTGCTGGAGAAGGAGCTCCCCCTGCTCCTCCTCCCCGATTATTGCAACGCGGCGGGGAACAACATCCTCGCCAACGACAAGGGGGCGGTCCTCTCGCCGGAGATCGACGAGAAGACCGCGGAGAAGGTCGCCGAGGTGCTCGGGGTGGAGTGCGTCCGCTCCCTGATCTCGGGATGCGTCTCCGTGGGCTCGGTGGCCTGCTGCACCAACAAAGGCTGCGTGGTCACCACCAACGCCACCGACGACGACGTCCAGCTCCTCAAGGAGGTGCTCAAGGTGGACGTGGTCCGCACCACCGTCAACCACGGGTCGCGGTTCGTCGGCTCGGGGATCCTCGCCAACTCGAAGGGCGCCCTCGTCGGGGACGCCACCACCCCCATCGAGATGGGCAGGATCGAGGACGGGCTCAACCTCTGAGGCCGTTCTTCTCGAAAATTCCCTTTCGGATTTTTTCAGAATTCATTCACGACTGGTCGAAGATCCAGTACCCCGTGAAGTCGGCGATGTCCTCGGCCTCGAGCTCGACCTCGTTCCCCACGTGGACGAAGAGCTCCGGGTCCTTCCCCTCCTCGAAGTTGGAGAGGTACGAGAGCGGGAGGGTGATCCCGCCGGTGCGGTACCCGACCGGCACCACCACCTGCGGCCTGATGGTCTCGAGCATCTTGTTCGCCTTGGGGATCGGCAGGGTGCCGAACTCGCCCACCGGGATGAAGAGGATGTCGGCGAGCGCCATCTTGTCCAGGGCGGGACGGTCCGGGATGTCCCCGAGGGCCCCGCAGAAGGCGATGCGCAGGCCGTCCATCTGGAACAGGTAGACGGAGTTCTCGCCCCGCTCCCTCCCGCCGGACTCGTCGGCGAAGGTCGGCAGCCCCTCGAAGCGGAAGGCCCCGCACTGCTGCGGCCCCATCGCCTCCACGAAGTCGGTATGCTTGCCGCTGAGGGAGCGGAAGCAGTTCCGCTCGTAGGAATCGTGGGTGCAGAGGGCCACGTCCGCGCCCGCATTGGGCCTGGCGATGCCGATCGACCTCCCGTCGTGCGGGTCGGTGACGACGGTGACGTCGTCGTCCGCGAACAGGAAGCACGAATAGCCGAACCATCTGATGCGCACGGACGGGCGATATGGGGTTATGGGCTATAAAATCGAGCGCGCCCGCCGGCGCTCGATAATTAAAATATCCGCACGGGATACGGAGGCGCGCATGAAGAAGACCCTGATCCTCGCCGTCGACCGCGACGACGATTTCGGCGCCAAGGGCGGAGTGCAGTCGCCCGTCATCGGAGTGGAGGCCTGCGAGAAGGCGGCCGGCGCGCTCGGTTCGGCGGACCCCGAGGACTCCGACACCAACGCCCTCTACGCCGCCATCAACCTCTACCGGCAGATGGAGCGGGACGGCGAGCGCCCGGCGGGGTCCTTCGAGATCGCCCTCGTGTGCGGGGACCAGAAGGTCGGCTACAAGTCCGACGAGGCCCTCTCGGCGCAGCTGGAGCAGGTCATCGACGAGGTGAAGCCGGACGGGGCCATCCTGGTCAGCGACGGGGCGGAGGACGAGTACATCTACCCCATCATCTCCTCCCGCGTCCCCATCGACTCGGTGCGGAAGGTCTACGTCAAGCAGGCCCCGGGCGTGGAGGGCACCTTCTACATCATCCAGAAGACCCTCACGGACCCCCAGAAGCGGCAGCGCTTCATGGCCCCCATCGCCTGGATCATCATCGCCATCTCGGCGGTGTACATGCTGGTCAACGTGTTCAAGACCGACGGGTTCACCGACTACATCATGATGACCACCACGCCGCTGCTCTTCTTCGTCATCGGCCTGGTGCTGCTGTTCTACTCGTACAGCCTGGACATCCGGCTGAGCAACGCCATCAAGAGGGCCAACAAGGGCGCCCTGGACCTGATCTTCCTGATCGCCGGCGTGGCCATCATGGCGGTGGGCCTGGCCTACGGGTACATCTCCATCTCCGACTACTACACCACCCGCTTCACCCAGCGGGCGTACATCTTCCTGTCGAACGCCCTCTGGCCGTGCATCTTCGGGCTGATGCTGTTCCGCATCGGGACCCTCCTCGACGAGTACTTCTCCACCGGGAAGCTCAAGATCGAGTACACCGCCCGCTTCCTGGACCTGGTGGCCTTCGGCCTCATCCTCTGCGGGGTGTTCGACCTGGTCGGGGACTCGGTGGACATCGTCGACATCAAGATGTCCCTCATCTTCCTGGAGATCGTCGGGGGCCTGACCGCCGCCATCATCGGCACCCTGATGCAGCTGGCCGCCCGCCGCAAACTGAAGGTGTCCGAAGATGGAGCAGCGTGAGTGGGAGCCTGTATACCGCAGCATCTGCGAGGACATGGGCTACGACCCCTACCAGGACTCGCAGTCCGCGAAGGTCTTATTGGCGGTCACTCAGGCCTCGGACCTGCATTCGAGCGACGAGTTCGAGGACCTGTTCAAGGGGACCGTCACCGTCCTCGGGGCGGGCGCCAATCTGGAATCCGATCTAGAGAAGCACCCTCCCGAGGGGCACGTCATCGCCGCCGGCTCGGCGGCCGGGCGCGCGGGCATTGTGCCAGACGTGATGGTCACCGACCTCGACGGGGACGTGGAGAAGCAGATCGGATTCAGTTCGAAAGGCGTCCCCGCCTTCATCCTCGCCCACGGCGACAACGCCGAGCGCGTGAGCCGCTACGCGCCCCTCTTCAAAGGGCCGATCGTCCTCACCGCGCAGGGGGCGCCGTTCGGCATCGTGGAGTGCCACGGGGGCTTCACCGACGGCGACCGCGCGGTCTGCCTCGCGAGGGATTTGGGGGCGACGCGCATCGTCCTCCTCGGGTTCGATTTCGAGCATCCCATGCCCAAGGAGGGCTCCGATCCCGAGGCCAAGAGGAAGAAATTGGCGTGGGCGAAGAAGATCATCCTGTCCCAAAAGAGCGGGCTGGTCTTCCCATAACCCTATAACCCCGACGCCGATATGGAGGTCCTATGAGCTTAACGGGCTGGATTCTCCTCATCCTCCTCCTCATCTACATCCCGCTCTGGATATGGGTGTGGAGGAGCCCGAAGGCCGCGAAGTACGGCCTGGAGAAGTACGGCCCGTGCATCAAGATCAACACCCAGCTCGGCAAGAAGTCGATGGACAAGGTGGCCAAGTACCACCGCTTCTGGCGGGCGATGGGCGTCTTCTCGCAGGTCGCCTCCTTCGTGATGATGGCGGTCATCGTCTACGTGGTGGTCGTGGCCGTCATCAACCTCCCGAACAGCCTGCAGAGCAGCACGAGCATCGGGATCGAGTACGTCCTCGCCATCCCCGGCCTGAACCCCCTCCTGCCCTTCTGGTACGCCCTGCTGGCGCTGATCATCGCCCTGGTCTGCCACGAGTTCGCCCACGGGGTGCAGACGCGCACCAACGGGATGCGCGTGAAGAACACCGGCCTGCTGTACGGCGTGGTCCCCCTCGGGGCCTTCGTCGAGCCGGAGCAGGAGGACGTCGAGAAGGCCTCGAGGAGGGTCAAGCTCGACCTCTACTGCGCCGGCATCACCACCAACTTCGTCATCGCCGGGGTGGCCTTCATCATCATGTCCGCCGGGATGCTCGGGGGGCTGACCAGCGATTATTCGGACAATGCCGCGGTGTGGCAGGAGACCGACGACTCCCCCGCCTACGACGCGGGGATCCCCGCCGGGGCCATCATCACCGAGGTCAACGGGGTGACGTTCTACTACACCGACGACTGCGACGAATACCAGGGCACAGAATACGGCTGGGAGCCCGGGCAGACAGTATCGGTCACCTACCTGACCGAAGGCAATGAGGAAACGACGGTCACCATGCAATGGGGCGTCTATCTGACGCAGATAGCCGACGATTCGGCCGCCTCCGAAGCAGGCCTCGAGGCGGGCACGTTCATCACCAAGATCAAGACCTCGGACGGGACGGTCTACAAGTTCTACACGCAGGAGCAGTTCTCGGACTTCATGTCGACCACCTCCGGCGGGGACACGATAACCGTGTACACCCTCGCGGAGGGGGAGACCGACGTCAGCAACACGACCTCCTACAAGATCGTCCTCGATTCCAACAACGGCATCGGCTACCTCGGGGTCTACCTCACGACCTCGGGCATGAACCTCATCACTCCCGATATCCTTTTGGAGACCGCCTCCAACCCCGTCTACGGGGCGGACGGCATCTTCGAGACGGTGCAGTACTCCCTGAGCTACCTCTCCCTGCCCTTCTACGGCATGGACCCCATCCCCGAGAGCGTGCAGTGGTGGTACGACGCGGGCGACGGCTTCTGGATCCTCGCGGAGCTCCTCTACTGGATCTTCTGGCTGAACCTGATGCTGGGGATCTGCAACGCCCTGCCGGCGGTGCCCTTCGACGGCGGCTACATCTTCATGGGGTGGGCGGATTGGGTCCTCGAGAAGATGGGGAAGAAGGACCCCAAGGCCCGCGAGGAGCAGGCCGCGGACATCACCCACAACATCTCGGTGCTGATGATCTTCCTCTACGCCCTCGTGATCGTGGCGGTCCTCGTCTGAACGGCACCGTAATATACCGAGGAACGCGGTATCGCAAAATCAGCACTCAGTGGCAGATGGGTTGCCGGGAACCCGCCCTTTTGGGTATGAGATAGGATGGATGTGTGTCAGAACTGCAATTTCGGACACAGGGCGGGTCCCTGGTGTGCATTCCCATCCGCACACCGAATGACTGGCAATCCTCATAAAGACCCCCTGGGTATATAATAAAAATTGAACTCGAACTGGTAAAATACTCCCCCGAATTATTTACCAAGTTTGTTACCAATTCGATTATCAAACGGGACAGCCAGACTTCCGAAAATTCCGAATAAGGAATTATTTTCCCAAAAATGTCAGGACGTATGGTTTAATATCCATCCTCGGCAATCCGTGAGGCATGTTCAGTCCCGAAAAGGACCTGAGCAGGAAGATAATTGAACTTCTCGGCACGGATGGGATGTCGATTAGTTCGCTGGACAAGGAGCTCTCCAAACAGGGGATCAAGGACCACCGCCTGGTGCTCACCGGCTACCTCAGGGCGATGACCGACCTCGGCTACCTGAAGATGAGGGACGTCCCTCCGGCGAAGATCTACGTTCCTGCCAAAAGGCTGCCAGACAATATCTATGATACGATCAGCGCGGGGGCCCGCCGGCTCTCCGGCGTCGACACGGACGAGGTCATCCTCTACTGCCTCGGCCGCCTGTTCCGCCGCCCCGTGTTCGAATCCGAGCTCCGCCGCTGCGGGGTCATGCGCCCGGTCGGCGAGCGCGCCGACCAGGATGCCGTGAACGACGCCTCCAAGGTCCTCAAGAGGGCCGGGAACGTCGTCCCCTCCGACCTTGCCTACGTCCCCGTGAAGGAGTACCCCGCCGAGTTCGACGCCATCCTCTCCGACGCGGTCCTGGAGGCCACGGACTCGTCGCATCTGGTGATGACCACCAAGCAGACCAAGCTGTTCTGAAAATGTTAATATGAGCAGGGTGTTGCGAGGTCATCATGCCGCTGAAGGATCTCATCGAGGCCATCCGCACCTTCCCCGGGGTCACCAGGAAGGCCAGGATCCACGAGGTCGTGGACCTCCTCCCCACCGACAGCTTCCCCTACGTCGCTGCCGCCGAGGGCGAGGACGCCGCCGCCATCGAGGACGGGGACGATTACATCCTCTTCGCCGCCGACGGGATCATGGAATCGCTGGTCAACTCCGACCCCTACATGGCCGGCTACTTCGCCGTCCTGGTGAACGTCAACGACATCGCCGCCATGGGCGGCCGGGCGACCGCCATGGTCGACGTGATGTCGATGTCCGACGAGGTCCTCTGCGGGAGGATGCTCCGCGGGATGGAGGAGGGCGTCCGCCGCTTCGGGGTCCCCATCGTCGGGGGCCACACCCACCCGGACTGCAACTACCACGCGATCGACATCTCGGTCATCGGGAAGGTGAGGAAGGGGGACATCGTCCTCAGCAGCACCGCACAGGAGGGCGACGACGTCGTCATGGTGATGGACCTCGACGGCCATTACCCCAAGACCACCCCCTGGGCGTGGGACAGCACCCTCGCCAAGGACCCCAAGCTCGTGCGCAAGCAGATGGAGGCCGCGGCGGTCATCGCCGAGAAGCACTGGGTGCACGCCGGCAAGGACCTCAGCAACCCCGGCGCCATCGGCACCCTCGGGATGATGCTCGAGACCTCCGGGATGGGCGCCACCGTCGATGTGAGGAAGATCCCCGTGCCCGATTCCGAGCGCGGCGAGCGGCTGACCCACTGGCTGCTGGCCTACCAGGGCTGCGGTTTCGTGTATTCGTGCCCGCCGGAGCACTCGCAGGACGTCATCAAAGAGTTCGGCAAGGTCAACTGCGCCGGGGCGGTCGTCGGCAAGATCGACTCAAGCAGCCAGCTGAAGCTCGAGATGGACGGCGAGAGCGGCGTCTGCTTCGACTTCTCGAAGGACATCATCACCGGCTGCAAGCCCAAGAAGAAGCGCCGCTGATTTCTGAAGAATTTAGAAAGGGTGTTAGGCACAGAAGGGTGGACGTCACTTCCGCGGCGAGTGTTCCACTTTGCTTCTCAACCCTGTACCCCCGCAAACGTCAGTAGTTCAGGGTAGGACTGCTCCCGTCAGGGCCTGGCCCGTTCCCCCCGATTGGCGCCCCGTCCGCTCCCCTCCGGGAACGTCCGAGGCGTACTCCGACTCTGCAGGACAAAGTATCATTGTCACGCAGTGGGCCCGCCGTTTCCGCTCCGCCGCCCCTTCCAGTCGCCCACGCCATGACGATTGCGTGTAGAGGGCACGCCAAGCTCCCCGGCCAAGCCTAACGTGTGATGAATGGGCGGTTCGTATTTAACCAATGTGCCTGCGGCCGCTCCCCGGGAGGCGTCTCACCGGTCGGTGCAGAGGTTCTTGCAGCCGACGTCGCCGGTCTCCAGGAACCTCTTGATGCGGGCGTAGTCGTCGATGTAGTCGATCTCCGCCCAGAACATGTCGCTGACGTCGCGGACGCACACGGGGGTTTTGTCCAGGTACTCGTAGAGGACGTTCTCCCACCAGAGGTCGTAGCGCTCGAGGTCGATGAGCTCGCAGAGGTGGGCGATGAAGTCCGGCAGGACGGACGCCCTGATCTTGGCGATGCCCACGTACTCGGTGGTGCGCTCATCCCTCCGGAGCTGCTTCCCGTAGCGGACGATCCTCCCGTCCTCCACGCCGAAGAAGTAATCCCCGTTGTCGACGCGGGACTCGTCGCCCAGCATCACGACCTCCCTGCCGTCGGAGGCGAGGGCGTCGAAGATATCGGTGTCCCAGTAGACGTCGGCGTTGGCCAGGATGATGTCGTCGCCCTGCACGAAATCGCGGGCGAACCACAGCGAGGCGATGCTGTTGGTCACCCGGAAGAAGGGGTTGTTGTAGAACTTCACGTCGAGGCCCTCGAGGGCCTTCTCGATGGTCTCGTGCTGGAAGCCGGTGACCACGGCCACCTCGACGCCCTTCGCCTCCAGCATCTCCACCGTGCGGCGGATGAGCGGCTGCCCTCCGACGTCCAGGGTGCTCTTGGGGCGGTTGACGTAGCGGCTGATCCGGCTTCCCACGCCGGCCGCCATCAGCACCGCCTTCATCCGAGCACCTCCTTCATCTTCTCCAGCAGGACGTCGTAGTCCTCCTTGGAGTGGTTGCCGATGTGGCCCACTCTGAGCAATTTATCGCGGAGTTCGCCTCCGCTGGGGGTCACGTAGATATCGTACTTCTCGGAAAGCTCCTCGAAGACCGCGTGGGCGTTGTCCACCAGCACCGGGGTCACCGCGTTGGAGAGCGGGTAATCGGGGACCTTCAGCCCCGCCTCCTTTGCCTTCCTGCGGAAATACACCGCGAGCTCGTTGGTGTCCGCGATGACCTTGTCCACTCCCTCGGCGTCAAGCTTCTTCAGTATCGAGTTGAGGTTCAGCAGGATGCCGACGGCGGGCGTGAAGGGCGTCTGGCCCCTCTTCATGTTGACAATGTGCGTCTCGAGATCGAGATAGTAGAGCGGCCCGTGCCGCTCCTCGATGCGCTCCCTGTAGACGCGGGGGCTCAGGACCACCGCAGAGATCCCCGGCGCGAGGGAGAGCGCCTTCTGCGAGGAGATGATGACCTCGTCGATGCCCATGTCCTCCATGTCCATCGGGTCGGCCAGGAAGGAGCTGATGGCGTCGATGACGAGGTACGCCCCGCACTGCCTGCAGAATGAAGATAGAAGCTTCACGTCGTACAGCTGCCCGGTCGAGGTCTCGTCCATGTTGGCCAGGAGCCCGGCGTACTTCTTCCCCTCGAACGGCTTCAGTTTCTCCGCCGTCAATGCCTCGCCGAACGCGAGGTCGACGGTGTCGTAGGGGATGCCGTGCAGGTCGCAGATCTCGCAGAAGCGGCGGCCGAAGCCCCCGCCGTTCACGATCAGGACCCTATCGTTCTTGCTGAAGGTGCAGGCCACGGCGGCCTCCATCGCCCCCGTCCCGGAGGCGGTGAGGAACGCCACTTTGGACCCTTCGGGGGCGCCCATGAGCTTCTTCAGGAGCGCCTCGGACTCGAGCATCTTCTCGGAGAACTGTTCCGTCCTGAAATAGGGGATCTGCTCCCCGGACTCCTTGAGCGTCTCGGGGTACATGGGCACCGGCCCGACCGTGAACAGCATCATCGCTGACTCAACCCCCGACAGGGTATAATGATTTTTGCACGCGATGAGGCCCTCTTCGCGCAATCTTATTTATGATGTAGCGGGTTGGGGGCAGTTGAGGTTATGCCGTGAACGAGACTCAGGCCGGCCTGCTGGCAATGTACAAGGACATCGCGAAGGTCCTCAACGAGCACGGCATCCGCTTCTACGTCCTCTACGGCACCGCCATCGGCGCCGTCCGCCATAACGGGTTCATCCCCTGGGACGACGACATCGACATGGGCGTCTGGGACATCGACCTGCCGGCGGCGCAGAAGGCGCTGAAGGCGGAGCTCGACCCCTCCAAGTACTACTACCACGAGCCCACCGCGGACACCCATCCGCACGTGCTCCTCCGGGTGGAGAACATGGAGGAGCGGCTGAAGGCCAAGGACGTGCCGTTCATCGACATCTTCCCCATCGAGAAATATCCCGATAAGAAATTCCGCCGCATGCGCGCCTGGTGCGAGGTGTGGGGGCTGCACATCTGGGTCACCATCCTCAACCACGAGAGCTCGATCGGCCTCCACCGCCGCCTGACCTGGTTCGCGGCCCGCGACATGCGCAAAGCGAAGAAGATCCCCGAGGAAGGGGCGAACACCGCCGCCGTCTTCTCGACCAACTTCGCCCACGAGCTCTTCCCGCGCGAATGGTACGGCGAGCCGGTGATGCATCCCTTCGAGGACACCGAGGTCCCCCTCCCGCAGGAGTGGGACAAGCTGCTGACGGCGGAGTTCGGCGATTACATGACGCCTCCCCCCGAGGACAAGCGGGGCGGGGCCCAGGGCTTCCCGCTCAGCGCCTGGAAGGATTACCACATGGAGCAGAACGGGATCCCCTGCCGGAAGACCCGGGACATCTGATCCTCATTTTCATTCTTTGACGCAGAGGAGGCAGCTCCCGTGGCCGGCGGCCACGAAGCGGGGGTCGGCGCCTTCGAGATCTTCCACCAGTTCCCCCAGCTTCTCGTCGCTGGGCATGTAATGGCGGTCGATGGCGGACATGGCCTTCTCCCAGGTCCCCTCGACGACCTTCCCCTCGGTGACGTCGCGGAAGAAGAGGTCGGAGCTGTAGAGCACGCCGCTCCCTCTGTCCAAGACCAGGATGCCGTTCTGCAGGTGGACCTCCGACGGGTAGCGGTAGAAGCGAAGTGCCAGCTCCCCGTCGTTGATGCCGTTCGCGGGGTCGCCGACGATGATCCTCCCCCTGTACCCGAAGCCCTGCAGCTCGTGGGCGGTGAAGGAGGAGCAGATGATGGTTATCTTCGGGTACTTGCGCTGGAAGAGCAGGTACCCGCCGCACTCGTCGGACTCCATGTGGGAGACGAAGAGGTACTTCAGGGGGCGCCCGCCGAGGATCTGCTCGATCCGCGGGAGGATCCACGCCGCCTGGGAGGCGGTGCCGGTGGCGAACATGACCGCCGGCTCGGTCGCCAGCAGGTACTGGTGCACCGGCATCGACATCCTCCCGTTGTTCTGGGAGAACTGGTAGAGCTTCCCGTAGATGGGCTTCTGGTGTTCCGTCTTCCCGTCTCCTCCTATGCCGAAGTGAATGGGAACGACGTTATTTCACTTGTTCGGAGGGGCCCGGAGGGCGGGTCCCGTCCCTTTCAGCCGTCTGCTATAAATACAAGGACTCGATACAGTGGTTAGCGTGCTAATTGCTAGCACGGGGGACGGTCAGTCGAACATGAAAACGAAAAGCAGAACGGAGGAGTCGGAATGAGCATTCTGGGTCTGTCGGACCCCTGGATCATAGCGGCTTATGCGGGCTGCTTCATCACTGTCATCCTGTGCTGCTGGGTAGGCATCATGGGAAGGGGCCGCAAAGGCTACGAGAAGGAGAAGGACGAGGACGAGGAGGAGGACTCCGAATGAGCGGGGTCTCGCTGCCCATCTTCGCCGTCATGGTGGTTATCTTCGGGATCATCACCGTCTACCTCGGGTACTTCGGCTACAAGAACACCAAGGACAACAAGGGGTTCCTCCTCGGGAGGAACAAGACCAACGCGGTCATCATCGGGCTGTCCTACGGCGCCACCTTCCTCAGCGCGAGCGCCGTCATCGGGTTCGGCGGGCAGGCCGCCACCCACGGCCTGACGCTGATGTACCTGTGCTTCCTCAACCTGTTCATCGGGCTGCTGGTGGCCTTCCTGTTCTTCGGCCCGAGGACCAGGAGGATCGGCCGGAGGCTGAAGGCCTCCACCTTCGCCGACCTGCTCGGCAAGATGTACAACTCCCGCGGGATCCGCGCCTTCACCGCCATCCTGATCATCGTCATGATGCCGATCTACTGCGCCGCCGTCCTCAAGGGAGGCGTCAACTCGGTGGCCGTCATCACCGGCCTCAACGACTACTACGACGAGATCCTCGTCATCATGGCGGTCATCGTCGGCCTGTACGTGGTATACGGCGGGATCATCGCCGTCATGTACAACGACGCCCTCCAGGCCGCCGTCATGTTCCTCGGGATGGCCATCATCCTGGTCGTCACCTTCGCGGAGCTGGACGGCGTCACCGCCGCCTTCGAGAGCCTCACCGACCTGTGGGACGTGTACTCCAGCGACACCTCGTCGACGGGAACATTGGACGGGTTCGAGGGCTGGACCTCGGTAGCCGATCCGGGCTCGCAGGAGTGGATGCTGGTCGTGACCACGTTCCTCATGGGAGTGGGGCTCGGCGTGCTGACCCAGCCCCAGCTGATCGTGAGGTTCATGTCCGCCAAGGACGACCGCATGCTCGACCGTTCGCTCATCGTCGGCAGCATCTTCATGCTGGTCATCGTCGGCACCGCCTACACATGCGGGGCGCTCTCCAACGTCTTCTTCTACGACAACGGGGAGGGCCTGGCGGCGTCCCACGTGGCGAGCATCTACGGGTCCGGCTCGACCGACTTCATCATCCCCCAGTTCATCCTGGAGCTCTTCGACGGCAAGACCGGCGGCGACATCATCGTCTGCCTGTTCCTGCTGTCGCTGGTGTGCGCCTCGATCTCCACCATCAGCGCCCTCATGCACACCATCGGGGCGGCCGGCGGGTACGACCTCTACTCCCTCATCAGGCAGCGGAAGGACAAGACCTCGCTGGACTCCCAGAACGTCCGCATGAACAGGATGGTCACCGCCGTCATGATGGTGGTCGTCGTGGTGTACTGCTACGTCATGCCCAAGGACATCATCGCCAAGGCGACCTCGCTGTTCATGGGCATCACGGCGGCGGCGCTGCTGCCGGCCTTCGTGCACGGGCTGTACACCAAGAAGACCCCGGACAAGAAGGCGGCCATCGTGAGCATCGTCCTCGGGACGGTCGTGTACCTGTTCTGGGCGCTGTTCATCAACGTCTCGACCTGCGTCTTCCTGCCCGTCTGCGAGTGGATCACCGGCGACAAGGTCCTCTTCATGGAGGGCTCGCTGAAGTACTGCGACGCCCTGGTGCCGTCGCTGCCGATCTCCATCATCGCCTTCGCCCTGGTCCTGTGGTACGACCGCTCGAAGGAGAAGAAGCAGCAGCCCGCGGTCCCCGAGGCCGCCGAGGCTCAGTGAACCAAACCTCTTCAGGCCCCTCCGGGGCCTTCATTTCTCAAATGTGCCAGACATCCGATATTGACTGAGAATCAATATTGATTTCGACCGTCAATGAAGGGCGCATCCGATACCATTCCCGCACCATTCCCAAGGCTCAGCTTTTTAGATTGCGCGCGCATAGGCCCGCCCCATGGAGAAGGAGAACGCACTCGAGCTGTCGAACGTTTCCGTCGTCAAGGACGGCTACCGCATCCTCGACCGCATCACCCTGTCGATCGGGCAGGACGAGAACGTGGCCATCATCGGCCTCAACGGCTCCGGCAAGACCACCCTCCTGAAGCTCCTCCGCGGGGACGTCTACCCGTACGACGACGAGACCGTCCCGTACTCGATGAAGATCTTCGGGGAGAGGCACTGGAACATCTTCGACCTGAGGACGAAGATGGGCGTTGTTTCGATGGATTTGCAGAACCTGTTCTCCCCCGTCACCACCGTCCGCGAGGTCATCGGCTCGGGCTTCTTCGGGAGCCTTGACATCTTCCGCAACATGGAGATGAAGCCGGAGATGGAGGACCTCATCCGCTACCGCGCGGAGGAGATGGGCATCGAGGACCTGCTGCAGCGGACCGTCGAAGGCCTTTCTCTGGGCGAGATGCGCCGCGCGTTGATTGCGAGGGCGCTGATTACCAACCCGCGGATGCTCATCCTCGACGAGCCCATGACCGGCCTCGACATCGTCATGAAGTCGAAGTTCCGGCAGATGTTCGACATCCTCATCGATTCGGGGGTGCGCATCGTCATGATCACCCACGACCTCACCGACATCCCGGTCAGCATCAAGCGCATCGTGATGATCAAGGACGGCCGCATCTACGGCGACGGGCCCAAGGAGGAGATGCTCAACGACGAGAAGATCTCCGGGCTCTACGGCGCCAGGATAAAAGTTGAAAGCACGAAAGGGATATACCGCATGTATCTGGAGTGAGGCGGATGAGGTACTTCTGCAGGGAATGCGGGCGCGAGATCGAGCCCGGCGCCGACTTCTGCTACTACTGCGGCGCGCTGAAATCGAAGGCCATCGCCATCGACGACAGCGGGCGCGTGGTCGACCAGTCCGCCGCAACAAATGGCGTATGCCCGGTCTGCGGCCACCAGAACGTCGAGGGGGCGAAGTTCTGCTCCCAGTGCGGGCAGCAGCTCTCCCAGCCCTCCGAGAACGCCGGCGACATCAACGGGATGTACACCCCTTACACCTACACCCCCAAGAAGCTCTCCGGGAGAGAGTACCTGGCGCTCTTCCTGGCCTTCGTGCCGGGGATGTTCCTCTTCGGCATCGGGCACCTCGCCATCAAGAAGTACTCGCGGGCCTTCATGTACCTGGCCATCGCGGCCGTGATGATCTACCTCTACGCCACGGTGATCTCGTCAGGGAACGGCTCCTCCACGCTGGGGCTGCTGTTCTTCTTCGTGCAGTTCTTCATCTACTTCAAGCAGGCCATGGAGGTCATCCAGGAGATCTACAAGCCCGAGGATGACAAGGGAAAGGGGAGCGGGCCGGGCGAGCAGGGGGGTCAGTGAACGGCCGAGGACTGGAACGAGAAGTACCGTCCCCAGACCCTCGACGACGTGGTCGGCAACCCCACCGCCGTCCAGACCATGCGCGCCTGGGCGAAATCCTGGACCGAGGGCATCCCCGAGAAGCGGGTCCTGCTGTTGAAGGGCGCCCCCGGGATCGGGAAGACATCATCGGCCTGGGCGCTCGCCCGCGAGATGGGCTGGCCGGTGGTGGAGATGAACGCCTCCGACCAGCGGAAGGCGGACGACATCCGCAACATCGCCCTCCGCGCCTCCCACTTCGACACCTTCGCCGACGACGGTACCTTTTCCAGTTACAAGGATGGCGGCCTCAAGATGATCATCCTCGACGAGGC
>JBMNQO010000018.1:0-17650 GCA_050944195.1 Methanomethylophilus sp. | reverse complement strand
GGCCCGGCGGCCGGAACTTGTACTCGCTGATGGCAGCCACCGGTTACCTGAGGGCGGAGGCGAAGGACGGCGGCTATCTGATCTCGATCCCCAACAGGGAGATGAGAGCGGTCTACTCCGACGTCGTTCTGGACCCTTATGACAAGGGCAATCTCGGATATAATGTCAAGGCCTTCTGCGCCGCCGTCCTCTCAGGGGACACGGCGGCCATGGAGTCGTCGCTCCATGCCCTGATGGAGAGCGCATTCAGCGTCAGGATGCTGGACTCCGAGCACGTCTACCAGGCGATCCTCGTCTCGCTCCTTTTGAACCTGGAGTGCATCTATGCTCTGGACGCGGACCGCGAGGCCGGGAAGGGCTACTACGACATCAGGCTCAGGAGCAGAGACGTCAGGCACCCGAACATCGTTATGGAGATCAAGCGCGCCCGCACCTCCGACCCCTTCAAGGCGGCCGAAGCGGCATTGTGCCAGATCCGCGATAGGGACTACTGCGCAGGGCTGGAAGGGGAGACCGTTCTCTACGGCATCGCCTTCTCCGGCAAGGACGTGAGGATCGCCACAGGACAGGAAAACGGGGATCTGGCACATTGACCTCCGCGTTTCTGCTTGATTATCGGGCGCGCCCCCGCGCCCGCCTCCGTAGCCTGCGCGCATTATAAAAGGCACGAGCGGATAGCACCGCCGATGTACGCGGAGTTCCTATCGAAGATGCTGGAGGACGCCGGCGCGGAGGAGGGCTGCACCCTGGAGCTCACAACCGCCGGCAAGTCCTACCGCGGAGTGCTCATGCCCCATCATGAGTTCAGCGGGCACGACATCGTCATTCTCAAGGTAAAATCGGGCTACAATATCGGGATCAGAGTGGACGGGAACGCTACCGTTAAGGTAGTCTCCCGTCCCGTCGAAAGGGTCAGGCAGGAAGAAGCGGAAGCGGATCATCCCGGCCTCAAGACCATCGTTCTGCTGGGGACCGGGGGCACCATCGCCTCCTACGTCGACTACCGGACGGGAGCGGTCCACCCCGCGCTCTCCACCGCCGACATGGTGAACGCGGTGCCGGAGATCAGGGAAGTCGCCAACCTGCGCGCGAAAGTGCTGTTCTCCATCTTCTCGGAGAACATGACGCCCAAACACTGGCAGGAGCTGGCCAAGGCCATCGCCGACGAGATCAATAACGGCGCCGATGCAGTCATCGTCCCGCACGGGACCGACACCATGGGGTACACCGCGGCCGCGGTGTCCTTCATGCTGGGCGAAGTCCCCAAGCCGGTGGTCTTCGTGGGGGCGCAGCGGTCGTCCGACCGCCCTTCGTCCGACGCCTCCTCCAACCTTATGGCGGCGGCGAGGTTCTGCGTGAACGGGAACCGTGCGGGCGTGTTCGTCATTATGCATGACACCCCCGGAGACGACTCCTTCGCAGTGCACCTGGGAACCCGCGTCCGCAAGATGCACACCTCGAGGAGGGACGCGTTCAAGTCGATCAACGTGCCGCCCGTGGCGAAAATCGATAAGGACGGAAAAATCACCTTCAATACCGAGGGAAGACCCGTATCAAATGAGAAGTGCCAGGTATCTCCCGAACTCTGCACCGACGTCGTCCTCCTGCAGTTCTACCCCGGCATGGACCCGGCTCTCTTCCGGGACGTGTTCATGAAGTCCAAGGGGATCGTCATCGAGGGCTCCGGCCTGGGGCACGTGAACGCGAACATGGTGCCTCTCATCAAAGAGGCGACCGACAACGGAGCGGTCGTGGTGGTCACCTCGCAGTGCCTGAACGGGAGGACCAACCTCAACGTCTACAACACCGGCAGGGATATGATCAACGCCGGTGCGGTCACCGTCTGGGACATGCTTCCGGAGACCGCCTACGCGAAGCTCATGTGGGTGCTCGCCAACACCAAAGGCCGCGACGCGGCCGTGACCGCCATGAAAACGCCTCTTGCGGGAGAGATGTCCGACAGGAGGCAGGTGCTATGACCGAGGAGAAGTACGACATGATGTGCGGCATCGAGATCCACCAGCAGCTGGACACCCACAAGCTGTTCTGCAACTGCCGCAGCGAGCTCTCCGAGGAGGGCACCGGCGGAATCTACCGCCGCCTGCGCCCCACCACCTCCGAGATGGGGGAGATCGACCGCGCCGCCCTGGCCCAGTTCCGCCGGGGCTACGGGTACCGCTATCAGTCCTGCCCCTGCGAGACCTGCCTGGTGGAGCTCGACGAGGAGCCCCCGCACGAGGTCAACCAGGAGGCCTTCGAGACCTCGCTGATCTTCTCCGAGCTCATCGGCGCGAGCGTCATCGACGAGGTCGAGTTCATGCGCAAGATCGTCGTCGACGGCTCCAACACCTCGGGTTTCCAGCGGACTTCGCTGGTGGCCGTGGACGGCGCCGTGCAGGCCGCCGGCCGGAGGATCGGCATCCTCTCTGTCTGCCTGGAGGAGGACGCCTGCCGGAAGATTGAGGCGGACGCCGACACTGTCACCTGGAGAACGGACCGTCTGGGTATTCCTCTCATCGAAGTCGCCACCGCTCCCGACATGCGGACCCCGGAAGAGGTCATGGAGGTCGCTTCCAGAATCGGAACCCTGCTCCGTGCCACCAAGAGGGTCAAGCGCGGGCTGGGAACCATCAGGGAAGACCTGAACATCTCCATCCCCGAGGGCGCCCGTATCGAGATCAAAGGAGTCCAGGAACTCCGCATGCTGCCGGTCTTCGTGGAGAACGAAGTGAAGCGGCAGCGGATGCTCGTGAAGGTCGGGAAGATCCTGAAGGAGAGGGGCACCCAGAAGGTTCCCTTCGAGATTGTTGACGTAACTGAGATCTTCAAAGACTGCGAGTCGAAGGTCATCTCCTCCGCCCTGAAGTCCAAGGGGAAGGTCCTCGCCGTCCGCCTGCCGGGCTTCGCCGGCGTCATGAACGGCGAGAACAAGACCCTCCGGCTGGGCGCGGAGATGGCCGGCTACGCGCGCACCGCGGGCGTGAAGGGCATCTTCCATTCAGATGAATTGATCAACGGAGCGTACGGCATCGACCCCTCCTTCGTGGAGAAGCTGGCACAGTGCCTCTACCCGAACGGCAGGGGCGAGTTCGACGCCTTCGCCATCTGCGCCGCCTCGCCCAAGAAGGCGGAGCGCGCCCTGCAGCTCGCGACCGAGAGGGCCAACATGGCCCTCGACGGCGTCCCCGAGGAGACCCGGGACCCGCTGCCGGACGGCACCACCCGCTACTCCCGCCCGCTCCCCGGAGCAGCCAGAATGTATCCCGAGACCGACGTTCCGCCGATACCGGTGGCCCCCGAGCGCCTGGCCAGAATCAAAGCGCACCTGCCGGAGCTGCCGGAGGTCGTGGAGAAGAGGCTTGTGTCCCAGTACGGGATCAGCGAGCAGCAGGCGGACATCATCGTCCGCCGGGGCCTGGACGACCTCTTCGTGAGCATCGCCGACGAGTTCGGGCTCTCGGCGGTGGCCGCCACCACCTTCGAGAACACCTTCCGCGAGCTGGAGCGCGAGGGGGTCGACACCGACCTTTTCGGCTACGACCAGCTGTACGCGGTGTTCAAGGCCCTGAAGGAGGGCAAGTTTGCCAAGGAGGCGGTCCCCGCCATCCTCAAGGAGATGGCGTCCGGGACCGCCTTGGAGAAGGCCGTCCAGAAACTCGGAGTCTCGGCGGTGGACGCCGGCGAGGCGCAGGTCGTCATCGCCAAGATCGTTGCCGAGCGCGCCGATTACGTGAAGGCCAACGGCATGCGGGCGGTCGGCGGGCTCATGGGGCCCGTGATGGGCGCCCTCCGCGGGAGGATCGACGGGAAGCAGGCGAACGCCATCCTCACCGAGGAGATCAAGAAGGTGCTGGGGCAGTGAGCCCCGCGCCCGCCTCCGGGCGGGCGCTTCCTTCTTCAACATTCTCCGTAAATATTTCTTCAGAATTTTCAAAAAACCCAGATGTCTGGTTTTCCTCTATATTGACGGCCTGGGATTCGGTGACGGTTATTTCTACGGAAACTTCCGCGGAGGCCCCGTCCGAAGAGTATTCCTCGAAGAGGGTGCCGTCCCTCACGCCGTCGTCGAAGATTGCGGTCGGGACCAGCACGAGGACAAGGGTCGCCACGGCCGTTATCGCAACCGATTTCCGGTGGCCGAGCTCGGGCGCGGGGATGCTCACTTTCAAGCCGTAATTGCCGTATGAGGGGAAGAGCACGAGGCTGATGGCAACGCTCACGAAGCAGACCGCCATCGCGATGTACATCAGGATGTCGAACCCCAGGTCCATCGCGACCAGGATCAGGTCGAACGAGCTCGTCATCACGATGAACATGAGGCCGCCGAAGGCATGGACTCCCCTTCTCTTCTTGCGGTCCCATCCTTCCATCTCGACGGAGCCCAAACTGCCGCTCCCCTCGAACAGGTGGAAGCAGCCGAAGACGAAGAACACGTCCACAAGGACCAGCATCATCCCGGTGAAGAGCCCGTCGGTGATATCGCCGGCGATCGCCACCAGGTAGAACAGGCAGAACAGCCCCGGGAACGCCGCGAGGACGGCGTACGGGGTTCAGTCCGCTTTCTCGACATCTTTGAAGATATGGTTCTCGGGCTCTTCCACGCATCATCATCGGAGACGCCAATGTTATACGTTCCCCTGCCGGTGAATCGGCTGCACGTAATCTGCCTCTCAGAATCGGTCGTTTAAGGCGGACGAATAAATTAAATAACATTGTGTTAACTATGAGGGATATACAGCAGATTGAGAGGACGGAATCAAGAGAACCGTCCTGATCTGTTTTTAGGAGCAATAAGCATGAAGATCCTTATTCTGGCTGCGACCGGCAGAGTGGCGGACAAACTGATTCCGAAACTGAAAGGGGACTATGAGCTGGTCCTCTACGGGCATGATGCGGGCGAGCGCCTGAAGAAGTTCTCGGGCAAGGGTGTGTTCTTTGTAAACGGAGACCTCAGGGAGGAAGCCAAGGTGAAAAAGGCCGCGGAGGGGTGCGAACTCGCGGTGCTGAACTTCATGGCCGGCAGCGAGATTGCCAAGCACGTGGTGAACGCCCTGACCGGCACCTCCTGCAGGCGCCTGATCGTTACCAGCGGGCACTGCAGCGACGACGAGACGGAAGGCGGGAGGATCATCTCCGCGAGTGTCCTGGACACGACCTGCATCTACATGCCGTGGCTCAGGGACAATACCGGGAAGGACGGCTACAAAGTCATGTCGGACGACCCCGTGAAGGAGAACGACTGGCAGGTCAGCCACGAGGGCGTGGCGAGGTTCATTGCCGATCTCATCAAAGATCCGAAGCAGTACTCCAACGGGGAGATCACTCTGATAGAGGCGTGAGCCGGTCTCTGCGGAAAGGGGGGCAGACAGAATGAAAATGAAGATCACCGATAGAGAAGGGATCACGGTTGTCATTGCGCTGAACGGGAGCAGTGCCTCGCGGGACCTGGTCCGCCAGGCGCCGAAGGAAGTGAAACTGGAGAATTACAGCGACGATGAGAAGATCTTCTATCCGGGCCGCAAGCTGGACGTGTCGGACACCCCGGCGGCGCATGCGGCGATCGGCACGCTCGGATACTTCGAGCCCTGGGGCGATGTCTGTCTGTACTACGGGGATTTCGGCAGCTATCCGGGACTGTACGAACTCGGCAAGACTGTGAGCGGGGAAGAGAACATCCGCAGGCTTGCCCCGGGCCGCGCCGAAATAGAGTTTCTCGGCGACTGAGGAACGGGCCCGGACAGGCCGGAGCCCCGCTGTTCCTTCCGGCTCCGCCGGTCCGGAATCGGATCGGAAAAACCCTGTTTTTGCATGTGCCAGACATTGTTTCAAAATTCAAACTATTTAAAACATGCCTATTGCATGTAATCTGTTCCCTTTATCTAATTCACGCGGGTTTGTTTCTTTATCGTACCTGTTTCCGGAAGGGGAACGGGGCGGATGGGAGGCGTGACAGACACGAGCGATATTCTGGAATCGATCAGGAACGGCGACATCGGGAAAGCGGCGGAAAGCGTCGACCGGGAACTGCAGGGGCTTTCCGATGCCGAGGCTTCGGAACTCTGTGTCAAGGTCGGAGATGCCCTCTTCGAGACGGTCATCGACCTTTCCGCGGAAGTGGATGAAACTTCGATCCTGGATGTCCTCGAGATCTCCTGTCTCTTCCGGGAGCGGTTTGGAGACAGCCGCATGGAACTCGCCGACGTGCTGGCCGAGAATCTCTTCGAATACGTGGAGAAGAGCGGCCCGTCCGCCTTCGACCCCTCTTCGGCGAACTTCGCCTGCAAGTTCGCGGAGGGCCTCACTCTCGCGCAGATCGAACTCGAGCCTCAGAACCTGCGGCGCAATTTGATGCGCTGCTACGGCCGCGCCGAGAGGCTCCGCGCCCTCGCGCCGGAGTTCGACGGGATCCTCGAAGACGGCCTCAGAGATCCGTTCCTGGCACTGTCGGTCGGAGAGATGGCCTTCGCCCTCGAAGCAATCGCGCTGAGCATTTCGGACGCGTTCTCCGCACTGAACCACGACGAGGTGCTCGCCTGCGCCGAATATTGGGAGAAGAGCGAGGACGACCTTGCGGATCTCATTGCCGACATCGACGACCTCTCCATGGAGGCCGCGGACGCAACGGACGAAAACAGGCAGGAGGACCTGGAATCCGCCTGCGTCGACAGAGCCGCCGAATTGGCCGCGAAACTCGCCGAACCCGCGAAACATCTGACCGAAGAGCAGAGAAAGGACCTTAACTACCGGTACAAGAGGCTGCCTCCCGAAAGGTGGGCCGAGCTGGACATGACCCTGTGAAAATCACGCGTCCGGCTCTTTCACTTGATAAGGAGCATCAGGGTACCGATGACCAGCAGGGCCAGCCCCACCCACGACTTCTTGGACATCTTCTCGTGCAGGAAGATGACCGCGAACAGCACCGTGAAGAGGATGCTGAGCTTGTCGATGGGCGCGACCAGGGAAGCGGGTCCGTCCTGCAGGGCCTTGTAGAAGCACAGCCACGAAGCGCCGGTGGCCAGACCGGAGAGGATCAGGAACCCGTTGCTGCGGGGCGAGATGTCTTTGATCTGATGCTGGGTGCCCTGCATGAACACAATCAGCCAGGCCATGACCAGCACCACGCAGGTACGGATGGCAGTTCCGAGGTTCGACTCCACGCCCTCGATTCCTACCTTGCCGAGGATGGAAGTCAGCGCGGCGAACACCGCGGACCCGATGGCCCAGATGAGCCAGGAATCTTTGGTCTGCTTGGTCTCGTCGACATCCTTCTTCTCGATCATCAGCATGGTGCCGGTGAACATCACGATCATGCCGATGCCGGCCCAGAAGGTGAAGTCCTCGCCCAGGAAAATGAAGGCGAGAATCATGGTGAGGATGGTGGAGCTCTTGTCGATGGGCGCGACCTTGTTCACATTGCCGATCTGCACCGCGCGGAAGTAGCAGAGCCAGGAGGCTCCCGTGGCGAGACCGGAGAGGACCAGGAAGATCAGGGTCTTGGAAGAAATGCTGCCGATCTCGTCCTCCGAACCGACGATGAGGACGACGATCCACGCCATGATGAGAACAACGATAGTCCTCAGCGCGGTCGCGAGATTGGAGTTGACATCCTTGATGCCGATCTTAGCGAAGATCGAGGTCAGCGCCGCGAAGATCGCCGACCCGAAGGCGAACAGGATCCAATCCTCCATGGCTGAGAATCGCCGTTCATCTATTTGCGCAGGCGCATGGGAGAACGGTGGGCAACGGGCATTCGATGTAAAACTGCTAATGAATCGTATACCAAAAACAGGTTGGCAAAATCACCGATTGCCCATTTCAGTGTACATTAGTATCATAATGTCAAGTATCTGTTTGCAAAGCAAACAACATATCAATTTACTTAATAGACAAGAAGTCAACTAAAGCGGATTTCCAGGACACGGAGCTTCTCGAAGAACAGCGGGAGTTCTCCGAGGACCTTCACGGAGCAATGTGCCAGAAGTCCGTTCAGGGCTTCTTGGTCCATCAATGAAGAGACCACGACGACAACCCTCCCGCCGGGGAGAAGATGCTCCGGCGCGCCCTGCAGAAGCCTCGGCAGGGGGCCGAGGCCGTCCGGCCCCCCGGACCAGGCGCGCGCGAGCTCCCCCTCGTCGGAGACCGGGAGGTACGGGAGGTTGAACACGATCGTGTCGAACCTCCCCTTGACGTTGGAGTAGACGTCGGATTCGATGACTTCGATATCGACGCCGTTGGCCTCCGCGTTGCGGCGCGTTAATTTCACCGCCTTGGGGTTGATGTCGCACGCGGTCACCACCGCGCCCGACAGGGCGCACTGGATCGACACGATCCCGGACCCGCAGCCGACCTCCAGCACCCTCTCGCCCGGCCTGATGTCCAGCGTCTCCGCCAGGAAGATGCTGTCCTCCGACGGGGGGTAGACGTCCGGGTCGGAGGCGATGTCGAGGCCGTCCCTGTACTCCATACGCCGGGCGCAATCGTATTCAACGGTAAAAGCCATTGGCGGGGCGTGATCTCGGTAGACGTCCTGCTGAACGGGAACCTCGAGCGCGATGCCGAAGGGAACGTCATCATGAAGGACACCTGGTCCTCCTGCACCCTCGTCCGCTCCGGCGGCAACATCATCGTCGCCGACGTTTCGCAGGCGTACATGAGGAGCCCCATCATCGATTCCCTGCGGAGGCTGAAGGTCCGCCCGGAGGAGGTGGACGTGGTCCTCCTGACCCACGCCCATCCCGACCACACGGGCTGCCTGGGTCTTTTCAAGAACGCGGACATCATCAAGATGGAAGGGGAGGAGATCCCCAAGGAGCTGGAGAAGTACGACATCGAGGTCGTATCGGGGGAGACGAACATCTGCCCCGGGGTGGACCTCGTCCCCACCCCGGGACACACCAGGGACTCCGCTAGTATCTTCGTCGAGTCGGACCGCAGGTATGCTATAGCGGGCGACGCTATCCCCAAGCAATCGAACCTGGAGAAGAGGGTCCCGCCGAGGCTGAACTGCGACCCGGAGGAAGCAATGCGCTCGATGGAGCGCATCGCCCAATGGGCGGACGTGGTGGTGCCCGGGCACGGGGGCGCCTTCCCCGTGGGGAGCCTGAAGAGGCTTTATAACGAAAACGACCGTAGACCCGAGGAGGATGAACGAGATGACCGAGGAGATGCCTGAGACCATAATGTTCGAGTGCCCCGACTGCGGGGAGGAGACGGAGCATGAGATCCTGAAGGGGAAGCTCGGGAAGTCCGGCGTGGAGGGCACCTTCAAGTGCAGAGAATGCGGGAGGGTGTTCTCCGGGTTCATCCGCCTGCCCAAGGCGCTCACGGTGAAGGTCCTGCTGTCGGACGGCGACCGCACCGAGACCACCTCCACCACCGTCTACGAGAACGAGATCCTCGCCGTCGGCGACGAGTTCGACCTCGACGACGGGAGGCACGTCAAGATCACCTACCTCGACGCCCCCGGGGGGCGCAGAGAGAAGAAATGCCCCGCCCCCGATCTCGAGGCCATCTGGGTCAAATCGTTCGGGACTTTGAAGGTCAAGGTCTCGGTCAACGACGGGAGGAGGACCCTCCCGATGTACCTCGAAGCGGACCCCAACGACGAGTTCTCGGTGGGGATGGTCATGCACTTCGACACCTGGGACGCGGTCATCCATGCCATCAAGACGCACAACAAGCTCATCCGCCGCGGCACCGCCGAGGCGCGGGACGTGGTGCGCATCTACGGCAAGAGGCTGCACGGGAACGCTCCTGTCGAAGATATCACCGAGGTCCCCTTCGACGAGTCCGAGTACGAGGACGGGTCGATGGACCTCGACGAGGAGTGAGAGGAGGTTCTTTCCGTGGACTCCGAGTGCACCGTGGCGCAGCTGGAGAAGCTGGCGGCCGACTTCTGCAGGGAGAGGGATTGGGACCAATACCACAACCCCAAGGACCTGGCCATCGGGATCGCCTCCGAGGCCGGGGAGCTGCTGGAGATCTTCAGATTCAAAGATCCTCAAGAGTTCAAACCGATGCAGGACTCCCCGCACTATGAGGAGATCCGCGAGGAGCTCGCCGACGTCCTCTACTTCGTGCTGCGCTTCGCGCAGACGAACAACATCGACCTGGAAGATGCCCTGAGGGACAAGCTAAGGAAGAACGCGGAGAAGTACCCCGTGGAGAAATGCAGAGGGAAGAACCTGAAGTACGACGAGCTCTGAGGAGCTCATCCTTTCCTGTTGAGCATCTGCGAGAAGGTGCTCCTGGGTCTTCCGTCATTGACGGTATCGAGCTCCTCCCTGTCGTCCGGCAGGATGACGTCGAGGATGTCCGAGATGTTGTCGCTCCGGACCGTGTGCGTCGCCGCCTCGACGGTGTACTCGTCGGTGGGGTTGAAGGCGATCGACTCGCCGGAGACCCGGAACATGCCGATGTCGGTGAAGCTGTTGCCGATGCTGAGGGTGTGGTCGGTGTCGGTGCCGAACTTCTCGATGAACTGCTTCACGTAGAGCCCCTTGTCGCGGAGGTCGACCACCACCTTCCCGTTGCCCTCGAGGGTGCCGTCGGGGTTCCACAGCACGGAGTCGGCCATCCAGCCGTCGAAGTTGTATTCCTCGGCGAGCATCTGGGCGGCGATGTCGATGCCGCCGCTGACGATCACGCATTTCGTGCCGTTGTCGTGGAGGGCGGCCACGGTCTCCTGGATGCCGCCGATGGTCGGCATCCCCTGGAAGCAGTGTATCATGTCGCGTCTGCAGAAGTCCGGCTTGGCGGCCTTCCACTTGGCGATGTCCCGGCGCATGAACTCCGGCTCGTCGATCTCGCCGTTGCAGAAGGCGCGGTACGCTTCCTCGTTATTGACCCCGAGGCACTGGTGGATCCAGGACCACGACGAGCGCATCGTGGTGAGGGTGCCGTCCATGTCGAAGCAGGCGAGGTCGAACTTGGGGCGCATGGAAGACCGAAATGCGGACGATTAGAAATAGGGTTCTGACGGAAGCAGGAAAATTCGATCCAAAAGTTTTTAAGATCGAACGGATCTCGGTCTGCCGATGGCGAAGGATATCAGGGTCGTGGAGCTCTTCGCCGGCGTCGGAGGCTTCCGCGTCGGCCTCGAGGACGCGTCAAAACGCTTCAAGACGGTCTGGGCCGATCAGTGGGAGCCCGGGAGCAAGACCCAGTTCGCCTTCGAATGCTACGACCGCCGCTTCGCCGGGACGGACTCGGTCAACGTCAATGAGGACATCAACAAGGTCCAGGACGAGGTCCCCGAGCACGACCTGCTGGTCGGCGGGTTCCCCTGCCAGGACTACTCCGTGGCGGCCACCAAGGCCCGCGGGATCCAGGGGAAGAAGGGGGTGCTGTGGTGGAACATCGACCACATCATCGGGAACCTGCACCCCAAGTACGTCCTGCTGGAGAACGTGGACCGCCTGCTCCGCTCCCCGGTCAACCAGAGGGGGCGCGACTTCGCGATTATTCTCAGGTGCCTGGCGGACAAGGGCTATTACGTGGAGTGGCGGGTGATTAACGCCGCCGACTACGGTTTCCAGCAGCGCCGGAGGAGGACGTTCATCTTCGCCTGCCGGAGGAACCAGCGCTTCGCGGAGGACCGCATGATGGAGGGCGCCGGCGGCATCATCGACAAGACGGGGTTCTTCGCCACGAAGTTCCCCATCGAGCACGACGCCTCCGACCTCCCATACAGCAGGTTCTCGCTCTCGCCGAGGTATTTCAAGGACCTCACCAACATCTCGAACGAGTTCACCGGGCACTTCTACCACGCCGGCGTGATGCAGGGCTACGAGGTGCAGACGCGGGACTACGTGCCGGTGTACGAGGAGTGCCGCTACCCCCTCGGGAAGATGCTCGACCCGGATGTGCCAGAGAGATACTACATCAAGGACGAGGACCTCCCCAAGTGGGAGTACATGAAGGGCGCCAAGAAGGTCCCCCGCAAGCACTCCGACGGCTCCGATTACCTCTACACGGAGGGGGCCATCCCCTACCCGGACATCCTCGACCGCGCCGCGCGGACGATGCTGACCTCCGAGGGCACCAAGAACCGCTCCAGCCACATCGTCCCAGACCCGAAGACCCAGAGGCTCAGGATCATCACCCCGGAGGAGGCCGAGCGGATCAACGGCTTCCCGCCCGGCTGGACCGACACGGGGATGTCCGAGCGCCAGCGCTACTTCTGCATGGGCAACGCGCTGGTGGTGCCGCTCATCACCCGCATGGGCGAGAGGATCCTCGAGATCGAGGACGGGAAAGGGCGTCGGAGAGGCGCTTCCTGACCAGTTCCGGCTCCTTCTTGACCTCGCATTCCCAGATGACGACGACGGTCCAACCGTCGTCCTCCAGTGCCTTGAGCGTCTCGCGGTCGTGGCGGACGTTGTAATCGAACTTCCTCGTCCAATAGTCGCGGTTGTGCTCGGGGATGGGAAGGTTGCACTTGGGGCACCTGTGCCAGAAGCATCCGTTCACGAGGATGGCGACCTTCCTCCCGGGGTAGGCGATGTCCGGGTGACCGGGCGCCTTCCACTGCAGGCGGTAGCCGGGATACCCCATCTCGCGGAGCATCCTCCGGACCACCATCTCCGGCCTGGTGTCCTTGCGGTGGTTGCCCTGCATGGACTTCACGGTGTTCTCGTTGAGCGGGACGGGGGAGCGCTTGTCCCTCACGGACGGCCTCATCGCCTCTGGAACGGAAAACCGATATTTACGAGGGAAGACGATGGGCTCCGCGTATGCCCAATACCATCGGCCCCGTGGATTACGATGAGAACGACCCCCAGTCCATCCTCAGGTACGCCGAGAGGCTTGTCAACCACACGCTCCGGGAGATGGTGCCGGGCATCGTCGACGAGAGGCGCGGGAAGGGCGGCTTCGGTCAGCTGGTGGAGACCGGCTACTTCAAGATCGAGACCAACAGCGAGCCGGTCCCGGACTTCGACGAGGCCGGCATGGAGCTGAAGACCACGCCGATGAAGAGGACCGCGAAGGGACTGGTCTCCAAGGAGAGGCTGGTCCTCAACATGATCAACTACATGGACATCCTGGACAAGGGCTTCGAGGGTACCTTCATGGAGAAGGACGCGAAGATCCTGTTGATCTTCTACCTTTATGAGAAGGAGAAATCGCGCCTCGATTACATGTTCCTGAAGTGCAAGATCATCGACTTCACCGACAGCGACCTGAGGATCATCCGCGACGATTGGAACAAGATCGCCGAGATGGTCGACAAGGGTCGTGCCGAGGACATCTCCTGCGGGATGACCATGTACCTTGAGGCCGCCCCCAAGGGGCAGGGGCACGGGAAGGACCTCACTGAGCAGCCTCATTCCCCGGTGAAGGCCCAGAGGAGAGCGTTTGCCCTGAAATCGAGTTTCGTGACGTTCCTCTACCGGAACTGGGGGACTACCAACCTGGACGACACAGTCGGCGAATGGGATGAAAGCAAGAGTTTCGAGGACGAGATAATCGGCCGTTTCTCGAGGTTCTACGGGATGACGGCCGAGGAGATTTCGGTGGCAGTGGGTGTGGAGCCCGGGTTCGGCGGGAAATCGCAGTATGCAATCCTCGTGCGCCGCATGGTCGGAGTGAAAGGGAAGAGGATCGATGAATTCGAGAAGGCGGGGCTCATCGTCAAGACCGTCCGCCTGAAAAGGGACGGGGTCCCGAAGGAGAGTATGTCCTTCCGTCAGATGGATTACGTCGAGGTTGCGAATCAGAAATGGGAGGATTCTGACTTCTACGAGGACCTCAACAAGAGGTTCCTGTTCCTGGTGTTCAAGGAATCAGACGGTGGGCTCGTGTTCAGCAAGGCCATGTTCTGGGACATGCCGAAGGAGGACCTCGAGGAGGCGCACCGGGTTTGGGAGGAGGCCCGCACGAGGATCCGCGCCGGGGATTACGGGAACCTCCCGAAGATGAAGGACAGCCCGATAGCCCACGTGAGGCCCCATGCTCAGAACAAGGACGACACTTCTCCGACGCCTCAGGGCGGGAAAGAGATGAAGAGATGCTTCTGGCTGAGGAACACGTACATAGCGGACATCATCTCCGGTCAGAGGAAGATCGACTGAACGTTTCGATAAAAGATCTTAAATGATCTTCTCTGGATTTGTTGCCGATGCCAGAAGATCGCGGAGACCTCGGATCCGCTCTCAACAAATTCGTTCTGTTCGACCCTTCGAAAGATGTCCGGAAGCCCACTGAAGATTTCATGAAGGCCTCATTCAGGGCGGTACTGGACAAACGCGAGCAGAACGGCATTTCGTACGATTTCACTTACAAACTGGTTACGAAGATCAGCTTCTTCCAGATCTACAATACGCAGATTGACCAGGACGTCCGCGCCGCCGGCAACAGAGGGAAGGCCGCCGGCAAGGGGGTCTTCATCTCCTACCTGCTCTCGGCTGACAAGTCCAAGCTGTACATCTGCTTCATGCAGGGAACGAACAGGTTCAACGGCCGCGACAGGGTCGTCAACAAGAAGGACGAGGCCGACTTCTACTCGATGCTGACCGCCGAATGCCGCGACAGCATGGAATGCCCCGCCGGGTTCTCGGCCGATTCGGACGCCATCGAGCCCTCTGTGAAGGAGACCTACCATTACGGCGAGGCCATCATCTTCTACAAGGCGTACGACGCGAAGTCCCTGCCGGACTCCAAGGCCCTGGAGTCGGATTTCCTGACGGCGATGGACACCCTCGACACGTTCTACGAGCGCATCTGGAAGAACGAGGATTTCAGGGAGTTCCGCGACGGCCAGACGGACCCCAACATGCTCTTCGCCACCTACCGGGACAAGGTCGAGAAGTACCTTCCCGGGAGGGTCATCGTCGAGGTCTCCGGCCTCCGGAACGAGGAGGAGAAGAAGTTCGTCACCGAGGTCTTCGGCGGAGGGGACTACCTGAAGGACATGGAGGCGCTCCTGACCGCGAAGAAGAACCTGATCCTGGAGGGCCCGCCGGGGGTCGGCAAGACCTACGCCGCCAAGAGGCTGGCGTACGCGATGATGGGCTCCGAGGAGGGCAAGTACATCACCACCGTCCAGTTCCACCAGAGCTACAGCTACGAGGAGTTCGTCTACGGCCTGGTCCCCAAGGAGGACGGGTTCGAGTTCCGGCCGGGGATCTTCTACAAGTTCTGCAAGAAGGCGGCCGCGGACCCGAAGCACGATTACTTCCTGATCATCGACGAGATCAACCGCGCCAACATCAGCAGGGTCTTCGGGGAGACCCTGAGCATGATCGAGGACACCCACCGCGGGGAGGAGATCACCCTCATGTACGAGTCCGGGGAGGACTTCCCGGACGAGAAGGACAAGAACAACCGGATGAAGGACGAGACGAACTTCTCGGTCCCCGAGAACCTCTACATCATCGGCACGATGAACACCGCCGACCGCAGCATCGCCCTCATGGACTTCGCCCTGAGGCGCCGGTTCGCGTTCTTCGACATGGCCCCGAGGATGGAGGAGGCCGAGGACTACGTGCGCCACCGGGACAATGACCCAGACGCCATGATCCAGCTCATGGAGAAGGTCAGGGAGCTGAACGAGGAGATCCGCCGCGACCCCTCCCTCGGGGAGGGCTGCATGATCGGCCACAGCTACTTCACGGGGGAGCAGAAGGACCCCCGCTTCGTCCGCGACTTCGAGCTCAAGCCCCTCCTGAGGGAGTACTGCCTGGACGACACTGCGAAGTTCGACAACTGGTACGGGTTCCTCAGGGGCGACAACGGCCTGAGGAAGGCGGAGAGGCAGAGGATTGGCTACTGAAACCCCGGAGGATACCCGGGACGGAGCGTTCCTGTGGTCCCGGAGGGTCCTCCCCGTCAATCTCTTCCACATCCTGGAGTACACCAGGTTCAAATCCTACGTCCCCGAGCCGGAGGTCCCGCTGAGGAACGACCTCGACGTCCTGGCGGCGGTGATCGCCCACTCGCTCTCCGAGGTCCTGAAGAAGGGGATCGTGAGGGACTACACCGACCACAGCGAGATCACCTCGCACCCCCACGGGCACATCGACGTGCCGGCCTCGGTGAAGACCCGGGCGATCGCCAGGAGGAAGCTCTACTGCGATTACCAGATGTACGACGAGCTGACCTTCTGCAATTCCTTCATCGCCTCGGCGGTCTCGGCCCTGCTGACCGGCCGGCTCGGGGAGGCCGTGTACGCGAAGCTGGCGGAGGTGGCGCGCCCCCTGTCGGGCCTGCCCCGGATGCCGCTGACCAGCCAGAACGCCGAGAAGGCAATCTACAAAGGGCGCGACAGGGACTACGCCGACCTCCTGGAGTTCTGCAAAATGTTCGTCTACGACATGCTGCCCTCCAGCGTCAGCAGCGGGACGAAGGTCAGCGAGTTCATCAGCGACCAGAGGTTCTTCGCCCTCTACGAGGAGTTCCTCAGGTGCTACTACGCGAAGGAGCATCCCGAGCTCTTCGTCGCGAAGAGGAAGATCGACTGGAAGACCATCGACTGGTGCTCCTCCGAGAGGATCGAAAGCGCCCTCCCCGACATGGAGACCGACGTGCGCCTCGCTCACGGGGGGAAGGTGCTGATCATGGACGCCAAATGCTACGCGGAGCCGATGAAGTCCAAGGTGGCCGGATCCGCCCCCAAGTACGACAGCGCCAATATGTACCAGATGATCGCGTACGCCGAGAACCTGAAGAGGTCCGGGAAGAAGAAGGACGGCAGGGTGGCTACCATGCTCGTCTACGCGGTCCTCGATGGGTCCTTCGCCGATCTGTCCGGATGCTACGAGATCGACGGGACCCTCCACCACATCGAGTTCCTGAACCTGGGCGCCGACTGGCCCGAGGTTCAGGAGGAGCTCGAGGGCATCGCCGCCGGGGTGGAGGACGGGTCGCTGTTCTCGCGGCCTGAGTGAAAATCACTTTCTCCATTGATTTTAAACAGGATTTTCTCTATCCTCCCGCCAATGTCCGACGACGTCCGCATCGAATACCCCGACGGCACCTACACCGGCGAGGCCACTATTGACGGCAAAACGCCCGAAGGAGTCGGCATGTTCCGCTGGTCCGACGGCACCGTCTACGTGGGCCGCTGGCACAGCGGGAAGCGCCAGGGCCACGGCACTCTCAAAAGGCCCGGCAAATGGGTCTACGACGGGGACTTCGAGGACGACGCCCTCACCGGCCGGGGGATCATGACCTGGTCCGACGGCACCCGCTACGAGGGCGATTTCCACGACGGCCGCATGCAGGGGCGCGGGAAACTCAAATGGCCGGACGGTCGCAGGTATGAGGGGGAGTTCGTGAACAACCAGATGGAGGGCACCGGGACCCTCACCTCCCCCGACGGGAAGGTAGTCTACTCGGGCGAATGGATCCAGAGCTGTCCCGTCGCGATGACCCAGCAGCGAGATCCTCACGCAGCCCCTTTATCAAACCCGCTGTCAAACAATTAATGTACGGGGTCGGTCGGCTTCGACATCAGCTTCGCCATCTACGACGAGAACGGGCTTCCGCGGGCCTACCGCCGGTACGGCGAGGCGCTGGTGCTGAGCATCACCCTCGTCCCCGGCGGGTACCCACTCTTCGTCAACGGGAAGATCGCCGGCGGCATCGGGGTCGGCGGCGGCACCGAGGAGCAGGACTGCGCGGTGGCCGGGTACGTTGTCTCCGTGTTCGA
>JBMNQO010000017.1:0-17808 GCA_050944195.1 Methanomethylophilus sp. | reverse complement strand
CCACGACGCCGAGATGTCGCTGGAGGCCTCTCAGAAGGAGAACGAGGAGCTCAGGCAGCAGCTCGAGCAGATCGAGGAGCTCAACGCCCAGATCGAGGAGGCCAAGAGGTACCAGCTCGCCGCCGAGCAGAACGCCCGCGACGAGCAGGAGACCCGCCTGGCCGCCGAGCAGAAGGCCTTCAACACCCAGACCGAGCTCGACCGGGCCAACGAGGAGAACGCCCAGCTGAAGGAGCAGCTCGAGCAGATCGAGGAGCTCAACGCCCAGCTTGAGGAGGCCCAGAAGGCCAAGGAGGCCTCCGAGCAGAAGGCCTTCGACCGCATGGTCGAGAAGGACCAGGTGGCCGCCGAGCGCGACGAGTACAAGGCGAAGATCGCCGAGGCCGACGCCAAGATGGCCGAGGCCCAGAAGATGATGGACGAGGCCTCCCGCAAGGCCGCCGAGGAGGAAGAGGCCCGCAGGGTCGCCGAGGAGAACGCCAGGAAGGCCGAGGAGGAAGAGGCCCGCCGCCGCGCCGCGGCCGCTGCCGCTGCTGCGATCGGAGGCATCTCCGCGCCCTCGAGCCCGTCCGCCGCTCCTGCCGCCGCCAAGCCCGCCCCCGCCCCGGCCGCTAAGGCCGAGGAAGAAGAGGAGTTCGACGCCGACGCCGCCCTCAGCGCCCTCGGCATCGAGCCCGACACCCCCGAGACCTTCGTCCGCAGGGCCGCCTGGAACAGAGGCCTCAGGTGCCGCCGCGACTACGGCAAGTACAAGGTGCCTGTCGCCTTCGTGAAGGGCAAGGTCGCCGTCTTCATCGACGGCGAGAACCCCGTCACCTCCAAGGACGAGCCGCTCGCCCGCGAGGGCTGGACCGTCCTCCACTTCAAGGAGTCGGACATCACCGACGGAGAAGCGGAGGGGGCCGCCATCGAGGAGGCCGTCAAGGCCAACCTCAAGGCCGCCAAGAAGACCAAGCGCAAGACTGCCAAGAAGCAGTGAGTGCGACCCGGGGGGCCGGGCACCCGCGGCCCCCCGGAAACCCATATCTGGCACATGTCAGGAACCGAACCGACTTCAGACACCGCGCCCGCCGCGAAGGACGGGATCACCACGGACACCGTAGCCGAGGTCCAAGAGGCCCCGGAGAGCCCGTTCCGGGCCATCATGAAGCGCGAGAAGGCCGTCTCCGAGGAGAAGGGCCGCGCCGCGAAGAAGCAGCGACCGCGCCGAAAACAGCGATTTTTTCTTTCTTTGCCCTCTTTACCAATCCTTTCTTTGGTTTAATAAAATTAAATATAGAGCCATTTCTTAGGGTCGCTAAGTAGAGGCTGATAGTTTGTTCTGCCCTAAGTGCGGCTCGATGATGTTCCCGAAGGATGGCAAGTACAAGTGCACGTGCGGATACGAGGAGGAGGCCACCGGCAAGGCCCAGGTCTTCAAGACCAATGCCCATGAGAAAGAGGTAGCCATCGTCTCCGAGAATGACGTCACCCTGCCGAAGACGCGCATCACCTGCCCCCAGTGCGGCCACACCGAAGCATACTTCTCCATCAGCCAGACCCGGTCCGCGGATGAGGCGCCCACCAGGTTCTACCGCTGCTGCAAGTGCAACTACCGGTGGAGAGAGTACAGCTGAGCTGCGCCGACACGGACATCAAGGTGATTTAATGTTCAAAGCGGAAATCAAATCGGAGACCCTCAAGGGCATTGTATACGTCATCTCGACGCTGGTCGACGAGGTGAAGATGACCATCAAGCCGGACTCGGTGACCCTCAAGGCCATCGACCCCGCCCACGTGGCCATGGCCGAGATCACCGTCAGCAGCAAGGCCTTCCTGACGTACTCCGCCGACGACTCGGAGATCGGCCTGGACCTCGACAAGGTGAAGTCCGTGCTGAAGCTGGCCGGCCCCGGCGACATGGTCGCCATGGAGCACGACCCGGACCAGGGGAGGCTCACCTTCAGGATCGGCAACATCACCCGGCGCATGAGCCTGGTGGACACCGTCTCCATGAGCAACCCCAAGATCCCCGACATCACCACCTCGGCGGAC
This sequence comes from Methanomethylophilus sp., assembly GCA_050944195.1. GTDB lineage: Archaea > Thermoplasmatota > Thermoplasmata > Methanomassiliicoccales > Methanomethylophilaceae > Methanomethylophilus. The sequence continues at coordinate 15,774 of JBMNQO010000017.1, read as the reverse complement.
GTGACCCTCAGGGTCGACAGCCTCAAGAAGGGCATCAGCGCCTCCGAGTCCATCTCGGACCACATCTCCCTCGAGGCCTCCCCGGAGGGCTTCCGCCTGGCCTGCGAGGGCGACACCGACATGGCCGACCTCGTCATCCCCAAGAGCGACCTCGACGGGCTGAAATGCGAGGAGAAGGTGGTCTCGAAGTACCCGCTGGACTACTTCTCGAACATCGTCAAGGTCATCCCCGCCGGGACCATCGTGACCATCAAGCTGGACAACGACTACCCGATGGAGCTCCTCTTCAAGCTGGCCGAGGGCACGGCGGACGTGCTGTACCTCCTCGCCCCGAGGATCGAGAGCGAGTGATGCCGATGCCGATGGCGGTGACCGATCTCGAGGACGTCGCGAAGCGCATCCGCATCGATATCATCGAGATGACCACGGCGGCGGGCTCCGGGCACCCCGGGGGCTCGCTTTCGTCGGCCGACCTGCTCGCCGCTCTTTATTTCCGCGTGATGAACGTCGATCCCGCCGACCCCTACAAGGAGGACCGGGACCGCTTCGTCCTTTCCAAAGGCCACGCCGCCCCCGCGCTGTACGCGGCGCTGGCCGAGCGGGGCTACTTCCCCGTCGAGGAGCTGAAGACGCTCAGGAAGCTGGGCTCCCGGCTCCAGGGGCACCCCGCCTACCACGACGTCCCCGGCGTCGAGGTCTCCACCGGCTCGCTCGGGCAGGGCCTGAGCATGGCCTGCGGGATGGCCCTCGCCGCCAAGATGGACGGCAGGAAGTACCGCACCTACTGCCTCCTCGGCGATGGGGAGCTCCAGGAGGGCCAGAACTGGGAGGCCGCCATGTTCGCCCACAAGTACGGCCTCTGCAACCTCACCGCCTTCGTCGACCGCAACCGCCTGCAGATCTGCGGGAACACCGAGGAGGTCATGCCCCTCGACCCGCTGCCCGAGAAGTTCCGCGCCTTCGGGTGGAATGTGATCATCATCGACGGCAACGACATGCGGCAGGTGGTGGACGCCTGCGAGAAGGCGGCCGCCTCCAAGAAGAACCCGACCGCGGTCATCATGAAGACGATCAAAGGGAAGGGCGTCTCCTTCATGGAGAACAACGTCGCCTTCCACGGCAAGGCCTGCACCCCCGAGGAGTACCAGCAGGCCATGAAGGAGCTCAGGGGGGACTCGCAGTGACCGGCGAGAAGCTCGCCCAGCGCGACTACTACGGCAAGGCGCTGGCACACCTCGCGGAGACCAATCCGAACGTGGTGGTCATGGACGCCGACCTGGCGGGCTCGACCAAGACCTCGGAGTTCCAGAAGGTCGCCCCCGAGCGCTTCGTGGAGACCGGCATCGCCGAGGCCAACATGATCGGCGTGGCCGCCGGCCTCGCCGCCTCCGGCAAGACCGTGTTCGCGTCCACCTTCGGGGTGTTCGCCAGCGGCCGCTGCTGGGAGCAGATCCGGATGGCGGTCGCCTACCCGAAGATGAACGTCAAGATCGTGGCCACCCACTGCGGCCTCTCGGTCGGCCCCGACGGGGCCACCCACCAGGCCCTCGAGGACATCGCCGTGATGCGCGCCCTGCCCAATATGGCGGTGGTCGTGCCGGCGGACGCCCACGAGGCCTACGCCGCCACGCTGGCACTTGCCGAGTACAAGGGCCCCGCCTACATGCGGATGGGGCGCTCCAAGTTCCCCGTCATCCTCCCCGAGGACACCGTCTTCAAGATCGGCAAGGCCTCGGTGCTGAGGGAGGGGAGCGATGTGACCATCGTGGCCTGCGGGCAGATGGTCGGCACCGCCCTCGAGGCCGCCGACATTTTGGCAGGAAAAGGCATCTCGGCGGAAGTCATCAACATGTCAACCGTGAAGCCCCTGGACGGGGAGACCCTCGGCAAGTCGGCCGCCAAGACCGGCGCCGTGGTCACCGCCGAGGAGCACAGCATCATCGGCGGGCTCGGGTCCGCCGTCTGCGAGTACCTCTCGGGCACCGCCCCGGTCCCCGTCGTGAGGGTCGGCACCGCCGACACCTTCGGCGAGTCCGGGGAGGCCGAGGAGCTGCTGGTCAAGTACGGCCTGACGGCCAACGACATCGCCGCCGCGGCCGAGAAATCGATATCAATCAAGGAGAGAACCGCATGAAGATCTTCATCGACACCGCGAATCTGGACATGATCAGAGAGATCGACAGCTGGGGGATCCTCGACGGGGTCACCACCAACCCCAGCCTGGTAGCCAAGGAGAACACCGACACCCCTTCGCGCGTGAAGGAGATCGCGAAGATCCTCGGGGACCGCCCGGTCTCCGCCGAGGCCATGGCGACCGACGCCGAGTCCATGATAAAGGAGGGCGAGAGGCTGCACGCCATCGCCGACAACGTCAACGTCAAGCTGCCGATGTGCGTGGAGTCCCTCAAGGCCACCAAGGCGCTCTCCGACGAGGGCATCCCGGTGAACATGACCCTTATCTTCGACCCCCTGCAGGCCCTCCTGGCCGCCAAGGCGGGGGCGCGCTTCGTCTCCCCCTTCGTGGGAAGGCTGGACGACATCGGGACCCACGGCATCGACATGCTCGCCGAGACCGTGCAGATCATCCACCAGTACGGGTTCGACACCGAGATCATCGCGGCCTCCATCAGGCACCCGACCCACGTCCTCGACGCGGCCGAGTGCGGGTGCGACATCGCCACCATCTCCTACGAGATCCTCCAGAAGATGGTGAAGCACCCCAAGACCGACGAAGGCATCGCGAAGTTCAAAGCCGATTACGAGAAGGTCAACGGCCCCTCTCACTGAGGAGCGATGTCCGGGATCACCGTGGTCGGCGGCGGCCCCGCGGGGTCGATGTCCGCCTATTATCTTGCCTCCTCCGGGCGCGACGTCACGGTGATCGAGGAGCACCGGGAGAGCGGGAAGCCCGTGCACTGCGCGGGCATGCTCACCCCGGAGACCGTCAGGATGTCCGGGGTCAGCCCCGACGTCCTGGGCTCGGCCAATTCCGCCGACGTGATCTTCCCCGGCGGGAGGGTTCTGACCATCGGGCGCCGGGCGCCCATGGTGTACTTCATCGACCGGGCCGACCTCGACCGCCGCATGGCCGAGAAGGCCGCCGACTCCGGCGCGGAGTTCCGCTACGGGGTCCAGTGCAAGAAGGTCGAGGTGAACCACGATTACGCATTGGTGCAGACCAACCAGGGCGACATCCGCTCGGACATCGTGGTCGGGGCCGACGGGGCCAACTCCTGCGTCTCCGATTCCATCCCCGGCAACGAGCCCAAGGAGATCATCAACGGCGCCCAGTACGACCTCGATTTCAAGATGGAGGACCAGAACCGGATGGTCCTGCGCATCGGCAGCGAGGTGGCCCCCGGCTTCTTCTCGTGGCAGATCCCGATGGGCGAGACCACCCGCCTGGGACTGTGCGTCGGGGACGGCAAGAACCCCTCGGTGTACCTCAAGCACCTGATGAAGATCTCGGGGCTGGAGGACTGCAAGATCACCGCCCGCTACGGCGGGAGCATCCCCATCGGGGGCAGGAAGACCTCCTACTCCGACCGCATCATGCTGGTGGGCGACGCCGCCGGCCAGATCAAGCCCGTCTCGGGAGGGGGGCTGAACCCGCTGTTCCGGGCCGCCCCCTACATCATGGACGCGGTGGACCGCGCCTACGAGCTCGACATGTACACCGCCTCGGTGATGTCCCTCTACGAGCACGGCTGGCGGAAGGAGCTCGGCAAGGAGCTCAAGCGCGGCGACCGGATGAGGAAGTACTTCCTCCGCTTCAGCGACCGGCAGATGGACCAGGTGGGCGAGATGTTCGACACCCCCGCCATCCGGGAGAAGCTGGGCATGATCGACTTCGACGACCCCTCGGGCGTCGTGCGCCCCATCCTCGCCGAGAAAGGGGTCAAGCTCGGCTTCATGAGGATCACCCACCGGGGCAAGAAGCAATGAGGAAGGTGCCCCAGGCCAAGGTGCCTGCGGAGAAGGCCTCCGAGATAATACCCAGATTGTTCGCCGCCGGCATCGCGGACCCCGGCGCCCGCATCACCGGCGGGGACGGTTTCAGGCTGGTCCCCATCATTGACAGCAGGATCCCCGATGCGGAGGCGATGGGCTTGGAGATCCTCAGCGGGGACGCCTATTCGGAGGCCTCCCGCCCGCCCATGGAGAGGATCAGGGAAGCTCTTTCTGATATTCCATCCTATGATCTGGCACGTCTGCCGGAGAAGTGGGAGAAGGCGGGAGACGTCATTACCCTCAAGCTCGGCCCGAGCCTCTATCAGTACGGGGACAGGATCGGGAAGGTCTACGCAGAAGTCCTCGGAGTGAGAGCGGTGCTGGCCGACGTCTCCGGGGTCTCGGGGGAGCTCCGCACGCCCGAGATGCGCCTGCTGTGGGGGGAGCCCGGGGAGTCGGTGAAGACCGAGAACGGGATCCACTACTGCTACGACGTGACCAAGGTGATGTTCGCCTCGGGGAACCTCGAGGAGAGGCGCCGGATGGAGACCCTCGACTGCCGCGGGGAGACCGTCGTCGACATGTTCTGCGGCATCGGGTACTTCACCCTCCCGCTGGCCAAATTCGCATGTGCCAGACGCGTGTTCGCGTGCGAGAAGAACCCCGATTCCTACCGCTTCCTGGTGAAGAACATCGCCCTCAATGACGTGGGGAAGATCGTCATCCCCATGCTCGGCGACAACCGCTCGATACCGGGGTCGCACTTCGCCGACCGCATCCTCATGGGCTATGTGCAGACCACCTCGGAGTTCCTTCCCAAGGCCAAGCAGCTGGCGAAGCCCGGCTGCGTGATCCACTACCACGACACCTACCCCGTGGGGGAGCAGGAGGAGCGTGTCCGCGCAGCTTTCTCGAAGGTCTTCGGGGAGGACGGTTTCGAGGTGCTGGGTATGCGCGAGGTGAAGTCCTTCGCGCCTTCCGTCTCCCATTACGTGGCGGACGTCCGCGTCCGCTGATTCAGACCTTCTCGCCGCAGCTGAGCGCCATCAGCAGGGTGTTCATGTCCTCGCGGTACTTGCTCCCGGAGGAGGCGATCACCTGCTTGATGAAGGGCACCAGGAACTCCGCGAACTCCTGCTCGTCCTTGGTGAAGTTGAACCCCGTCTCGGTGTCCCCGCAGGCGAGCCTGAACCCGGCCGCCAAGCCCTTCGATTTGGAGTCCCGGTAGGACAGCTTCTCGGCGGTGCTGCGGACCATCGGGAGCCCTCCGACCTTGGCCGCTTTGGCCAGGGTATCGGCCATCTGGGTCATCGGGCCGGGGCGGGTGAACTCGGGGAGCTGCTCCACCACGTCCTTGGACATGAAGGCCATGCGCGCCTCCCCGAGGGCGTCGAGCATCGGGGCCCCCGGCTTCTCGGCGTAGCGCTCCGCGAACTCGGCGGAAGTGGCGGCCGCGATGAGCCCCTTCCAGTCCTTCTCCCAGAGGGACTGGAGCGCCTCGGCGGTCCTCCCGCTCTTCACGACCACCGAGCGGGGGTTCGCGGAGAGGAAGGCCCTCAGGAGCTTCTTGTCCTCTTCCGGTCCGGAGAGGTCGGCGAGGAATGAGTCCAGGTCGGACCCGTAGTTCTTCTCGCCCGAGATCAGGGTGAGGGACCCGCTGGCCGCAAGGTCCGTGAGGTCGCTCTTGCGGAACGACTCGATGAGGGCGCGGTCGGTGACCTTGCCGACCATGTACTGCTTGAGCTGGTCGCCGGTGATGGGGTGCTTCCCGTTGTCGTTCTCGCTGTGGTACTGGCTCTGGACCCAGACCTCGAAATCGTCGAGGGGGTCGGCCGCCGAGAGGCGGGAGACCAGGTACATCAGGGTCGAGACGTCCTTGGCGCAGTCCGAGCAGATGTGGACGGTGTTGTCGTTCGATTTGATCCTGATGTTGAGGGACATGTTGCCCTCGTGCCCGCACTCGATCCCGTCGTCCTCGAATTTGTAGGGCGTCTCCCACCAGGTGTCGTAGAGGTAGTCCTCCGGCATGTTGGGGGAGTCCGAGCACACGGCCTTGTCCTCCCAGGAGTAGAGGTGGAGCCCCTGCTTCTTGATCAGCCCGTTGTAGTAGAGCAGCCGGAGCTTGGGGTCGTCGTAGTGCTGGCAGCCGATGAGCAGGGGCGCGGGGACGCTCCCCCTGACGACGTAGGGCACCCGCTCCCCGGCGATGACGGCGGTGGCCATCAGGGGCACCTTGCCGGCCGCCTCGATCGAGATGGTGCCGGCGTACGCCCGGGCCATCGAGTCCAGCCCGCGGGAGGCCAGCTTGAGCAGGGACTTCTCGTCCCCGCGGTACTGCTGGTACTTGTCGATGTCCTTGAACACCTTGTCGAAGACGCATTTCCGGCAGTTCCCGGCGCACATCGGGCGCAGCAGCCCGGGGTTCTCCGCCAGGTCGCGGGAGCGTCCGATGAGGTCGCCTTCCAGCCTCTTGGAGGGCTGCTTCGCGCCGCGGATGTGGATGTGCTTCTTCTTCTCGGCCATAACCCCCCTATCGGTAGGCCGACGTAAAAACAATATGACTGCATGCAGCCGGCGGGATTCCTTGATATCGGCTCCGTAGACTCAGTATGTCAATATAGACCCAGACATGCGGAATGCGTGCTTCCGCATCATTATGTCGTGAGTCCGTCACAATATGTAACTCGGTTGTTACCCACCTAATATAAACGGAGTTTCCTATATAGCGCGCGTGAAAGACATCATCGCCGACACGGCGGAGGACATAAGGTCCATGAAGGTGCGCGGGGCGGGCCGGATCGCCCGGGCCGGCGCCCTCGCCCTCGCGGGCTACGCGGAGTCCTACGAGGGGAAGGACCTGGAGGCCTTCAGGAAGGACATCGGGAAGGCGGCCGACACGCTCCTGGGCTCGCGGCCCACCGCGGTCTCCCTGTGGAACGGGGTGCACGCCACCCTGCGGGACGTGGAATCCGCGGAGGATTTCGAGACTGCCCAGCAGTCCGTCATGAGGAACGGGAGGAAGTTCGCCGAGGACTCCGAGAAGGCCGTCGAGGCCATCGCGAAGTTCGGGGCCAAGAGGATCAAGGACGGCGACGTGCTGATGACCCACTGCAACAGCAGCGCGGCCATCGGCGTTATTGCCGAAGCTGTCCGCCAGGGGAAGGATGTCAAAGTATATGCGACGGAATCCCGCCCCTGGAGGCAGGGCATCCTGACGGTCCGCGACCTCAACAAGGCGGGCGCGGACGTGACCCTCATCATCGACAGCGCCGTGCGCTCGGTCATGCACCGGGTGGACCGCGTCTTCGTGGGGGCGGACACCGTCACCTCCTCGGGCACCCTGATCAACAAGATCGGGACCTCCCAGGTGGCCATGGCCGCCAATGAAGCAAGGGCGGAGTTCAACGTCTGCGCGGAGACCTACAAGTTCTCCCCCAAGACGCTCTTCGGCGACGCCGTGACCATCGAGGAGCGGGACATCGGCGAGATCGTGAAACCGGGGGAGATCCCCGAGGGCGTCAAGGTCTTCAACCCCGTCTTCGACACCACCCCGGCGAAGTACATTGACAACATCATCACCGAGATCGGGATCATGTCCCCGGGCTCGGTCTACGGCGTCATGGCCGAGCAGCTCGGCGGCGCCCTCAAGAAACAGCTCTGAACGAGAGGAATGCAGATGAAATCCTACAAGAACTACAGCTATCTGGACCTGGGGGCCGAGCTCGACCCCGAGGGCTACGTTTTCACCACTTACAAGATCACCACCGACCTGCCGATGGAGAAGGCCGCCGAGGCCGTCGCCGCCGAGCAGTCCACCGGGACCTGGACGGGGCTCTCCACCCTGAAGTCCAGCGTCTTCAAGAAGTACGCCGGGCACGTCACCTCCATCAAGGGCGACGAGGTGGTCATCGCCTTCCCGGTGGAGGACTTCTCGGGCAGGTACGGAGGGGTCCCGCAGATCCTCTCCATCATCGCCGGGAACCTCTTCGGGCTGGCCGCCGTGAAGGGCATCAGGCTGGAGGACGTCACCTTCCCCCAGAAGTTCCTCAAGGACAACTTCCAGGGCCCCAAGTACGGGATCCAGGGCATGAGGAAGATGCTGGACCGCCCCAAGGAGCCTCTCGTGGGGACCATCGTCAAGCCCAAGATCGGGCTCTCCCCCAAGGACACCGCCAAGTACGTCTACGAGGCGGGCGTGGGCGGGCTCACCAACGGCAAGGACGACGAGACCCTCGTGGACCAGGACTTCTGCCCCATCGAGGCCAGGACCAAGGCCGTCGCCGAGGCCCTCGACAAGGTCGACGAGGAGGGCGGCCACATGATGCACGCCATCAACATCAGCTCCAACGCCAACGACATCGTCCAGCTGGCGGAGGACGTGCAGTCCTGGGGCGCGAGGGAGATCATGATCGACGTCCTCACCAGCGGCTTCGGCTCGCTGCAGGCGGTCGCCGAGGACCCCAAGATCAAGGTGCCCATCCACGTCCACCGCACCATGCACGCGGCCATCACCAAGGACCCCACCAACGGCGTGGCGATGAACGTCTTCGCCAAGCTGGTCAGGATGTGCGGCGGCGACGCCCTGCACGTCGGGACCCTCGGGGTCGGGAAGATGGAGGGCGACCTCAAGGGCGGGAAGCTCAACCTCGACGCCTGCCGCAAGCGGAATGTCCCCTTCAAGCCGGTCATGCCGGTCTGCTCGGGCGGCATGTACCCCGGCATCGTGCCCGACGTCATCAAGGCCACCGGGAACCAGGTGCAGATCCAGGCGGGCGGCGGCGTGGCCGGCCACCCCGGAGGGGTCAGGGCGGGCGCCATGGCGATGTCCCAGGCGATCGACGCCGCCTACCAGAAGATCCCCCTGGAGGAGTATGCGAAGGACCACAAGGAGCTCCGCGAGGCCCTCGACAAGTGGGGATCGAAATGAAGCTGACCGCCAAGCAGGTCGACGTCATGTCCGGCTCCGCCCTGGCGGCCGGGCTGGACCCCCGCGACTGCGCCAAGATCGGCGTGAAGGACGGGGACCGCATCAGGATCTCCGGGCCCAAGGAGTCCATCGCGGTCATCCTCATGGTCTCGGACCAGTTCATCGAGCCCGGGCTCGTGCTGATGTCCGCCGCCACCATGAAGCGCATCGGCGTGGCCGATGGCGACAAGGTCGACGTGACCTTCTCGCCCAGCCCCGAGAGCGTCCGCTACATCAGGAAGAAGATGGACAAGGGGAAGCTCTCCGAGACCGAGATCCGCGCCGTGGTCAACGACATCTACACGGGCAGCCTCTCGGACATCGAGGTGTCCAGCTGGCTCACCGCGCTGTACATCAACGGGATGGACATCGACGAGATCGCCGCCTTCTCCCGCGCCATGGTCGACACCGGCGATACGATTCGTTTTGACAAGGGCCCGGTCTACGACTTCCACAGCATGGGAGGCGTGCCCGGCAACAAGATCACCCCCATCGTGGTCTCCATCTGCGCCGCCGCGGGGCTGATGCTCCCCAAGACCTCTTCGAGGGCGATCAGCAGCGCCTGCGGGACCTCCGATTTCGTGGAGACCTTCTGCAACGTCGAGGTCACCGCCGACCGCCTCAAGGAGATCGGCGAGACCGTCGGCGGGGCGTTCGTCTGGGGCGGGGCGATGAACATCGCCCCCGTGGACGACATCGTCATCAAGGTCGAGCACCCGCTCGGGATCAACCCCCGGGCGCAGATGCTGGCCTCCATCCTCAGCAAGAAGCTGGCCATCGGCGCCAAGTACCTCCTGGTGGACATCCCCACCGGGGCCGGGACCAAGGTCCCCACCCTCGACGCCGCCCGCGCCTACGCCCGCGACTTCATGGACCTCGGCGAGAAGCTGGGGATCCACATCGAGTGCGCCATCACCTACGCCGACCAGCCCGTCGGGTCCGCCATCGGGCCCAACCTGGAGGCCCGGGAGTGCATCCGCATCCTCGAGGGCCAGGAGCACCCCTCCTCGGTCGTCGAGAAGGCGTGCGAGTGTGCCGGCATCCTGCTGGAGATGGCGGGCTTCCAGAACGGCGAGGACCGCGCCCGCGAGCTGCTGAAGAGCGGCGCCGCCCACGAGAAGTTCATGGAGATCGTGGTGGCCCAGGGCGGGAGCCCCAAGCTGAAGTCTGATGACCTCAAGCCCGGGAAGTTCACCTGCGACATCACCTCGGACAAGTCCGGCTACGTGCACTCGATTAACAACAAGGACGTCGTGGCCATCGCCAAGGCCCTCGGGTCCCCCAACGACAAGGGCGCCGGCCTGCTCATCCTCAAGAAGAAGGGCCAGCGCGTGGAGAAGGGCGACGTGCTCTTCCAGCTCTATGCCGACAACGAGGCCAAGCTGAACCGCGGCAAGGAGCTGGCCATGAGGTACGCCCCGGTCGACATCGAGGGGATGCTCATCAAGAGGGTCGCCTCGATGCAGGCCAGATGAAGCTGGTCTTCACCGTCGACCTCGACCGGGACGCCAACATCGAGGTCCCCGGCCAGGCGGCGGCCGGCTCCATCGACCGCGGGAAGGGGACCGCCCCGAGGTTCTCCTCGGCGGCCTGGGCCCTGCCCCGGTACGCCGACCTTCTGGACGACCTCGGCATCCCCGCGGCGTTCTTCTGCGAGGGCCGCACGGCCGAGGAACTGAAGGATGAAATCGGATGCCTGGCACATTTCGAGCTGGGCGTCCACGGGTACGACCACGAGAACCTCACCCACCGCATCCTGAGGGCGGACGCCGAGGAGGCCGTGAGGCACGGCTTCGAAGCGGTGAAGGACGTTACGGGGAAAGCTCCCGACGCCTTCCGCGCCCCCTACATGCACCCCCCGAAGGGGCTCGCCGATTTCCTGCGCGAGACGGGCACGGGGATCTCCGTCGATTCCTCCTCATATTCGTCGTCTGGCACAATCGACATCCTGCCCGGGTACATCGCCGAGGTGCCGGTCTCCGAGGGCATCGGCCCCGAGGGCGGCAACATGGCCGGCTACCTGTGGGCGATGCACGGGGGGAGGCGCGCCCCCGAGGATTACATCGCCTTCGCCGAGGAATTCCCCGAGGACGGCTTCCTGGTCCTCGCCGACCATGTCTGGCACATACGGGAATCGAGGGAGAAGGGGGTCCGCTCTGACGAGGAATCCAACGAGGAGCTGGAGAAGGTCCGCGCCGTCATCGGCGGGATCCTGGACCTCGGCGCCGAGCCCGTCTCCCTGTCCGAAGCGGCCTCCTACGCCGGTATGCGACGTTAAGGCATGACCCGAGCGTGAAACACCGCTTAACATCCAGCCGTTACCTTATTAACGGGTGCGCGTATAATCCACGATGTGACCGCCCAACTGATCCTAGGCAAGGAGGTATCCGAGAGCATTTACGCGGACCTCCGCATGCGCATCGCCGCCCTCAAGGCCCGCGGCATCACGCCCGTGCTGGCCCTCATCGCGGTGGGCGACGACCCCGCTTCCAAGGTCTACCTGCGCACCAAGAACCGCAAGTGCGAGGAGCTGGGCATCAAAGCGGTCAACTACACCTTCCCGTCCACCGTCTCCGAGGAGGAGGTGCTGGGACGGATCATGAAGCTCAACGACGACCGCTCCGTGCACGGGATCCTGGTCCAGCTGCCCCTGCCCCCGAACTTCGAGGAGAGGTACGTGCTGGACTCCATCTCCCCCGGCAAGGATGTCGACTGCTTCCACCCGATCAACGTCGGGCACATGTTCATCGGCGACCCGCGCTTCCTGCCGGCCACCGCCGGCGGCATCCAGCAGATGCTCATCCACTACGGCATCGAGACCAGCGGCAAGCACGTGGTCATCGTCGGGAGGAGCAACATCGTCGGCAAGCCGATGGCGGCCATCCTCATGCAGAACAAGGACTACGCCAACTCCACCGTCACGGTGCTCCACTCCAAGTCGTCCCAACTGAAGGAGATCCTCCTCAGCGCGGACATCATCATCAGCGCCGTCGGCAAGGCGAAGTTCATCACCGCCGACATGGTCAAGGAGGGGGCTGTCGTGATCGACGTCGGCACCAACCGCATCCCCGACCCGTCCTCCCCGAAGGGCTCGAGGCTGGTGGGGGACGTCGACTTCGACGCCGTCAAGGAGAAGGCCTCCTACATCACCCCCGTCCCCGGCGGGGTCGGGCCCATGACCGTCTGCATGCTGATGGCCAACACCGTGAAGGCCGCGGAGGGGCAGTGGTGAGATGATCGGCGAGTGCCGCGAGCACGGCTTCTACCGCGGGGACGCGTGCCCCGCCTGCGGCTCCGAGGGGCGCTTCATCATGAGCGACATCGAGGCGGAGCGGCTGGGGAGGATGCTGGCCACGGTGCTCAGGCACGGGAAGTACGGCCTCGAGATGACCCGCGACGGGTACGTCCGCGCGGACGACATCGCGGCCGCCGCCAAGAGGAACTCCAACCGCCTCCCCTGGCTCAGGGGGAGGCACATCATCGCCCTCGCCGTCACCGACGCGAAGGGCCGCTACCAGGTCCGCGGGGACAGCGTCCGCGCGACCTACGGGCACACCGTGGACGTCGAGCTGGGTCTTCCCACCGACAACGTCCCGGAGCGCCTCTACTACCCGGTCTCCCCGGAATCCGAGGAGATCATCCTCGAGACGGGCATCATGCCCACGGACAGGGCCAAGGTCCACCTGTCCGCGACCGTCGAAGGCGCCGAGGAGGCGGGCGAGGCCCGCCTCGACGACGGCGTCGCGGTGGTCGAAGTGGACGCCAGAGGATGCGCCGCGGCCGGCTTCCCCATCGGGAGGGCCTCGCCGACGGTGTTCACCTGCGACAGGGTGCCGCCGGAGTGCGTCTCCGCCGGCGCCGCTACCAGAAGGAGCTGAACGAAATGGTCACCATACTCACGCCCGAACAGGTCAAAGCGAAATACGGCCCCCTCTTCAACCGGGGGTTCCTCACGATAGTCGACGAGAAGGCCGGCAAGGCCAGGATCATCGAGTCCTGCAAGGCCCGCGGGCCCGGGGAGTGGGATGTCTGCAACCGCCGCCGCACCGGCGGGATGATCAACGTCATCTCCATGGAGGGCACCACCATCACCATGGACGTCGGCATCGGCGAGAAGGAGCTGAAGTTCGGCCCCGTCTCCGCCGACCTCGGCGGCCAGGGTCTCAGCAGGGTGGCCATCGAGGGCGACGAGGTCCGCACCACCTGGTACGGCATCGCCGGCGCCTCGGTGGGCATCGGCGCCTGCATCCCCCAGTCGGAGGACGTGCTCCGCACCGAGTACCCCGACGACTTCAAGATCGGGGGCGGGCACACCGCCCACGTCGACATCATCACCCCCAAGCTGGTGCGCGTGGTGATCGGGGTGGACGACACCGACACCAAGGAGAAGGGAGCGACCTGGGCCTCCGCCCTCAAGATGGCGGTGGAGTGCCCGATCGGGCATTTCATGGAGCACAAGATCATCCAGCTCAACCCCCGCTCCCCCAACAAGACCACCAACTGCTGCTCCACCGCGGTCACCTTCGCGGTGAAGGAGCAGGAGGTGCCGAAGCTCATCGAGTACTGCTACGACTACCTGAAGAAGGAGTCCGTCAGCACCGACGCCGTCATGACCGTCTACCAGGGCCTGGACATCCCGAAGGAGCTCACCTCCTGGGCGTGGAAGTGCAAGACCGTCCTGGTGGAACGCTCGGAGGCCGTCGCGATGGCCGAGAAGTACGGGATACAGATCATCAGCGTGACCGGGGAGGGCGGCGTCATCGGCGCCGTGGCCGCCATCGGCTGCGCCGACATCGGCCCCGAATGCGCCGGGGTCCCCGAGGATTACCCCGGCGTGACGCACTGAGGCGGTAGCTTTGACTGGGGTCCCGAGGATCGTCTACAAGCCGGTCTACTCCACCTACGAGAAGAAGCTGGAGGAGGAGATCCGGGGCGGTCCCATGCCCAGGCACATCGGCGTCATCATGGACGGCAACCGCCGCTACGCCAAGGAGTTCCTGGGCGACGACGTCGACGCCGGCCACCGGGCGGGCGAGAGGAAGACCCGCGAGCTGCTCGACTGGTGCCTGGACCTCGACATCCATTACATCACCGTGTACGCCTTCTCCTCGGAGAACTTCTCGAGGGGAGAGGATGAAGTTTCCTTCCTCATGGACATGGCCGCCAAGTCCCTCCGCGAGATCGCCGACGACGAGCGCGTGAAGAAGAACAGGGTCAGGGTGCAGGTCCTGGGCGACCGCTCCCTGCTCCCGCAGAAGGTGCTGGACGCCGTCGACTACTGCGAGAGCAAGACCAAGGGCTACGACAACTTCACCTTCAGCGTCTGCCTGGCCTACGGCGGGAGGCAGGAGATCGTCAACGCCGTGCGGGACATCGCCGAGAAGGTGAAGGCGGGCGAGGTGGAGCCCCAGGACATCGACGAGGAGATGCTGTCCAAGCACCTCTACACCTCGGACATCCCGGACCCCGACCTCATCCTCAGGACCAGCGGCGAGATCAGGATCTCGAACTTCCTGCTGTGGCAGCTCGCTTACGCCGAGCTGTACTTCACCGATGTCTACTGGCCGGGCTTCCGGCGCATCGACTTCATGAGGGCGATCAGGTCCTACCAGCAGCGCGTCAGACGGTACGGGAGGTGACCTCCTGGCACATTACGACGCGGTGTTCCTGCACGCCCCCAGCGTGTACGACTTTCGGAAGAAGCCGATCTTCTACGGGCCGGTCAGCGACGTTATTCCCTCCTCTCCGGTCTTCGAGATGTACCCCATCGGGTTCATGACCATCTCCGCCCACCTGCAGCGGGCGGGGTTCAAGACGCGTATCGTCAACATCGCCAACCTCATGCTGGCCGACGAGAAGTTCGACGCCGAGAAGCGGATAAAGGAATTGGATGCCGACGTCTACTTCATCGACCTCCACTGGATGCCGCACGCCCACGGCGCTCTCGAACTTGCAAAGATCGTCAAGAAATACCATCCCGACGCGAAGACCGAGCTCGGGGGCTTCACCTCCTCGTACTTCTGGGAGGAGCTCATCGCCCGCCCCGAGGTGGACCTCGTCATGCGCGGGGACACCACCGAGGAGCCCACCGTGAGGATGATGGAGGCGCTCTCCAAAGGGGAGGACCTGTCATCGGTCCCCAACCTCGTCTGGAAGGACAAGGAGGGCAAGGCGCACAACAACGGCCTGACCTTCTCGCCGGACACGCTGGACGACGTCATCTTCGACTACGGCGTCATGATCAAGGGGGTCATGAGGACCATGGACATCACGGGCTCCCTGCCCTGGCAGTCCTGGGCCCAGGTCCCCCTGACGTCTGTGTTCACCGTCCGCGGGTGCTCCATCGACTGCGCCGAGTGCGGGGGCTCCCACACCGCCAACGCGAAGGTCTGCGGGCGGAGGCGCCCGGCCTTCCGCAGCCCCGAGAAGCTGGCGGAGGACATGGAGGGCGTCTCCGATTACATGAAGGCCCCGATCTTCATCGTGGGGGACATCCGGCAGGCCGGCCAGGACTACTGTGCCAGATTCCTGAAATCGGTGCGGGAGAGAGACATCGACAACCATGTCGTGATCGAACTGTTCAACGGCGCCGGGAAGGACCATTTCGCTGAGATAAACCGCTCCTTCAAAGGCGGATGGTCGATCGAGTTCTCCCCCGACTCCTACGACGAGGCGGTCCGCCTCGGGATGGGGAAGGGCTACACCAACGAGGCCATCGACCGGACCATCCCCGCCGCTTTCGAGAACGGCTGCTCCCGCCTCGACCTGTTCTTCATGACCGGGCTCCCCCACCAGACCAGGGAGTCGGCGATGGCCACGGCCGAGGGCGCGAAGCACCTCTGGGGCCTGGTGAAGAA
>JBMNQO010000016.1:0-19977 GCA_050944195.1 Methanomethylophilus sp. | reverse complement strand
ACGTACGCGCGGACGATAGTATGCACTGGGCAGACGTAATCGCCAAGGACATCGCCGAGAAGGCCGAGCACCCGCTCATCGCCACCGGCATCAGCCCCACCGGCATCATCCATGTAGGCAGCCTCAGGGAGGCAATCACGGGAGAATCGATCAGGAGCGCCGTCGAGGCGCTGGGCAAGAAGGACGTGAGGCTGATCTACCTCATCGACTCCTTCGACCCCCTCCGCAAAAGGTACGACTTCCTGCCCCCGGAGTACGAGAAGTACGTCGGCATGCCGATCTGCCGGATCCCCTGCCCCTGCGGCAAGCACCGCAACTACGCCCACCACTTCGTCCAGCCCTTCCTGGACGCCGTGGACTCGCTCGGGGTGCACTGCGAGATTATCTGGACCAGCGACCTCTACGCCCAGGGGAAGTTCGCCGAGGCCATCGATATCACCTTCAAGAAGCGCCAGGACATCATCAGGATCCTCCACGAGGTCTCCGGCAAGGAGGCCAACCCCGACTACGCGCCCTACAACCCCATCTGCGAGAAGTGCGGCCGCTACACCAAGCCCATTTTCGACACCTACCAGTACCCCTACGTGGAGTACGACTGCGTCTGCGGGCACCACGGGAAGGCCGACATCCGCAAGGACCAGGGGAAGCTGACCTGGAGGCTGGAGTGGCCGGCCAAGTGGATGATCTTCGGCACCTCCGCCGAGCCCTTCGGGAAGGACCACGCGGCGGCCGGCGGCTCCTACGACACCGGCAAGCGGTTCGCCAAGGAGATCTTCGGGATCGAGCCCCCGTACCCCATCCCCTACGAGTTCGTGCAGCTCAAGGGAGTGGGGCAGATGCACAAGTCGCTCGGGTGCAGCGTGACCGGCATCGACGCCATCCGCATGACCCCGCCGGAAGTGCTCAACTACCTCTTCCTGAGGGTCCCGCCCCACCGCGCCATCGATTATGATTCGGGAATGGGCAACCTCGACATCTGCGACGAGTACGACCGCATGGAGCGGCTCTACTTCGAGGGCGGCGCCACCGAGGCGGAGGAGAACGCCGTCCGCGCCTACGCCATCGCCCAGCACAACCACATCCCCGAGAAGATGCCGGTGCAGGTGTCGATGAGGCACCTGGTGAACGTCGTGCAGATCGCCGACGGCTTCGAGGAGCAGCTGAAGGTCATCTCGAGGACGATCGATATCTCGGGCGCCACCGAGGACGACCTCCGCCGGATCAGGACCCGCTGCGACTGCGTGAAGTACTGGCTCAACGCCTTCGCCCCCGACCAGGTCAAGTTCGCGGTGAGCCAGACCATCCCCGCCAACGTCGTCCTCAAGATGAACGACAAGGCCTTCCTGCAGTCCCTGGTGACCAGGATGAACGACTGCAACTGGGACGCCGACACCATCGGGAACATCATCTCCGAGTGCGGCAAGGCCTCGCCCATCGGGCTGAAGAACGCCTACAAGGTCATCTACAGCATCCTCATCGGCAAGCCCGCCGGGCCCCGCCTGGGGAGCTTCCTGGCCTCGATGGACAAGCAATTCGTCATCAATAGGTTCAACCAGGCCGCCTACCGGCAGGAGCCGGAGAAGGCCTGAGGTAAAAACCGCTCAAAGGGGCCTCACGGCCCCTGTTTTCGATAGGAAAATCCGCGGGAAACCGTTTTATACGGTCGGCGTTGGTGGAATTATCAGGTCCCGTAAGGGACCGGGCAGAAGTGAGGCCTGCCAGTCTTTGCCTTACCTTACGGTAAGACGATGATCATAATGACCGACTCGGTCATTATGATCAACAGGGTACAAGCCCCGTGCAAAGAGATGATTATGGTCTCACCTCCTGCCGGAGCGATACCCCGGTACCGGATGTCCGCAACCCGATACCGGGGTTGCTTGCCAATCCGGCGATATGGCTATTTTCTGTTTCTGATTATAAAAGGCGACTACTGCAATCAGGGGTATGCAGTACCCTGCCTCATGTGAGCACCTTCTCAAGGCATTCCCGGAAGCGCTTCACGGCGGTGTTCTCCTCCATCCCGGGGCGGTACGCAAAGCAGATATCGCGGTATGCTGGCACATCGAGCTCCCTGACGGCGACGCGGAACGGCGACCGCTCCATGATGAGCGCCGGCAGGATCGAGACCCCGAGCCCGCTCTCCGCCATCGACATGATCGAGTAGTCGTCCCAGGTGGTGTACTTCACCGCGGGCTTCAGCCCGTGCTCCGCGAAGACCTCGCGGACGTCCGACTGCCCGTTGCGCTCGAGCATCAGGAAGGGGCCCTTCGCCAGTTCCTTGAGCGGCACCTTCTTCCTTTTCGCCAGGGGGCTGCCCTCCGGGAGCACGGCCACCAGCCGGTCCCGCGCCAGCACCTCGGACGCCAGCCCGGGGGCGACGGGGGCGCGGAGGAATCCGCAGTCGGCCCTCCCGCTGAGGATCCACTCGGAGATTTCGTTGTAATCACCCTCGAGCACCTCGTACTCCATCTCCGGGCTCGTCTCCGACAGCATCGCCACCGCGCGGGGGATCCAGTAGGTGGCGACGCTGGAGAAGGCCGCGATGCGGATGGCCCCGGTGCGCCGGCCCCGGAGGGCATCCACCTTTGCCTGGATGTCCGAATGGTCGGCGCAGATCCTGCTGGCCAGGGGGTAGATCTCCCGCCCGGCGTCGGTCAGGCGCACGCCTGATCTGCCTCTTACGAGCAGCTTCACGCCCCACTCCCGCTCGAGGTCGGCGATCATCCGGCTCACCCCCGACTGGGAGACGCCCATGGCCTGGGCGGCCAGGGTGATCCCCCCGCAGTCGACGGTCTTCACGAAGGCCTGGTACTTCTGGATGCTGCTCTCCACGCCTCTCCGTAAGCGTCCGATATTTTAATATGTATCTGATATCATCATATGAATTGATTGTAAAATCACAAAATGTAATGCAAGGAAGCGCAGAAGATGTATGTCGGAGAGGTGACGGACAGGGCGCCCGAAGTCTTCCGGACCGGGCTCCAGAGGAAGGTGTACGAGATGTTCGCGGAGACCGGGGTGCCGTTCCGCCGGGCCGACACCGGCGACGTCGTCACCATGGAGGACTGCGAGGCCGTCGACCGCAAGATGGACATGAAGATGGTGAAGACCCTCTTCCTCTGCGACAAGAAGCGGAAGCACTTCTTCATCTACGTGATGCCCGGGGACCGCCGCTTCTCGTCCTCGGCGTTCTCGTCCGCCCTCGGCACTTCCTCGGTCTCCTTCGCCCCCGCGGAGACCATGAGGGAGATGCTGGACACCGACATCGGGGCGGCCACGGTGCTGAGCGCCCTGGTATTGGACAAAGATTCCCCCGTGCGGGTGGTCATCGACTCCGAGGTCCTCGGGCAGGACTGCATCGGCTGCAGCGACGGCACCGTCAACAGCTTCCTGAAGATCAGGACGTCCGACCTCACCGGCAGGATCCTCCCCTACGCCGGGCGCGGGTTCGAAGTCGTGGAGGCGGCGCGATGAGGGACCGCGGAAGGGTCGTGGTGAAGGTCGGGACCTCCACCCTGACCAATGAGTTCAACCGTCCCGACCTGCGCTCGTTCGACCGTCTGGCACTTGCGGTCTCCGACCTCAGCAACCGCGGGTTCGAGGTCATCCTCGTGTCCTCCGGCGCCATCGCCTCGGGGACCGACAGCCTCGGATTGGAGGAGGTCCCCAAGGACCTCTGCATGAAGCAGGCGGCCGCCGCCGTGGGGCAGTGCCGGAACATGTTCATCTACGGGAAGTTCCTGGGGGACTACGGGAAGAAGGCGGCGCAGATCCTCCTGAACGCCGAGGACATCGAGTCGGAGGAGAAGAAGGAGAACCTGACCAACACGTTCAACGCGCTGCTGTCGATGGGCATCATCCCCATCGTCAACGAGAACGACTCGGTGAGCTACACCGAGATCGAGTCGGAGGACCGTCTCTTCGGCGACAACGACGTGCTCTCCGCGGTGGTCGCCGTGCTCTGCAAGGCGGACCTGCTGGTCATCCTCTCGGACATCGACGGCCTCTACGACAAGGACCCCCGCC
This sequence comes from Methanomethylophilus sp., assembly GCA_050944195.1. Taxonomy (GTDB): domain Archaea; phylum Thermoplasmatota; class Thermoplasmata; order Methanomassiliicoccales; family Methanomethylophilaceae; genus Methanomethylophilus. The sequence continues at coordinate 15,948 of JBMNQO010000016.1, read as the reverse complement.
TCTACCCCGAGGCGAAGCTGATCGAGCGGGTGGAGGACATCGCGTCGGTGGAGGCCACCGCTTCCGGAGCGGGGTCCAGGAGGGGCCGCGGCGGGATGATCACCAAGCTGAAGGCGGCCTCGATGGCCACCGCCCAGGGCATCGACACGGTGATCATGAACGGGAAGAAGCCCGAGCGCCTGGTCGACGTCGCTGAGGGTAGGCCCGCCGGAACGCTATTCGTCGGAAGGAAACGAGCAGGAAAATCGGCAGCCAACGGTTAAATATCCCCGACGGAGATGGTAATTTACGGTCCCCGAAGGGACCGGGCAGAAGTAAAGGACTGCCAGTCCTCGACTTACCTTACGGTAAGACGATGATCATAATGACCGTGTCGGTCATTATGATCACCAGGTTCAATCCCATGCAGTGGAATTGGAACAACATGTCCTTCATCTCCTGCCGGGACGATACCCTGGTACCGGGTTCTTCCGCAACCCGGTATCAGGGTTGCTCGCCGAATCCGGCATTCAATGCTATTTTTGATTGGGGATTTTAAAGGATTATATTGCAATCAGCATGATGCAGTGCTTTCCTCAGTTTTTCTCCGCTGTCCCGGTCCGGACATTATGTCGGAGGGCGGAAAATCCGGGGCTAATGCTTTAATACGGATGCCCAACGTGGTTCACTAGGAGCCGGCAGCGGCCGCCCGCTAAGCAAACAAAAAAAGACAGGAGTGTCCACAACAGCGCTCCTGTCACTCATCTCCTGCCGGGGCGGGCCGCCGCACCCGCCGCAAGGGCATGGCGGGGCCGGCTCCGACAGGTTTCTAAGATGTTTCCCCCGGGGCTCACATCAGCCCGAGGGCCGAGAGCTTCTCGGGGAGGTACGTGTCCGTCACGTAGTCCAGGCCGTACTTGGCCAGCGCCTGCTGCTCAGCCTTCTTCCCCATGTCGAGCATGGCGTGGATCTCGCTGTCCCAGAACTCGTCGTTGAACCGGGGGTCGGAGAGCTCCGCGTGGAGGGCGCCGATGTCCTTGTCGTTGAGCTTGTCGGTCGGCAGGTCGTAGTTGAGGATGTCCGAGGCGGTGATCCCGATGAACTGCGCCGTGGGGGTGGCGAGGTAGTCGGAGATGTGCGCGGTCTTGATGGCCCCGTAGGCCACCGAGGCGTAGATCCTGAAGGACCAGGGGTCGCCGTCGGTGAAGACCACGATCGGGAGCCCGTTCTCCTCGTTGAGCCTCTTGATGAGCCTCCTGGTGGACCTCGCCGGCTGCCCAGAGAGGTGGACGAGGCAGCAGTTGGCCTTCTCGGGGAAGCCGTTCTCGATCAGCCTCGCGTACATACCGCCGGTCTCCAGGGCCATCACGAACTTCACGTCCTGGCTCTTGATCTGGAAGGTCTCGTTCTCCACCGAATAGGGGATGGCGAAGCCCTGCTCGGAGACGTCGTCCATGCAGTTGATGTTCTTCATGCCCTTCTTGGTCATGGTGCGGAACGTCACGTTCCCGTAGACGTGCGCGCCCGACTCCTCGGGGCGGAGCTTGAAGTCCTCCCTCATGCAGTGGGTCATGGTCTCCAGGTCCTCGGCCAGCAGGTTGCCCTCGTCCTGGGTGTGGAACTTGGCGGCGTACCAGCCCTCGGAGATGTAGTACATCTCCCTCAGGGTGGAGGACTTGTTCTCCCGGATCATCTCGTTGATGAAGTCGGTGGTGTAGGCGGTCCTCAGCATGGTGGTCGCGCCCTGCGTGGTCTTGGCGGTGCGGATGGTCTTGAGGTTCCCGTACTTCCACACCTGGGTCATCGGGTCGAACTCGATGTTGCGCTTCGACCTGAGGGGGAGCGTCATCTTCGGGATGTCCCCCCGGTCGAGGGCGTCGTAGACGTCCTCCGCGATCCCCGTGAGCTTGTTCAGGGCGTCCTTCTGCCTGTCGTTCATTCGTCTCCCTCCTCCTTCTCGAACTCCTCTTCTTCCAGTTCCTCTTCCTTTTCCTCTTCCTCGGCGGAATCGTCCTCGGGGACGAAGTCGTCGCTCTCGGTGATCTCCATGCCCTTGATGCCCCAGTCGCCGGGCAGCGCCTCGGCGCCCATCACGTAGACGGGGTTGATCCCGGAGACGTAGACGTCGTCGGGGTCGAAGGTGTCCGCCATGCTCCCGGTGAGCTCGAAGGCCACCTGCACGGACTTGGAGGACTCGATGTCCTTGATGAGCCACTGGGTCTTGCCCTCGTCGTTCGAGGAGTCGTAGAACGGGGATTTGGTCACCTTGTCGTTGATGCAGTCCGCCGGCAGGGCCGCGTGCAGCATGAAGGAGTGCGGCTTGGCGGTGTAGTTGTAGATGGTGTAGGTGATCTTGTAGCCGCCGTCGGTCTTCTCCTTGCTCGGCTCCACCCACACCACGTTCATGATCTTGGTGATGGTGCGGCTGAGGTCGGGGACGGGGCGGTTGAGCTGGGTGGAGATCTTGTTCGCCAGGTCCGGGAGGATCTTCTGGACGATGTCGAACTTCTCGTGGGTCTTGCTCTTGCGCTCCATCTTGTTGAGGTGGGACTTGAGGTTCCTCGCGACGTAGCGGAGGGCGACGAGGATCTCGTCGTAGATCTCGGGGATGGCGGCGATGGCCTCCTTCCCCTCGGAGGTGAACGGGACCTTGGTGGAGGCGACGTGCACGAGGATGATGGCGGGGCCGAAGGGCATGCCCTTCCCGCCCCGCTGCTCCAGGCCGTACCTCCTCCAGTCGAAGTCCTGGACGGCCTTGGTGATGACGTCGGCGCCCTGCTGGTAGAGCAGGGGGACGCGGTTGGCGAACCTCATGATGGTGACCTGGCTGTCGGCCGGGATCTCGCCGCCGTAGACGATGCCCGCCTCGACGGTGAAGGGGTTGCCGTTGTAGGCGTGCGCGGGGCGGGTGACGGGGGTGGCGTAGTACTCGGGGCGGAGGCCGTCGAGGATGTGCATGAGGCCTTTCTTGATCAGCACGTCGCCGATGGGGGAGAGGCAGTCCGACGGGGGCTCCATGATCTTGGTGTCGGCGATGGCGTCGATGAGCTTCATGCTCCCCTCGCGGCCTAGGTCCTTGGGCTTGGAGGTGGGGCTGACGCCGGCCTTCTTGCAGATCTCGTTGGCGAGGCGGGGGGTCATGCGGCAGAAGTCCTTGGTGAGGAAGTCCTTCACGGTGGACTGCTGGGACATCGCGGAGTAGGTCATCATGTCCCCGATCTCCATGCCCTTGGGGTGGGGCTTGATCTCCACCGCCTTGGGGGGCATGACCTCGGTGGCGCGCTCGAAGACGAAGGCCTTCCCGTCGGGGTCGTGGAACTCGATCCTGGCGTGGGGGTTGACGATGGCGGTCTCCTTCAGGTACTCGAAGATGGACTGCTTGCCGGTGATGTAGCGCCCCTTGGTGGTGTACTCGATGAGCGTCCCGTGCTCCTTGTCCACCCAGGGGAAGGCGCGGTCGTTGGTGATGATGGGGCGGTTGGTCTTGGTGTCGATGGCGATGTCCATCTCCCAGGCGACCTCGTTCTCGCCCTCGATCCTGGAGGCGACGTGCGCCGGCCTCCCTGTGGAGACGTTGGCGTACATGACGGTCGCGGAGATGCCGATGCCCTGCTGGCCCCTGGACTGGCGCATGGCGTGGAAGCGGGAGCCGTAGAGCAGGCGCCCGAACACGTTGGGCATGGCGCGGTGGACGATCCCGGGCCCGTTGTCCTCGATAGACACATGGTACTCGTCCTCGCCGGTCTTGGCGATCTTGACGACGACATCGGGGAGGATCTCGGCCTCCTCGCAGGCGTCCAGCGAGTTGTCGACGGCCTCCTTCACGCCCATCAGCAGCGATTTGGCGCGCGAGTCGAACCCCAGGATCTGCTTGTTCTTCTCGAAAAATTCGGTTACGGAGATCTCGTGCTGTTTGTCGGCGAGCTCCTCCGCGGTAGCCCTCCGAGTCGTGGACGTCTTTGCCGTCCCGGCGTCTTTTCCCATCGGAGGGGCTATCGGAAAGGTGGTTTATTACGATTGCCCATAAGTGCCGTTTAAGATATCTGGCACATCGTGCTTTCCGGAGGGTTTCGGGACGCCGGGCGCGGGATCCCCCGCGGCTTATTCTTATCTTCATACTTGATTTGACAACAGATGTTGGCGTCCGACGTATGGCTTGTTCATCTATACTACAATAAATAGTGTTGAACAGAAGAGGCTCCCAGTAAGTCAAAACCTTAACAGTAAGTAAAAAATGATACCCAGAGAGCTAAATTGACGGCGGTTTTAGAAGCCATCGAAGATATGTTAAGGGAATAATATTCATATAGGAAATGCAATCACCCCTCCATGTCATTCCTTGACGACACTAAGAACGTAGGAACGGCAATCTGGGCGATCGGTATCATCGAGATCATCGCCGCAATCATCACCATCGTCATGGCCTTCGTTGACGACGACCTGAACGACGATGTTGCGGTTTGGGTGGTCATCGGTATCGGTGAGCTCATCTGCGCCATTGTCTACTTTGCATTCGGACAGAGAATTCGCGGCGGAAAGCAGGTTCACAACAAAGTTGTGGACAAGCTCGACGTCACTGCTGGATCTGAGACCAGCTCCAAGTTCGGCGTCATCACCGGACTCGTCATGGTCGTCGGCTACGTGACCGTCATCATGGGTATCTTCTACCTCATTGCCGGCTGCTGCAACTTCGACGACTTCGGCGGATACGTCACCAGCGGTATCGTGATGATCATCCTCGGCATCATCGTGCTCTGGATCTACAAGAAGATTACCGACTCCACCGTCGGCACCTTCGACAAGGTCATGTGGATCGTCCTTGTGATCATCTTCATCCTTGGCATCATCTTCTCGCTCGTCGGCATGTTCGGCGGCGACGGTATCAGGCTGATCCTCTCCCTCATCATTGGTATCCTCAACCTCATCATCTACCTCTGCGTCACTGTGTGGATGTTCGATGATGACGTCAAGGCCAAGTTCGGGATGTGAAGTCCGAGTAAACTCTTCGGGGCGCCTCCGGGCGCCCCCCAACTTCTTCTTTTTTCACTGTTCATTCCGGTGCCTGGGGCATCGATCCTTCTGTTCCCCTGACGGGTGCGCACGGTTCGGGCGGACTCTCTCCCGCCCTGCGTATGCGCCCTTTCAGGAGGCCGTTCGGCTGCAGGGTATAGAGGGATGCCCTGCGGGGATCCCCGCGTCCCTGACGGCCCGATCCGCTGGGAGAACCGGCTGTCCGCGGATGCCGGATGCCCTGTTATTCCGCACTGCAACGGGCCCTGCGGACGCGCGGATGATCGGGGGCGTTCCGCAGTACCCTCGAAAGGATTCCGTGCCTCCTGCGGGCCCGTATCATCACAGACGGACCGGCGTCCCTTCGGGAGCTGTCTATGTACAGACCCAGCGTTCCGGAACCGAGCGTCGGGCGATCCTTTCGGCGTCCCATATTGACAGTAGAAAAAGGGCCGCTCCCCGGAGGGAGCGGGAAGGCGTTTGGGAAGGAGTTTCACTCTTTCTTGGAGCCTTCGGTCGAGGTCTCCGTCTCCTTGGATTCCTCGGTCTCCTTGGTCTCCCCGACGGTCTCCACGGTGCCGTCGTCCTTCACGATGTCCTCCTCGATCGCGTCGAACTTCGCGCCGCACTTGGGGCACACCTTGGAATCCGCCGGCACCTCCGCCCCGCAGTTGGAGCACTGGAAGAAGTCGACCTTCTTGGGCTTCATGTAATCAGGGCGGTTGATGTAGGCGCCGCACTTCCGGCACTGGACCTCGCCCGGGAGGATGAGGGCGCCGCAGTTGTCGCAGCGGCCGTAGCCCTGGGGATAGAGCCTGCCCTCCTTCTCCATCTTCTCGCGGGTCTTGTTGACCCTGTCCCTGATGAGCCAGACCATGCCCACGATGAGGAAGAACATGATCATGGTGTAGACCAGGGCGTCGGCGCAGCCGACGAACGAGGGACCGTACTTGTCGGCCCCGGCGAAGCCGGTGAGGGTCGCCATCGAGATGGAGTCGGTGTTGTAGTCCCAGTCATCGCTGTCGGCGATCAGGGTGTAGGTCCCGTCCCCGTCGTCGTCGCTGTAGGCGGTCCCCACGACGAGGCTGATCTCCCAGAGGGTATCGGTGGACAGCTGCTTGTCGGTGAGGGTGTACGAGATGTGGCCTGTCGTCGACGTCAATGTACTGTCCTCCGTCGAGGCTATGATGTAGGCATCAGCCGAATCGGCCACCGGGTAGGTGAAGAGGATCTGGTTGATGTGGGCGACGTAGATGATGATCGAGTCACCCTCGTAATCGGTCAGGTCGTAGTCGAACTCGACGGTGTAGGTCCCGTCGTCGGTGTACGTGTACGTGACGTTGGAGAACGCCCCGTGGTCGCCGGGGGTCTCGTCGCTGTAGCTGTCGATGAAGCTCGGGGCCACCAGCAGCCCTCCGATGAGGACCGCGATGACGGCGAACACCACGCCGTAGATGGCGATGTCCTTGGACTTGACCTTGGCCAGGCGGGGGCAGATGTAAAGCAGGATGGCCGCCCCCAGCCAGCCGAGGACGCTTCCGCCGAAGCCCAGGCAAAGGATGGCAAGGGCCAGGAGGATGCCGATGATCATGGCGACGAGCTGTTTGACCGTGATGGAGCGGAACACGGGCTGGTTCCAGCCGGTCTCGCTCTTTGTCTCTGCCATGAGGTTTGTATCCCCATTTCGATTATAAAGTTGCGCGAGCGCGTTGGCAGCGGGGGCACCAGTGGGCGCCCCTGCCGGCTATGACGCTGCGCACAATCGGGCATCCGCAGACGGGGCACGGCTCCCCCGCCTTCCCGTAGACGCTGAGGCATCCCATGTCGAAGCGGTTGCGTCCCTTCCCCTCGAGGTACTCCTCGTCGGTGACAGCGTCTGACTCGATCGCGTATTCCACCGTTCTGGGTATCTCCTCGGCGATGCGCTTCCACATGGGGATCGTTATCGCGGAGCAGGGGTCGAGCGGGCAAACCCGCGCGCGGAACAGCGCCTCCTCCGACCAGATGTTCCCGAGGCCGGCCACCACCGTCTGGTCCATCAGCGCCTCCTTGACGGGGATGCTCCTCCCAGAGAGGGTGTCGCGGAGGTACCTCCAAGTCAATGAGGGGTCGTCCGGCTCGGGGCCCATGCGGTCCAGCCCGGAGAGCGTGTCCTTTTCATCTTTCTCAAAGACCCAGACGGCGCCGAAGCGCCTCGGGTCGATGTACCTCAGCTCGTTCCCGTCCGAGAGGGACAATGCAATGTGCAGGTGCTTCTCGCGGGGAGTGTCGGGAGGGCAGACGTACATCTGCCCGGTCATCCCGAAGCGGACCACCGTCCTGATCCCGGAATCGTGACCGAAGGTCAGGGCCTTGCCCCTCCTCCCGACCTCAGTGATGGTGCTCCCCTCAAGCATTCTCATCTCCTTGGGAGAGCGGTTCTTCAGGATGCGGGTATCGGAGGCCCAGGCCCCCTCAATCCTCCTTCCAATCGTGAGCGGCGCGACGTGCCGCCTGAAGGTTTCGATCTCGGGGAGCTCTGGCATGAAACTCCATCATTCGCGCGTTTTATAACAATAATGCCTTAATACCACCCATTGATAGTACGGGGAAAAGAGGAGGTGAGCGGCGACGGCGACCATCGAAGAGCAGATCGAGGAACTGGAGAAGGAGATCTCCAACACCAAGAAGAACAAGGCCACCGAAGCGCACATCGGGAAGCTGAAGGCGAAGATCGCCAAGCTCTCGATGGAGAGGGAGCACCGCCTCGAGCAGTCCCGCGCCGGCGGCGGGTCCCGCGGGTTCTACGTCAAGAAAGCGGGCAACGCCACCGTCGCCCTGGTCGGCTTCCCGTCGGTGGGAAAATCAACCCTGCTCAACCAGCTGACCGGCGCCCACTCCGAGGTCGGCGCCTACCACTTCACCACCCTCGACGTGGTGCCGGGCGTGATGGAGTACAACCACGCCAAGATCCAGATCCTCGACATGCCGGGGCTCATCAAGGACGCCTCGCGCGGCAAGGGAAGGGGGAGGGAGGTCATCGCGGCCGCCCGCTCCGCCGACGTCATCCTGCTGGTGGTGGACGTCTTCAACCCGGACCTGAGCGTCCTCATGAAGGAGCTCTACAACTCCGCCATCAGGCTCAACCAGCACCCGCCGGACGTGAACATCACCACCGCCCAGTCCGGGGGGATCGTGGTCAAGCCCACCCTCAAGCTCACCAAGATCGACGTGGACACCATCAAGGACATGGTGGCCGCCTACGGCCACATCAACGCCACCGTGGTGGTCCGCGAGGACATCGACGTGGAGCAGATGCTTGATGTCTTGGCCGGGAACCGCGTCTACATCAAGGCGGTCATGGCCATCAACAAGGTCGACCTCGCCAAGCCCGGGCAGCTGGAGGCCGTGCAGGCGATGCACAAGGCCTACAAGAGCGTCGGGGTCTCGGCGGCCACCGGCTACAACATCGACGCCCTCAAGCAGGAGATCTACGACACCATCGACATGATCCGGGTGTACCTGAAGCCGCAGGGCCAGGAGGCCGACATGAAGGAGCCGCTCATCGTCAAGCGGGGCAACACCGTGGGCGACGTCTGCGAGCTCATCCACCGGGACTTCAAGAACGCCTTCCGTTACGCCATGGTCTGGGGGAAGAGCGCCAAGTTCCCCGGCCAGACGGTGGGGATGGACCACGTCGTCGAGGATGAGGACATCCTCTGCATCATCGTGAAGAGGTCGTGAAAATAAGGTCCTGAGAAGGGGTTTGTTCCCTTCTCAGGCGAAGTGTTTCTTTACCGTTTCCAGCATCCCGGGGAAGGTCGATTTCTCGGCGATCGCGTCGGGCGCGAAGCCCATCTCCCTCATCGAATCGGCGGTCGGCTTGCCGATCGCCACCTTGTAGATTCCTTTGAGCGAGATGGCCGCCTTCTCCTTCCCGCACCAGTTCTCGAGCTCCTTCAGGAACACTCTGAACGAAGCGGGGCTGGTCATGAGGAGGGCGTCGAGAGTGCCGGAAGATGCCTTGTCAAGCAGCCTCTCGGTGCACTTCTCTACGGGGGCCGGCTCCATGCGGTAGACCGGCTCGTCGAGAACTTTTGCTTTAGCCTCCGTCAGTATGCGGGAGATGTCCTTGCCGCCGTCCTCCGAGCGGAGGAGTACGACGGTCTTGTAGGCGACCTCGTCGCAGATCTCGCGGGCGACGCCCTCGCCGGAGTAGACTTCCGGCACGAGGTCGGTCTTCCTCCCGACGGTGTCGTAGAGGAGCTTCTCGGTGGTGCTCCCGGTGCAGGCGACGTTGGTCTTCTCCAACAGTGCCAGCAGCTTGTCTTTCCCGTAATGGGCGGCGCACTGCTCGACGGCCGTCTGCGAGGCGAAGACCGTGAAGTAGGCCTCGCCGGACTCGAGCGTCCTCTCGATCTCGTCGAAGACCTCGTCGTCGCCGGGGACGGCGTCGAGGGAGGGCGCGCCGAAGGGCTCGAAGCCTGCTTCGAGCACGGTCCTCTCGCCGTCCGCCAGGCGCCCGCGCGGGCGGGTGAAGCCGACGGAGGTCAAGCGAGGTCCCCCAGGATGTCCCTGAGCTCCACCACGGAGCCCACCACGATGATGCCGGGGGTCTCCGCGTGCTCGGTCTTGATGGTCTCCTCCAGCTTCCCGACGGTGGTAAGGAAGACCTTCTGGTCGGGGTGGGAGCCCTTGGAGATGATGGCGGCCGGGGTGTCGGCGGAGGTCCCTCCCTCGATCAGCCCTTTCGAGATGTTCCCGGCGTTGTCCAGGCCCATGAGGATGACGAGGGTCCCGTGCCCATCAGAGAGCGCTTTCCAGTCGATCCTGTCCTTGTCACGGTCGGCCTTCTCGTGGCCGGTGATGAACGTGACCAGCGAAGCGTGGTCGCGGTGGGTCACGGGGATGCCGGCCAGCTCCGGGACGGAGATGGCGGAGGTCACGCCGGGGATGACGTGCACTTCCACGCCCGCCTCCCGCAGCTTCTGGGCCTCCTCCGCGCCCCTCCCGAAGAGGAACGGGTCCCCTCCCTTCAGGCGGACCACGGTCTTGCCCTGTTTGGCATATTCCACCAGCAGGTCGTTGGTCTGCCACTGCTTGAGGTGGTGGTCGGCCGCGCGCTTGCCGGCGTCGATGAGCTCGGCGTCCTTGCGGCACTCCTTGAGGAGCTGCTCGGTGTCGAGGGCGTCGTACATGACGACGTCGGCTTCCCGGAGGACCTGCAGCCCCTTGACGGTGATGAGCCCGGGGTCGCCCGGGCCGGCCCCGACGAGGTACACCTTCCCTGCCATCTGGGTCATCTCTTCCCGAGGAGCTTCTGCGCTACTTCCTCGACCTTCGCGTCCGCCTCGGAGGCGGGGAAGGAGGTGCTGATACGGACGGGCACCTCGGGGATGAAGGAGACCGCGATGAGCTCGATCTTATCCCCGACCAGCTCGGCGTTGACGCCGATCGGCGAGGAGCAGCCGGCGTCCATCGCGCGGAGGACGCTGCGCTCGAACGTGACCTCGGTGCGGGTCTTGGCGTCGTCCACCTTCTTCAGCTTGGCGATGGTCTCCGCGTCGTCCGCCCGGCACTCGATGCCGATCGCTCCCTGCCCGGCGGCCGGGACCAGGATGCGCTTATCGACGGGGTTGACCTGGTAGGTGATGCCCAGCCGGTCCAGCCCCGCCTTGGCCATGACCAGGGCGTTGCACTCGCCCGCCTCGTACTTGGACAGGCGGGTGTTCATGTTGCCGCGGATGTTCTTGATGCGGAGGGTGGGGTTGCGGGCCCTGATCATCCTCTCCCGGCGCACGCTGCTGGTCCCCACGATGGTGCCGCAGGTCATCTGGTCGAGCGGGATGGGGATGGTCGCGTCGCGCGGGTCCGCCCTCGGGAGGACGGCCGCCACCGTGAAGCAGGGATCGATCTTCGCGGGGATGTCCTTGAGGGAGTTGACCGTGCAGTCGACCTCCCTCGCCGCGAGGGCCTCCTCGAGCTCCTTGACGAACACGCCCGTCCCGCCCATGTTGGCGAGATGGGTGGTCACGTCCTTGTCCCCGTGGGAGGTGATCCCGGTGATCTGGCACTCTTCTCCGGCGGCCTTCTCGAAGGCGGCCTTGAACTCTTCTGCCTGGGCCATCGCCAGGTTGCTGGTCCTGCTTCCCGCTTTCATCTCTTCACATTCCTGAGGAAATCACCGAAGGTGTCGGAGATCTTCCGGCACGCCTCGTCGTCGTGGGCGTCGGAGACGAAGGACACCTCCATCGGCCCGGGGGCCATGTAGACCCCGTGGTGCAGCATGTAGTCGAACATCTGCCCGAACATGCCGCGGTCGATCTTCTGGGCCTCGGCGCCGTTGGTGACCTCGTCGACGCCGTAGAAGACCGAGAACATCGAGGCGATGGAGTTGATGCACCCCTGCACCCCGCTGTCCTCCAGGTGGTCGCGCATGGCGGCGACCAGGTCCTGGGTCCTCTTCTCGAGGGCCTCGTAGCGGCCCTTCTCGGCCATGTAGTTTATCGTTTCCAGCCCCGCCACCGCGGAGATGGGGTTGCCCGAGAACGTCCCGGCCACGTAGACCGGGCCCTGGGGGGCGACCAGGGACATGATGTCCTCCCGTCCCATGAACGCGCCCGCGGGGTAGCCCCCGCCGATGATCTTGCCCATGGTGGTCATGTCGGGGGTGACCCCGAACCGGCCCTGGGCGCTCTTCGGGCCCAGGCGGAAGCCGGTGATAACTTCATCGAAAATGAGCACCGCGTTGTGCTCCTTGGTGATCTTGCGCATCTCCTGGAGGTATCCCTTCTTGGGGGTGACGACGCCGACGTTGCCCATGACGGGCTCCATGATGATGCCGGCGATGTCCTCGTTCTTGTCCAGGAGCGATTCGAACTGCCCCGCGTCATTGAACTCCACGAGGTAGGTGTTCTTGACGTCCTCTTTGGGGACTCCCAGGGAGCTCGGCATGTTGTCCGCCGAGCCGGAGCCGGCCGCCACGAGGACGGTGTTGTGCGCCCCGTGGAACCCGCCGTTGAGCTTGACGATGCCGTTCTTCTTGGTGTACCCGCGCGCCACGCGGATGGCGTGCATGGTCGCCTCGGTGCCCGAGTTCTGCAGCCGGCACATGTCGGCGCAGGGCACCGTCGAGGTGATCTTCTCGAGCAGCTGGGTCTCGGGGTGCGAGGGGCAGCCGAAGACCGAGCCCTTCTTGGTCTGGTCGCGCACGGCCTTCGCCACCCGGGGGTTGGCGTGGCCGAGGATGAGGGGGCCGTAGGCCATGCAGAGGTCGACGTAGGTGTTGCCGTCGATGTCGGTGATGCGGCAGCCCTGCCCGCTCTCCATCACGATGGGGTAGGGCTTGAAGGCCCTGACCGGGGAGGAGACCCCGCCGGGGGTGATCCTCTTCAGCAGGGAGTACTCGGTCTCGGAGTTGGAGGTCCTCATTCGATCCCCTTGAGAATCCTGGCCACGTCCTTCGCGTAGTAGGTGATGATCATGTCCGCCCCTGCCCTCTTGATGCCGATGAGGGACTCCATCATGATCCTCCGCTCGTCGATCCAGCCCATCTTGGCGGCCGCCTTGATCATGGCGTACTCGCCGGAGACCTGGTAGGCGCAGATCGGCACCGGGAAGGTGTCGGCGGCCTCGCGGAGCACGTCGAGGTAGGGCCCGGCGGGCTTCACCATGACGATGTCCGCGCCCTCGTCGAGGTCCTCGGAGATCTCCCGGAGCGCCTCGCGGCGGTTGGCGGGGTCCATCTGGTAGGTGGCGCGGTCCTTCCGCGCGTTGCAGGCGGTGGAGGGGGCCGAGTTGGCGATGTCGCGGAACGGCCCGTAGTAGGCGCTCTGGTACTTCGCGGAGTAGGCCATGATGGGGGTGTTCTGGAAGCCGGCGCAGTCGAGCGCGCTGCGGATGGCGTCGATCTGCCCGTCCATCATCCCCGAGGGGGCGATGATGTCCGCTCCCGCTTTCGCCTGGGACACCGCGATCTTGCCGTAGAGCTCGATGGTGGGGTCGTTGTCGACGTCCCCGTCTTTTCTAAGAACTCCGCAGTGCCCGTGGTCGGTGTACTCGCACATGCAGAGGTCGGCGATGATGACCAGCTGCTCGTCCTTCTTCTGGGCCTTGCGGAGGCCGCGGATGGCGGTCTGCACGACGCCTTTGTCGGAGTAGGCGTCCGAGCCCTTGGCGTCCTTCTTCTTGGGGACCCCGAACACCAGCACGGCGTTGACGCCGCTGCCGAGGATGTCGTCCAGAATTTCTCTGTACCCGGAGAGCGGGTAGGTGGGGACGCCCGGCATGGAGTCGGTCTCCTTGATCTTCTTGATGTTGGCGTCGAAGAAGATGGGCAGGATGAGGTTCGAGGGGTCCAGCCTGGTCTCCCTCACGAGCGATCTGATCTCCGGTGTCTGTCTGAGCCTTCTGCCTCTGTTGATTGGGAACATGATATCACTCCTTACCTTCCGTCTGCGCGAACAGCCTGGACGCGGCCTCGACGACCTCGTCCTCGCCCCTCAGCGCCGCCTGTCTGAGGTTCTTGATGATATCCGCGCTTAATTGCTTTATTATCGCGCGCGACATGGCGTCGATGGTCTCCTGCGGGTCGGCCCCGTGCTCCAGGGCCTGCACCGCCTTCTCGGCCTCCATCTTGCGGACGTTCTCCGACATGATGCCGATGCCGCGGATGACCTCGTCGGCGGCCTGGGTCTTGCGCTCCTCGCCGATCTTGGCCATCTCCTCCTTGATGATCTTCTCGGCGGCCTGGATTTCGTGCTTGCGGCGGGCGACGTTCTCCGCGGCGATGGAATCGAGATCGGCCATGGTGGAGAGGGTCACGTTGGGGACCTCCCCTGCGTCCTTGGCGACGTTGGTGGGGACCGAGACGTCGATGATGAGCAGGGGGCGGTCCGGCCGGCGGGCCATGGCCGCCTCGACCATCTGACGGCTCACCACGTCGTGGTGGGCCGAGGTGGCCACCAGGACCAAGTCGCTGCGGGTGATCATCTCCAGCAGGCGGTCCATGCGCACGGCGGTGCCGCCGAGCTCCTTGGCCAGCTCCTGCGCTCTCTCGAAGGTCCTGTTGGAGACGAAGACGGTCTTCGGGCCCTTCCCGGCCAGGTTCTTGGCGATCAGCCCCGCCATGTCGCCGGCGCCGATGATGGCGATCTCCTTGTCCTCCAGGGAGCCGATCTCCTTCTCGGCCAGCTCGATGGCGGCGTAGCCCACCGAGACCGCGCCCTTGTTGAGCTCGGTCTCCGTGCGGACCTTCTTGCCGACCACGATGGCGTTGTTGAACAATGAATACAGAACGCGCCCGACGTGCCCCTCCTTCTGCGCCTTGGCGAAGGAGTCGCGGACCTGGTGCTGGATCTGGTCCTCGCCCACGATGAGCGAGTCGATCCCGCAGACCACCGTGAAGAGGTGCTTGATGCACTCGTCGTCCTGGAGGATGTACCAGTACTCGCGCTGGGCGTAGGGGATGGCCTTGCGGACGGTGTCCTCCATGAGCAGGCGGACGGCATGGTTGTCGTCCGTCGCGGCGTAGGCCTCGAGGCGGTTGCAGGTGCGGATGACCACGTACTCGTTGACCTCGGGGGAGTCCTTCAGGGCGGACGTCACCGCCTCCTCCAGTCCGGGGATGATCTCGGTCAGGCACTCCATCCCCCCGGCGGACGAATGCGTGATGTGCAGGCTTACCAGCATCTCGGAACCTCCGCACGCGGACGCGAATCCGTGTTACGGACAATGAGGGTTCGTATGTCCACTGGATATAAATGCCAATCGGGCGACTGGTTGCATAGGGGCCGATATTCCGCCATGTGCCAGATAAGAAACGGGGTTTTGTTATGCGGATTCGGCACATATATTGACGGATGGACTATCCCATCGGAACCGCTGAAATCCGAAAATTTCCTTGTTCGGTTTGATTTCCCCCTGCGCAACTAATTTAATGATGCGAGCATGTGGAACGGGCATGATACAGTGTCCCCGCGGCACGAGGGATTTCCTGCCTGACGAGCTTGAGAAGAGGCGCTACTACGAGTCGGTCCTGCGCGGCGTCGCGCAGCGGTTCGGGTACCGCGAGATCGAGACCCCCATCTTCGAGGAGGCCGAGCTCTTCATCCTCAGGTCCGGGCCCAACGTGATGAAGGAGCTGTACGCCTTCAAGGACAAGGGGGACCGCGAGATCGCGCTCAGGCCGGAGATGACCGCCCCGGTCATCCGCGCCTTCGTGAACGGGATGGGCTCGTATCCCAAACCGATCAAGCTGTTCTACTTCGGCCAGTGCTTCAGGTACGAGCGGCCGCAGGCGGGGAGGTACCGCGAGTTCTTCCAGTTCGGCTCGGAGATCATCGGCTCGGCCACCCCCGAGACCGACGCCGAGTCGATCGCCCTCGCCTCCGCCATGATCAAGGCGCTGGGGCTGAAGGATTACAAACTGCGCATCGGGCACATCGGGGTCCTGAGGCAGCGCATCGCGGACATCGGCGTGCCGGCCGACCGCACCGCGGAGGTCCTCCAGAAGCTCGACAAGAAGCTCTACGACGAGTGCCGCCCGCTGCTGCAGTCCATGGGAGTGAAGGACTCCGATATCGACGAGCTGTTCGACCTCACCGAGACCGTCGGCGGGGTCGAGGTGCTCTCCAAAGTGCCCGGGGAGGCGGGGGACTACCTGCGCAACCTCGTGGACATCCTGAAGAAGATGGGCGTCGAGGACGTCGGGATCGACCTCGGCGTGGTCCGCGGGCTCGACTACTACACCGGGATGGTCTTCGAGGTGGAGGCCCCCGCGCTGGGCGCCGAGAAGCAGATCTGCGGAGGGGGCTCGTACTCCCTCTCGGAGCTCTTCGGCGGGGAGAAGGTGTTCTCCACCGGCTTCGCCATCGGCTTCGACCGGATCCTGCTGGCCATGGAGAAGGAGGGCATCGCCTACGAGCAGAAGGGGATCGACGCCTACGTCATCCCCGTCTCCGAGGACGTCCGCATGGACGC
>JBMNQO010000015.1:0-21244 GCA_050944195.1 Methanomethylophilus sp. | reverse complement strand
GGATATACCGCCGACGCCATACACCCCTTCGTTATGGCAGCGACCGTCGGCGATTACATGGTGCGCGACGTCCAGTACGTCGGGCCCGAGATGACCGTTGAAGAAGTGAAGGAGAAGCTCATCAACTCGAACTTCCACGGGTTCCCCGTGGTCGAGAACGGCTACCTCCTCGGCTACGTCACCGCCAAGGAGCTCCTCCGCTACATGGAGACCCCCAAGGCGAAGCTCCGCTCCGTCATATCCCGGGGGACGCTGTGCGTCATCCCCTCCATGAGCATCGACGACGCCACCCGCGTGCTCTTCCGGTACGGGCTCCGCAACCTCCCGGTGGTGGACGAGGAGAAGCGCCTCGTGGGCATCATCTCGAACATCGACATCGTGAGGTCCCAGATCGAGAAGTCCCGCCCCGGGAAGGTCATGAACGTCAAGAACTTCATGGAGCAGCAGAACGGCATCAAGATGCGGATCTACAACCGCGACATCCCCATCGACCAGATGATCCCCACCCAGAAGGAGGTGTACATGGACGAGCTGGTCGGCCGCCAGTACGAGATCAAGAGGGGGCTCAACGAGCCCCTCATCGTCATCAAGCGGCACAACGGGTACCTCATCGTCGACGGGCACCACCGCATCATGGCCGCCAAGCGCCTGGGGATGAAGACCTTCAAGTGCATCGTGCTGGAGCCCAACAACCTCGACGTCCCCCTGGGCCTGGAGACCACCGCCGAGCGGTGGGGGCTGCACACCCTCGACGACGTCAAGATCATCGAAGGCTCGAAGCATCCGTTCATGGAGGTCACCACCATGCTCCTGCCCAAGGAGCAGGCGGAGAACATCAACCAGATCCTCATGGAGCGGATGGAGGAGGACCCCGGGCCGGGAGTGCCCTCGCCCATCCCCCCGAGGAAGCCCATCGCGAAGAAGAACGAGAAGACCCAGAAGGCCGCTCACGATGAGGCGAAGCCTCCCCGGAAGAAGGCCTCGAAGCCCGCCTCCGGGAAGACCTCCAAGAAGAAGGCCCCGGCCTCCAAGAAGAAGGCCAAGGCCTGAGAGTTTTCAGATCTCGATCAGCTTGTACTTGCGGGAGCCGACGCCGAGGGCCTCGGCCGCCTCCACGGTGTGCACGCCGTGCTGCCGCTCGATCCTCTCGACGAGGTGGTCCCTTCCCGGGTCCTTCGACGAGTAGACCAGGTCCAGGCAGGCCTGGTCGAGGGCGACCGGGTCCAGCGAGGAGAGGGTGCCGATGTCCGCCATGCAGGGGTCCTCCGCCTGGGCGACGCAGTCGCAGTCGACGGAGATGTTCTTCATCACGCTGACGTAGGCGGCGTTGCCGTTGAATCTCCGGACCACCGCCGAGGCGGCGTCGGCCATGGACTCCAGGAAGAGGTCCTGCTCGGTGGCCCAGATGTTTCCGTCGGGGTGCCCGGCGCCGTGGATGTTCGCCTTGCCGTAGGACGAGGCGCAGCCGATCGAGAGCTGCTTGAGGGCCCCGCCGAAGCCTCCCATGGGGTGGCCCTTGAAATGTGCCAGCACCAGCAGGGAGTCGTAGTTCTTGAGGTGCTTCCCGACGTAGTCCTTCTTGATGACCTTCCCGTTCGGGATGTCGAGGACGTCGTCCGGGCCCTCGGCGTCCATGAGGTCGAAGTCGAAGGTGTCCCAGCCGTGCTCGTGGATGAGCTTGCGGTGCTTCTCGGTGCTGTTCCTCTCGCCCTCGTAGGCGGTGTTGCACTCGACCACGGTGCCGCCGATGGCTTTCACCATCGGCCTCCAGAAGTCGGGCCTCATGTAGTTCTGGTTGCCCTCCTCCCCGGTGTGCACCTTGACCGCGACCTTCCCGGGCAGCTCCTTGTGGAGCGCTTCGAAGGCCTTCACGACGTCGGACGGTTCCGTCCCTTTGATGAAGTATACGTCAGACACCATAACTGTCACAACGTAGGGTATGGTCGAAGGAGGATAAATACCCAGTCGGGAAACCTCCCGGCCCGTAGGGCCGGAGAGGTTTCATCCCTGCTTCTTCCAGGCCGTTATCCCGGACTGGTCGGAGAGGCAGGAGGGGTCGAAGACCGGCTCCTCTATCCCTTCCTTCTTCTGCCTCCGGTAGTCCCGGTAGGCCTCCGCCTCCCGGCGGTGCAGCTTCAGGATCAGGTAGGCGTTGAAGAAGGCGCATATCGCCATCATCACGTCGAGCGCGATGAACGCGTAGTCCGAGGAGATCCAGCTGAAGACGAAGACCACTATCACGACGAGGATCTTGAGTGCCAGGCGGGCCCACTTGTTGTCCCCGAAGAGCAGCAGGTTGCCCTCGGCCACCACGATGTCGGACATCAGGCAGGTGAAGGCGAAGACGAACATGAAGATGGTCAGGAGCGCCGGCGCGATGCCGCTCCCGATGGTGTCCTCGAAGACCTGCTGCAGGCACTCGATGGACTCGACGTCCTCGTTCCCGATGAAGCCGGAGACGTCCGAGTAAGAGAGGAAAACAAGCGCGGTCATGGTGCTGACGAGGGTGTCGACCAGCACGCCGAAGCCCTGGGTGTAGCCCTGCTGGGCGGGGTGCTTGACGTCCGCGATGGAGGACAGGTTGGTGATGGTGCCGATGCCGGCCTCGTTGGACCACACCCCCCTCTTGAGCCCCCACATGATGGCCGTGCCGAGGCCTCCGCCGATGACCGCGGGCGGGGAGAAGGCGTCGTGGAAGATGTCGCAGATGGCATCGATGATGCCGTCGCCGCTGAGGGCGATGGAGACGATGCACATGATGAACCAGCCGAGGGCCATGGCGGGGACGATCCAGACGGACATGTCCGCGACCCGGTACACTCCCAGGAAGACGATGATGACGGCCAGTACCGTGATGAAGATGGCCGTGAACCACTGCCCGTCGATGCCGTGGTCGTCGAAGACCCCGTTGAGGGCCTCGGCCATGGAGACCGCCTCGCCCGAGACGTACCCGACCAGGTACATCAGGATCATGATGAACGCCAGGATCAGCCCGAGCTTCTTCTTCCCGAGCCCGTTGAACATGGTGTAGGCGGGCCCTCCGCGGAAGCCGCCGTCCTTCTTCGGGGACTTGTAGATCTGCCCGATGGTGGTCTCCAGGAAGCTGGTGGCCATGCCGATGGTGGCGAAGACCCACATCCAGAAGATGGCGCCCGCGCCGCCCGCGATGATGGCGGTGACCGGCCCGGTGATGTTGCCGACGCCGATCCTCGACCCCATGCTCATGCAGAACACGTGGAAGGACGAGATCTTCCCCGGGGGAGGGTTCTTGTTGAGGTCGAAGGTGTTGCGGACCATCTCGCCGAGCTCGCGGAACTGGACCCCGCGGAGGAGGATGGTGGCGAAGATGCCGATCAGGGCGATGACGGCGAACGCAACGTACCAGATGCAGTCGTCGACCGAGTAGAGCGTGTCTACAAGTGACATGAAACCGTGTCCGAATGGAACGGACTATTAATCATAATTGTCGCGTTTCCGTTGACGAAACTGCGGAAAGCGTAAGGAAAATCCGTGATTCGAAAAAAAGAAGACCCGGTCCGGAGGCCGGTAAAAGGTTTGCTTTATCCTTACTGCTGGAACCTCTCCCTGGCGGCCTTCAGGAGCACCCTCTGCTCGGCGGAGGCGATGACCTTCTTGGTCCTCACGAAGGTGTCGGGGTTCAGGGAGATGCAGTCGATGCCCTCCTCCACCAGGAACTCGCAGAAGTCCGGGTAGACCGAGGGGGCCTGCCCGCAGATGCTGACGTGCTTCCCGTTGGCGTGGGCGACCTTGATGAGGTGGCTGATGGCGGCCTTGACGCCGGGGTTCCTCTCGTCGAAGTAGCCCATCTTCCCGAGGATGTCCGAGTCCCTGTCGCAGCCCATGGTGAGCTGGGTCAGGTCGTTGGAGCCGATCGAGAACCAGTCGCAGTACTTGCAGAACTCCTCGGCCATGAAGATGTTCACGGGCACCTCGGCCATGAAGTAGAGCTTGAAGTCCGGCCCGCGGCGGAGCCCGACGGACTCCATCATGGCGGTGATCTCCTTGACCTCGTCGATGGTGCGGACGAAGGGCAGCATGACGTTGACGTTCCTCATGCCCATGTCGTCGCGGACCTTCTTGATGGCCTTCAGCTCGCACATGAAGGCCTCGCGGTAGTTGGGGGAGACGTACCTCGAGCAGCCCCTCCACCCGATCATCGGGTTGTCCTCGTTGGGCTCGAACTCGGCGCCGCCCTTCATGTCGCGGTACTCGTTGGTCTTGAAGTCGGAGGTCCTCAGGGTGACCGGGCGGGGGTAGAACGCCCTCGCGACCTTGGAGATGCCGTCGGCCAGCTTGTCGATGAGCTCTTGCGAGCGGCCGTCCTTGATGACCGCCAGGGGATGCTCGCCGATGTAGTTGGTGAAGAGGAACTCGGACCTCAGCAGCCCCACTCCGTCGCAGGGCAGCTGGGCGACCTCGTCGGCCTTGGAGGGCATGGACATGTTGACCATGACCTTGGTGCCGGTGACCGGGAGCTGCTCGGTGACCGCGTAGGCGGTGGGAGCGGCGACGGGCGCCGCGGCGGCGGCCGCGGCCTCGGGGGTCTTCTTCCTGATCTCGCCGCGGTAGACGGTGCCGGTGGACCCGTCGACGGTGACGATCTCGCCGTCCTTCAGGGTCTCGGTGGCCTCGCCGGTGCCGACCACGCAGGGGGTGCCGAGCTCCCTGGAGATGATGGCGGCGTGGCAGGTCATCCCGCCCTCGTCGGTGACGATGGCGACCGACCTGCTCATGGCGGGGACCATGTCGGGCATGGTCATCTTGGTGACCAGGACGTCGCCGTCCTTGATGACGTCGAGGGACATGCCCAGGGTGTAGATGCATACCCTGCCGGAGGCCATGCCGGGGCTGGCCCCGAGCCCGGTCAGGACGGCGTCGCCGGCCTCGAGCTTGTTCTCCTCGGTCTTGTCCTCGGCGCCGGTGCCGATGGCGGTGATGGGGCGGGCCTGCACCAGGTAGACGGTGTCGTCCTCGATGCACCACTCCATGTCCATCGGCTTCTGGTAGTGGATCTCCACCTGGCGGCCGATCTCGGCGACCTCCAGGATCTTCTTGTCGGATACCTTCTGGACCTTCTGCTTGTCGGCGGGGATGTCCTTCTTCACGGCGCCGCCGCGGGGACCGCGGATATACTTCCAGGTCTGCTTGGAGATCCTCTTCTTGGTGATCTCCATCTTGGACTTGTCGATCTCGAAGGTGTCGGGAGTGACCTCGCCGCCGACGACGGCCTCGCCGAGCCCGTAGATGCCCTCGACGATGATGTTCTTGGCCCCGTTGTGGGGGTCGACGGTGAACATGATGCCGGAGTACTCCGAGTTGACCATCCTCTGGACGACGACGGCCAGCTTGACGTCCTCGTGCGAGTACCCCTTCTTCTCGCGGTAGGAGATGGCGCGGGCGTTGAACAGCGAGGCCCAGCATTTCCTGACCTTGTCGATGAGGTCCTTCTCGTCCTTGACGTTCAGGTAGGTGTCCTGCTGCCCCGCGAAGGAGGCGTCGGGGAGGTCCTCGGCGGTGGCGGACGAACGTACCGCCACGAAGCCGGGCTTGCCGTTCAGGAGGAGGTGGTAGTTCTCCTTGATCTCGGCCTCGAGGTCGGCGGGGATCTCGTGGGCGGCGAACATCTCCTGGATCTTCTTGGAGGCGGCGACCAGGGTGTCGTCGGAGTCCGGGTCGACCTTCTTGATCTCCGCCATGATCTTGGGCATGATCTTGCTGGTGGAGATGAAGTAGTCGTAGGCGGCGGTGGTGAGCACGAACGCCTTGGGCACTGGGAACCCGGAGGAGGTGAGCTCCCCGAGGTTCGCTCCCTTCCCGCCCACGATGGGGATGTCCGTCACGCGGAGCTCGTCTGAATTGATGATCATCCTTTTCTCTTTCTTTGCGGCCATAATCTTGTTGCCTCCATACTCGATCTAAAGGGGTTTTCCACGGTCCTGCCGTGCACGGATGAATCATCTGCTCGGACGGTTTATAAAGGTAATCGGCAACGTCCGGAAAGGCCCTCCGCGGAAGGGTCGGAAATCGTCAAATTCGGTTGGAAAAGGGGGTTTCGGGGGGTCTCAACGGGGGTTTTCCCCGAAAATATATTATTGATTATAATAATACAAGTTATATAAATCGGGAAGTCTGAGGATATGTGCGCCGAGATTGTGGGCAGGAGAAAGGAACTGCTGATCCTGGAGAACCAGTTCCGTTCGGAGGGGTCGTCGCTGGTGGCCGTCACCGGGCGCCGCCACGCCGGGAAGACCGCCCTGCTGGCCTACTTCGCGTCGAGGCACCCGAACACCCTCTACTTCCCTGTGCGGGAGGAGCCCGCCGCCCGCAACCTGATGTACTTCCGCCGGGCGGTGGGGAGGTTCCTGAACGACCCCTCCGCGGTGGCGGACGCCGACTGGAACCGCTCCTTCCGCGCCCTGGTCGGGGGGAGGCGCTCCCAGAAGGTGGTGATCATCATGGACGAGTTCGTGCGGATCGGGCGCAAGGACCCCTCCTTCCCGTCGGTCATCCGCTACATCTGGGACACCGTGCTGAGGAGCTCCCGCGTGATGCTGGTCCTGAGCGGCTCCTCCCTCCCGGCGATGGAGGACCAGGTGACCGGCTACGGCGCCCCCCTCTTCGGGGTGATGACCGCCTCCGTGCAGGTCGGCCCGCTGAGCTACCATTACTGCGGGGAGCTGGCCGGGCCCTCGCACTACAACGATCTGCTGTATCTTTACGCGGCCGCCGGGGGGACCCCGCTCGCGCTGCGCACCCTCGCCTCCCACAAGGACGTGATGAAGGGGATTTCGGAGGAGCTGCTGGACCCCGGCGGAGCGCTGAGGGAAGTGGCGGAGGCCACCCTCCGCGAGGAGTTCTCCGACCCCGCGGTCTACGAATCGATTCTTGTTTCAATTGCAACAGGGCACCGCCGCCTGCAGGAGATCTCCGAGGACCTCGGGATGCCGCAGACGGGGCTGACCAGCTACCTCTCGAACCTGGCCGCTGCCGGGCTCGTCGAGCGGGAGGTCCCGCTCCCCGGCGGGGGCAAGAAGGGGAGGTACTTCCTGGCCGACCCGCTGGCCGACCTCTGGTTCGGCGTCGTGGTACCTGATTTGGAACTTCTGGAGAGGGGCCCCGTCTCCTCCCTCGAGGCTGAAATTTCGGAGCATTTGGAGAAGGTCTCGGTGCCCCGGGCCTACCGCCGCGCCTGCATCGAGAGGCTGTGGGAGCTGTCCTCCTCGGGGGCGTGGGACTTCGCCTTCACGGAGGCGGGGGGATGGTGGGACCGCGAGACCGAGGTCGGGGCGGCCGGCTTCGACGCCTCCGGGATGAACCTGGTGGCCGCCGACTGCGGGTACAATGCGGAGAAGGAGAAGGGGATCGAATCGCTGGAGGACCTGCGCAGGTCCGCCGCCAAGATGGCCAGGCAGCTCCGCGCCGAGGACACCTACTACGTGATCTTCTCCGCCTCGGGCTTCACCGAGGAATTGATGAAAACAGCGGAGAATGACCCCCAAGTGCTCCTCGAGGACCTTTCCTGACGGTCTTAGGGTGCCCTAAGAAAGTTAACGTTTTTCAGATTATTTCTTCGAAATTCGCAGTCAACGGAGCAATCATCATCAAATTAGGGCTCAATTACTGCGAAATCCTGCGGAAATCGCAACGTTCTGCATACAAGGGTTTAAATGATAGGTTTTAATCCCATCCCTCAGGTTGTTCTAAATGGACACAGAGATTTGCTGGCACGGCAGAGGAGGTCAGGGTGTCGTCACTGCGAACGAGATCCTCGCTGAGTCTGTCATCTATTCAGGAAAGTACGTCAAGGCGTTCCCCGAGTTCGGACCCGAGAGGATGGGAGCTCCGATCCGGGCTTTCGCCCGCATCTCGGACAGCCCCGTAAGGGTGCACACCCAGGTCTACGAGCCCGACATCGTCATCGTCATCGACCCCACCCTCATCGGCAAGGTCGACGTCGCGAAGGGCCTCAAGAAGGGCGGGTTCATCCTCGCCAACTTCGAGGGCACCCCCGCCGAGCTCCAGAAGGCCATCGGCACCAAGGCCGAATGCCACACCGTCAAGGCCTCCAAGATCGCCCTCGAGGAGATCGGGAAGAACCTGGTCAACACCGCCATGCTGGGCGCGCTCATCAAGATCAGGCCCGTCATCCCCTACAGCGAGATGGAGGACCACATCACCGACAAGTTCACCGGGAAGCTCTCCGACAAGATGATCGTGAAGAACCTGGCCGCCCTCAAGAGGGCCTACGACGAGGTGGAGTGAATATGGTTAACCTAGCCGGATACAAGGACCTCATCATCGGGAGCAGGGTCGTCGAGCCCGGGAACTCCGAGGAGTTCCACACCGGGGACTGGAGGTCGATGGTCCCCGTCATCGACTCCGATAAGTGCATCGACTGCCTGACCTGCTGGATCTACTGCCCCGACAACTGCATTCTCACCGACGGGGACAACAAGATCGCGGGCATCAAGCTGACCCACTGCAAGGGCTGCGGGATCTGCGCCAAGTCGTGCCCCCGCCAGGCCATCACCATGAAGGAGGACATCGAATGACCTCCAAGGTAGGAAAGGACATCGCCATCAACGGCGACGGCGCCGTCGCCCTCGCCTGGAAGCAGATCAACCCCGACGTCTGCGCGGCGTACCCGATCACCCCCCAGACCATCATCGTCGAGGACTTCGCCAAGTACGTGGCCAACGCCGAGGTCGACACGGAGTTCGTGGACGTCGAGTCCGAGCACTCCGCGCTCACCCTCTGCACCACCTCCTGCGCCGGCGGCGCGAGGACCTTCACCGCCACCGCCTCCCAGGGCCTGGCCTACATGTGGGAGATGCTCCCCATCACCGCCGCCATGAGGACGCCGGTGATGATGGCGGTCGCCAACAGGACCGTCAGCGGCCCCATCAACATCAACAACGACCACGGCGACGTCATGTCCGCCCGCGACACCGGGTGGCTCTCGATCTTCGCGGAGAACGTCCAGGAGGCCTACGACATGAGCATCATCGGCCCCAAGATCGCCGAGAACCACGACGTCCAGCTGCCCATCCTGGTCAACCTGGACGGATTCATCCTGACCCACGCCATCGAGAGGATGACCCCCCTCGAGACCGAGGCCGTCAAGAAGTACGTCGGGCCCTTCAAGCCCCTCTACCCGCTGCTCGACACCGACCACCCGGTCACCCACGACCTGATGGACGGACCGCTCTACTACTTCCCGCACAAGTACCAGCTCGTCATGGCGATGGAGAAGGCCAAGTCGGTCGCCCAGGACGCCTTCGACGAGTTCGCCAAGATCTCCGGGAGGCAGTACCACCTGCTGGAGCAGTACAAGTGCGACGACGCGGACACCGTGGCGCTCGTGCTCGGCTCGTCCTTCGGCACCATGAAGGAGGCGGTGGACCGCCTCCGCGCCGAGGGCATGAAGGTCGGCGTCGCCATGCCCAGGGTCTTCCGGCCCTGGCCGGCGGAGCAGATCGCCAAGCTCGTCAAGGGCAAGAAGAACGTCATCGTCATGGACCGCCACCTCAGCATCGGCGCCTACGGCCCGATGTTCCCGGAGGTCTGCGCGGCCGCCACCCTCAACGACAAGATGCCGAAGATGTACAACTTCATCTACGGCCTCGGCGGGGCCGACACCCAGGTGTCGGACTTCATGGGGGTCTACAAGGCGGTGGCCGAAGGAAAGGCCGACAAGGTCAACTTTGTGGGGGTGCACGAATGAGCGGACTGTCACTCAAGGAACTCAACAACATGCCCGAGAGGCTGGCCTCCGGGCACAGGCTCTGCGCCGGGTGCGGAGAGTCCATCATCGCCAGGCAGATCCTGATGGGGACCGACAAGGATGTCGCCGTCACCGTCTCCACCGGGTGCTTCGAGGTCTCGACCACCATCTTCCCGTACACCTCGTGGAGGGTGCCGATGGTGCACACCGCGTTCGCCAACGGGGCGGCCGCGTGCGCCGGGCTGGAGACCGCCTACCGCTCGCTGAAGAGGCAGGGGAAGACCGACAAGGACATCCGCTTCGTCAACTTCGCGGGCGACGGAGCCACCTACGACATCGGGCTCCAGTCGCTCTCCGGGGCGATGGAGAGGGGCCACAACATGCTGTTCGTCTGCTTCAACAACGAGGCGTACATGAACACCGGCATCCAGCGGTCGTCCGCCACCGAGAGGGGCGCCTCGACCACCACCTCCTGGAACGGCTCCGTCTCCTACGGGAAGAAGGAGTACCCCAAGGACATGACCGCGGTCATGGTCGCGCACGGGATCCCCTACGCCGCCCAGACCGCGCCGCACGCCTGGAGGGACATGGTCACCAAGGCCAACAAGGCCTTCGAGTGCGGAGGCCCCTCCTTCATCAACGCGCTCTCGCCCTGCCCCAGGGGATGGAGGTTCGCCCCCAGCGACACCATCGCCATCTCCAAGCTCTCGGTCGAGTGCTGCGTCTGGCCCCTCTACGAGGTCGTCGACGGCGAGTACTCGATGTCTGCCGAGTCCAAGAGGATCGCGGAGAACCCCGACCTGAAGAAGCCGATGACCGACTGGTTCGCCAGCCAGGGCCGCTTCAAGCACCTCAAGGACGAGAGGTGGGCGCCCATCGTCGAGGAGATCCAGAAGGAGGTCGACCGGCGCTGGGAGAAGCTGCAGAAGCTCTGCGGCCTCTGAGTTAAACCATTCAAAGGGGCCGCAGGGCCCCTTTCCTTTTCTTTATATTGACGGCCCCGTCAATATGTGCCAGATGTATTGATTCATCGGCGGTTCCGTCGTCTTTCGATACTCAGTTCGCAAGAACCTTAACGCCTATTAGAAACGATTCCCCCTTCATGAAGGAATTCTCAGACACTATGACGCCCCGCGAGCGCGGGCTCGCGGTGTTCGAGGGGAGGATCCCGGACCGCGCCCCCGTGTGCGACTTCGGCAACGGGGCGATGCTCGGGTATACCAAGCGCACCGTGGCGGACTGCCGGGGGAACCCGGAGACGACCGTGGAGGTCATGAGGAAATGGATCGCCGACACGGGTGCCGACCTCTTCTTCGGGCCCATCGAGACCAAGGGGATCTTCATGGACCTCCCGGGGGTCCAGGTGAAGCTCCCGGAGAACGACCAGGGAAGCCTGAAGAACAACTACTACGCCACCGTCGACGACATCGCGGCGAAGCCCCTCTACGGCCCCTTCGACGCGAAGTCCAGCCCCAACTTCCACAAGTACGTGGTGGACGTCCTGACCGCCGTCAACGAGGGCTGCCCCGACGTGATGACGCCCGCCTGGTGCGAGGGCGTCCTCACCACCAGCGGCTTCCTCTGCGGCATCGACAACCTCATCCTGATGCTCCTGACCGACCCCGACGGGGCCAAGAAGTTCATCCGCGCGGGGGCCGACTTCTCCCGCGACATCGTGAGCGCCGAGCTCGAGGACTCCGACGCCGATTACGTCGTGTACACCGACCCGGTGTCCTCGGCGGACATGATCGACGACAATATGTTCCGCGAGTTCAACCTCGACCTCCTGCACCGGAACATCTCCCACTGGAAGAGCAAGTACGGCAAGGGCACCATGCTCCACATCTGCGGCGACACC
Organism: Methanomethylophilus sp.; assembly: GCA_050944195.1. Taxonomy (GTDB): domain Archaea; phylum Thermoplasmatota; class Thermoplasmata; order Methanomassiliicoccales; family Methanomethylophilaceae; genus Methanomethylophilus. The sequence goes on along the minus strand of JBMNQO010000015.1, from coordinate 9,641 downwards.
ACGCCCATGCTGGAGGACTTCGTGAAGACCGGCGCGGCGGTCATGAGCATCGACCACAAGGTCGACATGCGCAAGGCCAAGGCGGCCTTCAATGGGAAGATGGCGGTCATGGGGAACATCGACCCCGTTTCGGTCATGCTGCAGGGCTCCGCGCTCGACGTCGAGAGGACGGCGGTGAAGTGCTTCGAGGACGCCGGCGAGGGCGGAGGATATGTCTTCGGCGCGGGCTGCGCCGAGCCCAACGGCACGCCCATCGAGAACGTCAAGGCGATGGTGAAGGTCTCCAAGAAGCATCCGTACTGACCCGGGGCGCCCCGGATACCCGGCGCCCGCATATACATCCACCGCGAGAAGCCCGAGAACTTCGAGGAGATCGATGCCAAGTTCGGTTTCGCGCCGGTGAAGCGAGCTGGGTTTTGCATGCCCAGCAAGCAGCATTCCAAGGTCTACAGGGCGGGCGGCCGAGGCTGAGAACCCTCAGGCGACGGCGAAGTACATCAGGTAGCCGATGATCCCGCCCGAGAGGGCGGTCACGAAGTTGTTGCCGTACTTCGAGATGTACCCGCGGTTCTCCAGCACCGCCCCGACGAGGCTGTCGAGGAGGTTCCCGATCATCCCGCAGACGGCCGGGATGAGGAACAGGAGGTCGATCTCCTGGAAGACCAGGGCCCACCCGATGAAGGCGTAGACGAACGACGCGATCAGCGAGGACAGCAGCCCCATGCGGGACACCCCGCCGTTGATGCCCGGCTCTACCCTCTTGAAGGTGGTGATCATCCAGACCTTATCGTCGAGCACGCCGATCTCGCTCGAGATGGTGTCCGCCATCGAGACCGCGACCGCCGAGACGAAGGCGCAGGCGAGGAATTCCTCGGCGTCCCCGCCGCCGAACGTCTGGTCGATGAGATTGACCACGGCGATGATGGAGGGCGCCAATCCGACCCCGATGATGTTGGGGAGCCCCCGCTCGCCTTTCTTGCCCTCCTGAAGGCCCTTCCGGGTCTTCTCGTCGAGCTTGAGGAGGGTGGCGGCGAAGGCTATCGCCGGGAACACGATGTAGGCGATCAGCCACCATATCGAGCCTCCCAATCCCACAGCGCTCGCGGTGACGAAAGCCCCCGCGGCCCCTCCCTTGGTCAGGAAGCCCTTCAGGTAGGCGACCGCCGAGAGCACGGCGGCTATCACCAGCACTGCGAGGGCTTCGAGTGCTTCCATGAAAAGGAGAATCTGGGTATGCCTATATAACGGGGCACGGCAACTGTTATAAACGATAGCTGAGGAAAACCATCTGGCACACAGTGTCAGCGGAGCTTCTCGAGGAGCTTCGTGGCGTCCGCGATGCACTGCGCCCGGTCGGTCTGCGGGAGGTACATGACCTTGCCCGCGGAGTAGAGGGTGACCTCCATGCCGTTCCAGTCGAAGACGATCATCATGTCGTCCTTCTCCTTGATGGTGCACCCTTCCTCTTTCAGGATCCTCTCGGCCTTGTCCATGTCGAGGTCCATGATGTCCGCGGAGATGGCCATGAGCGCCTTGCCCCCGCAGAGGCGGGCGGTGGTGAACCTCAAAGCAGTCCCTCCAGCAGCTCCGCGGATCTTTTCCTGAAGTCCTCCAGGGACGACATGTTCTCGATGGTCAGGTCGGAGAGGGCGATGACCTCGGCGGAGCCCCACGAGATCTCGCGGGCGTCGCGGGCCTCGAACTCCTCGATGTTCTTGGGGGCGTCCTCCCTCCCTCTCTTGACGAGTCTGGCATATCTGACCGACGGGGAGGCGTGGACGGAGACGATGACGACCTCGCCGTGCTTCCGGAACGCTCTGACCTCGTCCATGCTGCGGCAGCCGTCGATCATGAACACTTTGCCTTCGACCTTCTCGACGGCGCGCTTGGCCCAGACATCGGTCCCGTGCGCCTCGCGCTCGGCCCCGGCGAACTGTCCCAGACTCATTCCTTTCGCCTCCGCCCCGGAGGCCGCATAGAACTCCCGCACGAGGTCCCCCATGCGGACGAAGGGGATTCCTTTGGCCCTCCCGGCCGAGAGGAACTCCTCCTTCCCGGCGCCGGGCATGCCGGCGACCACGATCATCCTCATAGGAGGTTGTCCGAGATGTTGTTGAGGGTGCGGTCGCAGTAGACGCATCTCAGCTTCGGCGGGTGCCTGCTCTCGACCCAGAACTTAGGGGTGACGGGCTCTCCCTTGTTGGTGATGCAGTTCGGGTTGCTGCACCTCACCAATCCTTCCACCTTATCGCCGAGCTTCACGTCGAACTTCTCCGCCACGTAGTAGTCGCGGATGATGGAGATGGTGGCGTCCGGCGCGATGAGCGCGATCTTGCTCACCTGGGTCTCGTCGAGCTCGATGTCCTCGAGCTTCACGATGTCCTTCCATTTCTTGCCGGGCTTCTCGGTGGTCACGTGCATCCCGATGCTGATCCCGGAGTCGATGTTGTTCTCGTTGACCCCGAGGATCTTCAGGACGTTGAGCGCCTGCCCGTTCTCGATGTGGTCGATGACCGTCCCGTTCCTGATGGGCGGGATCTTGATCTCCCTGTCTCCCGTTCCGCTCATATCTCTCCCCCCAGGATGGCGCAGAGGATGGCCATCCTCACCGGCACCCCGTTGAAGGCCTGCTGGAAGTAGCGGGCGTGCGGGGTGGAGTCGACCTCGGTTGCAATCTCGTTCACGCGCGGGAGCGGGTGCATGACGATCATGTCGTCCTTGGCGTTCCGCAGCATCGCGTTGTCGATGCGGTAGGTCCCGGCGACCTTCTGGTACTCGGCGGGGTCGGGGAACCTCTCCTTCTGGATCCTTGTAACATAAAGCACGTCGGCGTCGCCGATGACGTCCTCGAGGCGGTCGGTCCTCTTGGGGTCGCAGCCGTTGCTCTTGAGCCTCTCGATGATGTCCGCCGGCATCTGCAGGGAGTCGGGGGCGACCAGGGTCAGGTGGACCCCGAAGTTGGTGAGGGCCTGGGCCAGGGTGTGGACGGTGCGGCCGTACTTGAGGTCGCCGACCATGGTCACGTTGAGCCCGTCAAGGGAGCCCTTGGCCTCCTTCATGGTGAAGAGGTCCAGGAGCATCTGGGTGGGGTGGGAGCCGGCCCCGTCCCCGGCGTTGATGACCGGGTTCTCGGAGACGTCGGCGGCCAGCCTCGCGGCGCCCTCGTAGGGGTGGCGGAGGACGATGATGTCGCAGTAGGCGTCCACCATCTTGATGGTGTCCGCCAGGGTCTCGCCCTTGGCGATCGAGGTCATCGACATCTCGGAGACGTCGATGACGTCGCAGCCCAGGCGGTAGGCGGCGCTCTCGAATGACAGCTTGGTGCGGGTGGAGGGCTCGAAGAACAGGTTCCCGAGGATCTTCCCGTCGAGGGCGCGTTTGACCCTCTCCCCACGCGCGTAGGGGACCATCTTCTTCGACAGGTCGAGGATGTACTCTATCTGGTCCTTGGTGAGGTCCCGGATGGAGACCAGGTCCTTGTCGTACAGGGATTCCATGCGTGCTTGATGGGCGACGCGCGTATTAACCCTTTACCCGCGCCCCCGCCCGCGTGCTTATTTTCATATAAAGGGGAGGGATAGTCCCTGACCATGTTGGACGTGGTGAGCCGCTCCCAGAGGGGCAGGGCATGCGAATATTCGCGCGGGGACGCCAAGATGGCGACCCCCGCGGTGCTCTCCTCCGCGGCGGACGGGGACACCGGGATCTCCCTCGGGAAGGACGGCCGGACGGTCAGGCTCCTCGGGGCGGAGATCGCCGTGGACCCCAAGTGCAAGACCTCCGAGAACTCCGGCGTCTCCGCCGAGGCGAGGACCAAGGACGGCATCTCCGTGCTGCGGTTCCCCCTGCGCGGGGACGAGGTCCTCCCTGCTGATTCCGAGGTCCTTGTCATCCCCAACGGCTTCGACCTCAAGGAGGACTTCCGCGCCCTCGTCGACCAGGCCATGAAGGCCCGCGAGGTCGCCGGCTTCGGCCGCCTCCTGTGCGTCCTCGGGCTCGCCGAGCCCGCGGATCTGGCACTTCTCATTTACATGGGCGTCGACGTCGTCGACGACGGGTGGTGCCGGGCCGCCGGCATCGCCGGCATGAGGCTCATCCCCGAGGGCCGGATCGAGGGGAAGGGAGACTTCTCCGAGGAGAACTGCCGGGCCATGGAGGAGGAGCTCTCCAAGGTCAAAGCGTTCCTGAAAGCGGGGAGGCTCCGGGAGCTGGTGGACCAGCGCTCCTTCTCCTCGCCGGTCGAGGTGGCCGCCCTCCGCGTCTTCGACGCCGACGGCTATGCCTACCAGGAGGAGTGCTTCCCGACCGTCGGGACCAGGTTCTCCTGCAACACCGTGCAGTCCCTGCGGAGGCCGGACATCGTCCGCTACGAGAAGATGATGGCCGAGCGCTACGTCCCGCCCGCCCACAAGAAGGTCCTCCTGCTGCTGCCGTGCTCCGCCAAGAAGCCCTACCACACCTCGAAGACCCACAAGCTGTTCGCCTCGGCCATCCACACCGCCCCGCACGACACCCTGGTCCACGAGGTCATCGTCACCTCCCCGCTGGGAGTGGTGCCGCGGGAGCTCGACATCTTCTACCCCGCCAACTCCTACGACATCCCCGTCACCGGGGAGTGGAAGCCGGAGGAGAAGGAGCGCATCCGCCGGATGCTGAAGGACCTCATCTCCAAGGGGCACTACGAGAAGGTCGTCTGCCACCTGGGCGAGGACCGGGAGCTGGTGGAGGGGCTGTTCGGGGACATGGAGGTCGCCGACACCGTGGTGGGGGACTCCGTCTCCCCCAGGTCCCTCGAGAACCTCGACAAGGCGCTGCGGGACGCGACCAAGGGCATGGAGCCCGTCGACTACATGATCGAGCGCAAGGAGTGCATCCGCTCCGCCCTCGGCTTCCAGCTGGGGCGGGAGGCCGCCGACGCGATCATGGACGAGAACACCTTCGGCGTCGGGAGGTTCCCCTACTGGAAGATCTTCCGGGAGGACCCGGAGCACGTCAAGAAGAGGGTCCAGCTGGGCATGATGTCCCCCGAGCGGGGGATGTTCTCCCTCACCATGGACGGGGCGCAGGTCCTGGCCGACATGGGAAAGAACACCGTGGAGATCCAGGACTTCCCGCTCAAGGGGAGCCTGTTCGCCGTCGGCGTCGAGAAGGCCGACCCTTCCCTGCGCATCGGGGACGAGGCCGTGGTCGTCTGCAAGAGCGAGGTCCGCGGCGTCGGGGTGGCCGCCATGTGCGGCCGCGAGATGGAGCAGATGAAGCGCGGCATCGCCGTGAAGACCCGCCATAAGGTCGAGTGAAGATCCGGGTCTGGGTCTTTGCCGTTCCCGTCAATATTGACAGGGAAGTTCAACAGGGGCGCCGCGCACCGGACGGATCCTCAGAATCGGTCAGAATCGGTCAGAATCGGCGACCCCTCCCCCTTCGGCTTATATACTTTCCAGGAGTGAAGAGTAATAGAGGAAAAAGGGGCAGATCCCAATGCAGCCCCTTTCACTCGGCCCGCACAAACATCCATCCTATCCCAAAATTCCCTGTGCGGGTCAATCCCATTTTTTAATTCTCATCCGCCCCGCGGTTCGCATCCGTTCTCCGCGGGGCAGATTGATTGAAGTTTGTCACTCAGCCTTGGGCTCTACTGCATCCGGATCGGGCACGCTGTTCTGGTCGTTGGCCCTTCCCTTCTTGAGGAACCAGATGCTGACGGCGAGGCCGATGATGAAGAAGACCAGGCCTCCGAGGGCGTGGATCCAGCTCTCGACGTCGACGGCCGACGAGATGGCCACGGTGACCAGCGAGCCGGCGGTGAGGCCGAAGATCAGGCAGCCGGTGGCGCGGTGGTACTTGTCGAGGGCGTACTTGATGACCTTGGCGAAGCCGAGGACGCCGATGATGGCGCCCAGCAGCAGGGGCAGCAGGAGGACCATGTCGAGGTCGCTGATGGCGCTGGTGAAGGCGGTGAACAGCCCGAAGACGACCAGGACGGTCGAGTGGCTGATCCCGGGCATGAGAGCGGAGACCGCCACCACGAGTCCGACGACGAACATGATGGCCATGTCGGCCGCGGTGTGTCCCAGCTCCTTGTCGCCGCCGTTGCCGGTGAGGTCCGCGACGAGCATCGAGCCCATGATGATGAAGCCGATGACGAACATGGCGAGCTCGGCCTTGGTGAACTTCCCCTTCTCGGGCTCGGCCATCTCCCAGACGGCCGGCAGCTGGCCGGCGATGAGGCCGGCGAAGAGGAACAGGCTCTCGGTCGGGTAGCGGTCCATGGCGCCGTTCAGGATCTTGGCGGCGATGATGGTGCCGATGACGAGGCCGATGAGCAGGTAGAGGATGAACCAGAAGTCCTTCTTCAGGTAGACACGCAGTTTGGCGAGGTCCCTGACGATGCGTTCATAGATTCCGAAGCAGACGCAGATGACCGCGCCGCTGATTCCGGGCAGCATCGCCGTGATCCCGACGAGGATGCCTATCACGATCTCCCTGAGACCGCGGAAGCTGTGCTCCATGTTGAGACATTGGATTCATTTATATAAACTCGAATGAAAGCGGTCTGGGAGCTTGGATTCGTCATCTTCCTCCATATATGCCGGAGGGAAGCGCATATATACCGATAGATAGGGGAAGGGCCCCCTATCTATCAGTCCCAGATGTCCACGGTGACCTCTTTCTTCTCGAGGTCGTCGAGGAGGAAGAACTTCCCGCGGAAGGCGGCCGCGAGGTCGCGCGGGGTCTCGTTCTTGGTGTAGCCGAGGCCGGTGTCGATGACGATCCAGTCCGCGTTGGGGATGTGGATCTGCTCGGCGATCTCGATGCTCTCCTTGACCGGGTCCTTGTTGGGGTCGAGGGAGGCCGTCGCCTTGCCGTCGGTGATGAGGACGATGTGGCACCTCTCGTCGGGGTGCTTGATGGTGTACGGCATCATGTACTCGTACACTTTCACCAAGGCTTCCGAGAGCGGGGTCCCCTGCCCGACCGCGATGTCGTTGATGATGGGCTCCAGCTGCTCGACCGCCCGGGTGGGGGCGAGGATCAGCTCGATGGCCTCCTCGTTGAAGGTCATCAGCCCCACCCGGTCGCGTTTGACGTAATGGGTCTCGAGCATGGAGAGGATGGAGGCCTTCACCTTCGACATGCGGTTGCGGATGATCAGCGAGCCGCTGGTGTCCAGCAGGAACAGGAAGGTGGAGGAGACCTGCTTCTGGCGGACCTTCTCCCGCAGGTCCTGCTTCTCGAGGATCACCCCGTCGGTCTGCTTCCGCTCGTGCCTCGCCTTCTGGTAGGGGGCGGCGGCGCGGACGGTGGCGTCGAAGGCGATGTCGGTGCAGGACTGCTTGGGGATGCGGGAGCGGATGTACTTCCCGTTCCGGTCCTGGGTCTCGACGTACTTCCTCTTGGCGGCGTCGTCGCCCGCCCGGAAGCCGCCGGAGTCCTCGTCCTCGAGGAGGTCGATGGCCTCGAAGGTCTCGCCGACCTCGGCGATGACGTCCTCCATGTCCTCGGACTTCATGAAGCCGACGTCGACGCTGTTCTTGGAGGGCTCGTCGGGCTTCTCGTTGATCTTCTTGACGATCTGGGACTCTTCCGTCTTCCCCTTGTCGTCCTGGATGAAGCGGCGGATCCCGCCGAGCGGGTTGTAGCCGGTCTCCATCGGGTTGTACTGCTTCTTCTCCTTCTTCTTGGGGCGGATCGTGCGGCGGTGGCCGAGGCAGAGCACGGCGGCCCGCGCGGTGTCCTTCTTGGAGACCATCGTCCGCCCGCCGAGGGCGCAGAGCGCCATGGCGGTGTAGGCGGTGGAGACCGCTCCGCGGCATCCCTTGACCCCGAGGACCTTGCAGAGCCTCGCGATCACGGTCAGCTGGGTCTTCGGGATGTGCACCTTCTTCAGCTGCTTCCTCGCCTTCTTCACGGTCTTCGCGATCTCGGCGTCGCTCTTGGCGAACAGCTTCGCCTGCTCCTCGTCGTCGTCGCCGTAGCGGAGGGTGCGGCGGATGATCTCCTCCGCCTGCTCGGACTCCTTCTGCCTCCGCATGCTGACGCTGATGTCGAACATGTCGAGGACGTGGCGGTCGAGGTACTTCCTGGTCGAGTTCATGCTCGCCAGGAGCTTGGTGTCGCAGCGGTACTCGGCGGAGACGTTCTCCCGCTCCACCTTCACGGTCCCGGACAATACGGAATCCAGCACCTGGATGAGCAGGTTGGGGTCGAAGAGGTCGGCGTCGTCCATGTAGGCGTAGTTGCCGTCCGCCCGCATGAGCACGCTCTCCGCCATCTCCACCTTGCCGGTGGCGATGGCCTTCTCCATGTCGATGGCGCCGAAGATCTGCTCGTCGGTGGCGTTGAGGGGGACGTTCACGACCTCCTTCCCGGGGTCGATGCAGGTCACCGAGCGGGCGAGGGCGGTCTTCCCGGTGCCCGAGAGGCCCTTGATCAGCACCGTCTTGATGCTGGGGCTGACCGCGGCGCACAGGAGGGCGGTCTTGGCGGACTCGTTGCCGACGATGGCGGAGAACGGGAAGGTCTCCCGCTTCACATCGAGGCCAGGCATTTGCGTACCCCGGCCTCGTCGAATCCCGTCTTGTCGAAGGCCTTCTTCTTGACCCTGTGCGCGAGGACCAGCGGGGCCACGGCCAGCATGTCCTCCTTGGTGATCTTCTTGCGCCCCTCGAGGGCGGCGTTGGCGCGGGCGGCGCGGATGAGGGTGATGTCGGCGCGGTGCCCCTCCATGTTGTACTGCATGGAGATGCGGGCGGCCATCCTGATGGCCTCGTCGTCGGCGGGGATCTTCTTGACGAGCTCCCTGGCGTCGACGATCTTCTTGGTGAGCGCGTCGAGGTCCTTCTTCTCCTTCTTCACGTAGCCCTCGGGGTCGGCGTCGAAGGCGATCCTGCGCCTGACGACCTCCATCCTGGTCTCGATGCTGTCCTCGGACTCCACCTCGACGGAGAGCCCGAACCGGTCCAGCAGCTGGGGCCGGAGGTTCCCTTCCTCGGGGTTCATGGTGCCCACGAGGACGAACTTGGCGGGGTGGGAGAAGGAGACGCCCTCCCTCTCGACGTAGTTGACGCCCATGGCGGCGGAGTCAAGGAGCAGGTCCACGATGTGGTCGTCCAGCAGGTTGATCTCGTCGACGTAGAGGATGTTCCCGTTGGCGGACGCCAGGACCCCGGGCTCGAACTTCTTCTTCCCGGTCTTGAGGACGTACTCGATGTCGAGGGTCCCCGATACGCGGTCCTCGGTGGCGTTCAGGGGGAGCTCGACGACCTTCATGGGCACCATGACGGTCTTGAGCTTCTCGCCCTTGGCGATCCTGGCCTTGCAGTCGGCGCACAGCCGGTTGGGGAAGCGGGGGTCGCAGCGGTAGACGCATCCCTCCACCGCGGGGCGCTCGGGGAGGAACTGCTCCATCGACCTCACGGTGGTCGATTTGGCGGTCCCTTTCTCCCCTTTGATCAGGACCCCGCCGATGGTGGGGTCGATGACGTTCAGGAGGAGCGCCCTCTTCATCTTGTCCTGCTTGACGATCTTGGTGAACGGGAAAAGCGTTGTCTCTGTTTCTTCCATGGTCTCCCTCAATGGATGGTGTATGTTGCTGACAAATCGGTCGGGGGCTATTTACCATATACGTTAACTCCCGTTTA